>JBOFBS010000337.1:0-7836 GCA_051645725.1 Aeromonadaceae bacterium | reverse complement strand
CTTCCGTGAGCAGGGTAAGCCCCTGGACATGGCGGAGGTGTTGCGCGACTACCTCACCAGTTACCCCCAATATCAGCATTTCGATGTGGCTCGTTTGCTCATTGATGCCGCCATCCGCTTGGGCCATGCCGAGGCCGAGCTGACCGGCGCCAAACAGCCAAAATGGAAACCTATCAACGGAGCGGGAGCTAAGGTACAGGCCCATGTCATTGATCAATACTGAATTTCCACTGGCGCTGCGCATGGCGCAGGCCATTGCCAACCCGCTGTTTCCCAAACTGGATACCTGGCTGCGCAGCGGTCGGCACATTAGCCCGGAGGACTTGCAGAATCACTCCTTCTTGCTGGAGTTTCACGATGAGCTGGAGCGTTTTTATGGCCGTTATCAGGTCGAGCTCATCAAGGCGCCTGAGGGTTTCTTCTACTTGCGGCCACGCTCGACTTCCGAGATCGGCACCTCGGTGCTCTCCGAACTCGACATGCTGGTGGGCAAGGTGCTCTGCTACCTCTATCTGAGTCCGGAGCGCTTGGCCAATGAGGGGCTCTTCTCATTGAGCGACCTGCAAGAGGAGCTCTTGACCCTGGCTGATGATAAGCAACTGCTGCGCATGGTGAACCAGCGTAGTGGTGGCTCGGATCTGGATAAGCGAAAGCTGCTGGAGAAGATGCGCACCTCCCTGCGCCGCCTCAAGCGCTTGGGTATGGTGGTGTCGGTTGGTAGTGGCGACAAGTTTCGGGTCAACGAGGCGGTGTTCCGTTTTGGCGCCGATGTGCGCAGCGATGAGGATCCTCGCGCCGTACAACTGCGCATGATCCGTGAAGGTGAGGCCATCTTGCACGATGACGAGTTGCCGACCAGCGAGCATCTGCTGGATGAGAGTGAAGATGAGCTGGATGAAGAACAATTGGGACTGGACGTATAACCATGCGCGGTAAGTTTAAATCAATGACTATGGTCAACTGGAACGGCTTCTTTGCCCGGACCTTCGAACTTGACCAACTGGTAACGACGCTCTCGGGCGGGAATGGCGCGGGGAAATCCACCACCATGGCGTCGCTCATCACGGCCCTCATTCCCGATCAGACGCTGCTCCATTTTCGTAACACCACAGAGGCCGGTAGCTCGAGCGCCAGTCGTGACAAGGGGCTGTATGGCAAGCTGCAACGGGGCCACTGCTATTCACTGATCGATGTGCAGAACTCTCGGGATCAGCGCATCTGGGTTGGTGTTCATCTGGAGCAGGTGGCAAACCGGGATAACAAGGTCAACATCACTCCCTTTGCCTTGCTGGAGGTTCCTGAGGGGATACAGCCGACCGAGTTGCTGCTGGAGAAGATCGAGGGGGACAAGGCTAAGGTGCGCCCCTTTGCCGATCTGCGCAAGGTGGCGGCCGAGCTGGGTGCCTTGAAGGTCGCCAAGTTCAATTCGGTGACCGATTATCATAACTTCATGTTTGAGTACGGCATATTGCCGAAAAAGATGCGCGATCAACGCGACAGGGCGCGCTTCTATCGACTGATCGAAGCTTCTCTGTATGGCGGCATCTCCTCCTCTATCACTCGCTCCCTGCGTGAATACTTGCTGCCCGAGAACTCAGGGGTACGCAAGGCGTTCCAGGATATGGAGGCGGCTATCTATGAGAACCGCCGCACGCTGGATGCTATCCACGAGACCCAGTCTCAGCGGGATCTTTTCCGTAACCTCATCACGGAGACGACCCACTATGTGGCGGCCGATTACATGCGCAACAGCACGGAGAAGGCTCGCCTCTCCGAGGCGGCACTAGCCGGACGTCGCCAACTGCAGGATAAACACCGCCTGCTGCGCGAAGAGAAGCAGCGTGCCATTTTCCTGGCTGAAGAGGCCGAGCAGATGCAGGCACGGGAAAAGCACCTGACCGATGAGTTGGAGGCGGCTTCCGAGCTGCTGGCCAAGGTGATCAATGGGGTGGCTCTGGGGAAAAAGATTGAACAGTACCGGGAGGATGTCACCGAACTGGCCATGCGCTTGGAAGAACAGCTGGCCATGGTCGAAGAGTTGGGTGAACAGCGCCAGGAGCTGGAGCAGAAGAAGCAACTGGCGGAAGGGGAGGTGGATAGCCTCAAGACCCAGTTGGCTGATTATCAGCAGGCGCTGGATATCCAGCAGACCCGTGCCATTCAGTATCGCCAGGCCATCAAGGCGCTGGAGAGTGCCCGCGAGCTCTGCCAGTTGCCCGATCTGGATGTGACAGCCGTGGCTCATCACCAGGGACGCTTCAAGGAGCAGGAGCGCCAGTTAACCGATGCGCTGCTCGCCGTGCAGCAGCGCCTCAATCTAGCTAAGGCGGCTGCCAGCCAGTATGAGTCGACTCTGGCTCTGCTGGGTAAGATAGCGGGGAGCGTTGAACGTGAGCAGGCTTGGGACCTAGCCCAGCAGCAGCTGCGCCAGGCCCAGCAGTCGCGCGATCTGCTGGCGCGCAGTAGCCAGATCCAGCGTGCCCTGGGGGATTTGGAACGTGAGCGTGAACAACGCCAGCTGGCACAGCGTCATAGTCAGGAGTTGCAGCGTCACTACCAGATCCAGATCGAAGACGAAGAGAGTCTGGAGCGGGTGAGTGAAGAGCAGCAGGCCCGTCTGGACTCCTTGACCGAGCTGTTGGAGAGTGGTCGTCAGCAGGGGGCTCAAGTTGAGCAGCAGCTCATCCAGGCTCGCACTCGTATCGAGCAACTGAAAAAGGTGGCGCCAGCCTGGCTGGTGGCTCAAGAGAAACTCGAGAAGTTGCGTGAGCTGGCAGACGAGCCACTGGAAAATGCACAGGCTGTCTCGCAAGCGATGCACAAGGCCCTGGAGCGGGAGCGCCAGGCCGAGGGCGAGAAGAATCGGTTGCAGCAGCGCAAGCTGGAGCTGGAGGCCCAGATCCGCCGTCTGCAAAATGTAGGGGGCGAAGTCGATGAGCGTCTCTCTCGTGTCGCCGAGCAGCTGGATGGGGTGCTGTTGTGTGATGTCTATGATGACATCAGCATAGAGGATGCGCCCTATTATTCGGCCCTGTATGGCCCGGCTCGTGCCGCCATCGTGGTGGCCGATCTGGATGTGGCCATAGAGAGGCTGAAGAGTCTGGAGGATCTGCCGGATGACATCTATCTCATCCAGGGTAATCCGGAATCCTTCGATGAAGATCTGCAGGACGCTCGCGAGCTGGAGCAGGCGTTGCTGGTGCGCAGTAGCGATCGTCAGCTGCGTTACTCCCGTTTCCCCAAGGTGCCGCTCTTTGGTCGTGCTGCCCGTGAGCAGAGGGTGGAGGTGCTGGAGCAGGAGCGTGAGGCTCTCATCGATGCCTACGCAAGTTCTGCCTTTGAGCAGCAAAAACACAGTCGTACCTACCACCACTTCAGTCAGTTTATTGCCGAACACCTGAGTATTGCCTTTGAGGCCGATCCTGAGGCTGAGCTGGAGTTGCTGCAAGCCAAGATGCGTGAGCTACAAAGTAGCCAGGGTGAGCGCCAGCAGCAGGAGGCGCAATATCGCGCCAATCAGGAGTCGGCACGGGCTGCCTTGGCTCTCATTCAGCGCTTGCGCCCCCTGTTGCATCTGCTCAGTGGTGGCGATGACGGAGAACGGTTACAGCAGGCGCAAGCTGAGCTGGCAGCGTTGCAGCAGGCGGAGACCTTTTTACGGCACAAGGGGCAGTGGCTGGATGAACTGGCCGCTCAGGCCCATCTGCTGCGAGAAGACCCGCAGAATCTGCAGGAGTTGCAGCTGGGTTATGAGGCGGCTGAACAGCAGCTGACCGAGGCGCGGCGACGCAGTTTTGCGCTGGATGAGTTGCTGGCGCGGAGTAGCCATTTTGCCTATCAGGATGCCGAAGCCATGCTGGGCCAAACCTCCCAGATCAGTGAGCGTTTGAAGGCCAAGCTTGAAGAGGCCGAACTGGCTCGACGTCAGTTGACCAGCTCTGTGGCCCAGATCCAGACCCGCTTCACCGAAGCCATGCAGGTAAAGACGGCGCTGCACTCCAGCGTGGATGCCAAGCGACAGACCCTGGGCGAGTTTGAGCAGGAGCTGGCGGCCATGGGGCTCACCATCACTCCGGATATGGAAGAGAAGGCTCGGCAGCACAAGCGTGATGTGGAGGAGCAGTTGGTACGTACCCGCTCTCGTCGCACACAAGCCGAGGCGCAATTCCAGGTTTGTCGTCGGGATATCGACAGCATTCAGGCTCGGCTGGGCCATGAGGGCAAGGATTATCGTCTGGCGCGTAAGCTGCTCATTCACCACAAGCAGAGCTGGAACCGGGTGCTGCGTCTGGCCCGGGACAACGACGTAGAGAAGCGACTCAATCGCCGTGAGCTGGCCTACCTGGATGCTGACGAACTGCGATCCATGTCGGACAAGGCGCTGGGGGCTTTGCGTCTGGCTGTGGCTCAGGATGAGGAGCTGCGCGATGCACTGCGCCTCTCCGAAGGCAATCGCAACACGGAGCAGAAGGTTGGCTTCTATGTGGTGGTCTATCGCTACCTCAAGGAGCGTATCCGCCACGATATCATCCGCTCGGACGACCCGGTGGAGGCGATTGAGGAGATGGAGATTGAACTCTCCCGTCTGGCCGATGAGCTCAAGCAGCGCGAGGCTCATCTCTCCTTGAGCTCTACCGAGGTGGCAGCCAAGATCACCAACATCATACGTCGTGAGCAGAACCGGATCCGGGTGCTGAACCAGGGCTTGCAAAATATCACCTTTGGTCAGGTGCGCGGGGTGCGGCTCAATGTCAATGTGCGCGAGGCCTATGCTCGTCTGCTCAATGCCTTGGGCGATCAGGCGACACTGCACCAGGATCTGTTCGCCGATGGGGAGATCACCTTCTCCGAGGCGATGGCCAAGCTGTTCCAGCGTCTCAATCCGCATATCGATCAGGGTGAGCGCAGCCATCAGGTGCTGGGTGAAGCGCTGCTCGATTACCGTAACTACCTGGAGCTGGAGATCGAAGTTCAGCGCGGTGTAGATGGATGGTTGCGAGCCGAGAGCGGTGCGCTCTCCACGGGTGAGGCGATAGGCACGGGGCAGGCCATTTTGCTGATGGTGCTGCAGAGTTGGGAAGAGGATGCCAAGCGCTTGCGCGCCAAGGATATTCAGCCCTGCCGTTTGCTCTTCCTCGATGAGGCGGCGCGTCTGGATGCCAAGTCCATCGCCACACTGTTTGAGCTGTGTGAGCGGCAGGATATGCAGCTGCTCATAGCGGCACCTGAGAACATCAGTCCTGAGAAGGGCACTACCTATAAACTGATCCGTAAAGTTCACGGCAAGCACGAGCATGTGCATGTGGTGGGGTTGCGAGGGTTTGGTTATGTCAGTGGCGAGGAGCGCCTCTCTGCTTGATGGGCATTAACATGAGAAAGCCCGGGTCACATGACCCGGGCTTTTTTATGGTGCACTTAAGTGGTGGCCTCAGCCGCTCACTTCACCTCTATGATATCCAGCTTGTCGCTCTCATCGATATCCAGTTGTGGCAGGGGCGTGATCTCGGGCTTGTCAAAGGCGATATCCCCGCCATTGATGATGCCGCTATGACGGTCAATGCTCTTGAAGTCAAAGATCTTATGATCCAGCAGGTGGCTTGGCACCACATCTTGCAGTGACTTGAACATGGTTTCGATCCGGCCAGGGAAGCGCTTGTCCCACTCCTGTAGCATCTGCTTGATGGCCTGGCGTTGCAGGTTCTCCTGAGAGCCGCAGAGGTTGCATGGAATGATGGGGAAGGCCTTCCAATCGGCGTAGCGGATCAGATCCTTCTCCTTGCAGTAGGCCAGGGGACGGATCACCACGTGCTTGCCATCGTCGCTCACCAGCTTTGGAGGCATGGACTTCATCTTGCCGCCGAAGAACATGTTGAGGAAGAGGGTCTCGAGAATGTCATCTCTATGATGGCCCAAGGCAATCTTGGTGGCGCCCAATTCGGTTGCGGTACGGTAAAGAATGCCACGGCGCAGGCGAGAGCAGAGGGAGCAGGTAGTCTTGCCTTCCGGTATCTTATCCTTGACTATGGAGTAGGTATCCTCTTCCACTATCTTGTAGGGAATGCCCAAACTGGCCAGATATTCGGGCAGCACATGCTCGGGGAAGCCAGGTTGCTTCTGATCCAGGTTAACGGCCACGATATCAAAATGGATAGGGGCGCTGGCCTGCAGGTTAAGCAGTATATCCAGCAGGCTGTAGCTGTCCTTGCCACCGGAGAGGCAGACCATCACCTTGTCACCCTCTTCAATCATGTTGAAGTCGACAATGGCTTCACCCACATGGCGACGCAGGCGCTTTTGCAGTTTATTGAGGTTGTAGATCTGTTTGCTGTTCTGTGCGTCAGACATGGTGCGGTCATCCGGGAGAAAATAGGCCGCTATTATAGCCAGCTCCCGGATGACGGCAAGGGCAGGGGGTTACTCGGCAGGGCTGGGAGCGGCGCGCAGTACCAAGAGGTCACAGTTGAGGCTATCTATCACCTGCTCGGCCGTGTTGCCGATGAGAGCGGCAGACCAGCCGGTGCGCCCCACACTGCCGAGCAGGATCAGCTCGGCATCCAGCTGTTGCGCCAGCTCGGGTAAGACATCTTCGGGTAGCCCATCCAGTACATGAGTCTGCTCGGCAGGAATATGATGCTCGGCGGCAAACTCTGCCATCATGGTGACATGGTGCTGGCGGATGGCTTCATTGTAGATCTCGGGGGTGAAGCCGGGTACCTCCAGGGCTATGTTGACTGCGGGAGCGGGCACCGCATTGACCAGATGCAATTTGGCCTTAACCAGGTGCGCGACCTGGCTCGCCTCACGTAGCAGTTTGAGGTTGAGTTCATTTTGCTCAGGCTCATTGCTGAAATTCAGGGCTACCAGGATATTGCCATTGGCTGGCCAGCCATGCTCTTTTACCAGCAACACGGGGACGGGGGACTTGCGGATCAGGTGCCAGTCGGTGGGCGTAAAGATGAAGCTTTCCAGCAAGGAGTGGTGATGGGCACTCTTGATGATGAGATCGTGCTGGAAGTTCTGGCACTCCTGCAAGATGCTCTCAAAGGGGCGGCCATGCCAGATGACCTTGAGTTCAAGCTGCAGCCCTTCATCGCGATAGGGCTGGATCAAGGTTTCTAACCACTCCTGGCGTTGGGATATCACCCCTTCACGCATCTCCTCTCGCTCTTCGGAGGAGAGAATGGAGGTGATCTCGTATGAGAAATCGTAAATCGGCATGAAGAGTTTGATGGTCGCAGTATCCTGCAAACGAGCAATTTCCACGGCCCGATAGAGTGCAGGTTGAGCGTCCATATTTGGATCAATGACAACCAGAAGATTGCGGTATTTGATCATGATATCCCCTCGAACATCAGAGTTCACTTGAGACTAGGTTAGCTTAAAAAGGGGGAGAAAGTATGAGCACGGCCAACAATTTACGCATTGTCAGGCCGTGCAATGGCTCAGCACGCTGGGCAGGAGGGCATTCCGGCCAGCTCGGCGAGGGATTGGTTATTCAGTATGGTGACGTATTTACCCTTTACCTTGATAAGCTCCAGTTTTTGGAAACGGCCCAGCAGGCGGCTGATGGTTTCGACCGTGAGCCCCAGATAGTTGCCGATGTCACCACGGGTCATGGAGAGGCGGAATTCGCGGGCTGAAAAGCCTCGCTCGGCAAAACGGGTGGAGAGATTGTACAAGAAGGCCGCCAGTCGCTCTTCGGCATTTTTCTTGGAGAGTAACAGTATCATCTCTTGATCGCCCATTATCTCGTGACTCATGAGCCGCATGATCTGCTGGCGCAGCTTTGGCATCTTGCCGGAGAGATCATCGAGAATGTCATAGGGAATTTCACAG
>JBOFBS010000336.1:0-3519 GCA_051645725.1 Aeromonadaceae bacterium | reverse complement strand
ATACAGCCCATACCTCAACAGAGAGTCATGCCCATACCAGTGTGTTACAACGCAGCAAGAGCCTGGTGTTGACATGGCTTGAGCGAGTAAGAACACGCCGTGAACTTGCCGAATTACCGCCGTATCTGCTTAAAGACATTGGACTTACTGAGTCTGATCGCTACTGCGAAAGCCACAAGCCTTTTTGGCGCGGCTAATGATGCGATCCACTGTAGGTGAGGCGAGCCAAGGCGCGTCCCTCACCTAGCCCTTGTTGGCCGCCATAAGAGGCCAACTCTTCTTTATATTGACTACTCTATCGTTAGCGAAGTGGAAAATTCTGGTGATAGATCAAGTGAGCTCACCTTTATTCATCGAACGCTGGTTGTTCTGTGATCTGTATGATGCAAGCGTTTCCATTTAAATCTCCTCACACCTTACTCCTCACTCTTTTGCCTCTCGTTACGTGAATCTTGGCGCTTCTCTTGCCTCGTTCGTTGAATCGTTCGGGAGTGGGGTAGGTTGTGCGCGTTCACTCATGAGCGATTTCGACAAACAGGCATCAATACGAAAATAAACGAGCCAATTGATCTCAATCCAAGCGACAATGTTCTTTTTTGATATAGTCACACTCAATATCTGCTCGTTTATGCTCGCATTGAGGTGGTTATGCATTCGTTAGCTCAACGCAATCGTATAAAGTGGGGTAGCGCGCTACGCGATGCCTGTTTTACTGAGCCTTACTCCTGGCAGCGCCTGCTCCGCGACCTGACAGCGGGAGTGACAGTCGGCATCATCGCCATACCGCTGGCGATGGCGTTGGCCATGGCCAGTGGGGTCCCCCCCCAGCATGGCTTGTACACGGCCGTAATAGCGGGCATCGCCATTGCCATCAGCGGCGGTTCACGATTTAGCGTCTCTGGGCCCACGGCCGCTTTTGTCGTTATTCTCTTCCCCGTTTCTGAGCAGTTTGGGCTGGCGGGCTTGCTGGTGGCGACGCTCTTTTCCGGGCTCATACTGGTGTTGATGGCCGTTGGACGTTTAGGGCGACTGATTGGCTACATTCCCTTGCAAGTGACACTGGGCTTCACCATGGGGATTGGCATCGTGATTGCCATTCTCCAGCTCAAAGAGTTCTTCGGGTTAGAAATTGCCCAGATGCCGGAAAAGTTTCATCAAAAGATTGAGGTCATTGTGCAGGCCTTACCCTCCATGCATTGGGGTGACACGCTGGTGGGAGGGGTAACACTGGCTACCTTGATCCTCTGGCCCAGGTTGAAGCTGCGTCTGCCTGGGCACCTTCCTGCCGTGTTGATTGGGATGGCCGTGGCTGCCCTGGTTGGGATAACCGGAGAAGAGGTTGCCACCATTGGTAGCCGATTCAGCTATCTGCAGCCTGATGGCCAGCTTGGGCACGGCATTCCCTCTTTGCTTCCTGCGTTTGAGCTGCCTTGGAACCTGCCAGGTCCGGATGGTCAGCCAGTAGTCTGGGATTTGATCACTATCGAGAAACTGCTGGTGGCGGCGTTTTCCATGGCCATGTTGGGGGCGATAGAGTCGCTTTTATGTGCCGTGGTGTTAGATGGCATGACAGGTACTCGGCATCACTCCAACGGCGAGCTGTTAGGGCAGGGGATAGGTAACCTGATTGCCCCCTTCTTTGGGGGGATCACAGCCACGGCCGCCATCGCGCGCTCGGCGGCTAACGTGCGTGCTGGGGCAACCTCTCCTGTTGCGGCTATCATCCATGGGTTGGTGGTGCTGCTGGCGATTGTGCTGCTAGCCCCTTGGCTCTCCTGGTTGCCGCTCTCTGCCATGGCGGCCTTGCTATTGATGGTGGCCTGGAACATGAGTGAAGCCCATAAGGTGTGGCAACTGCTGCGCAAAGCGCCCAAAGGCGATGTGATGGTCATGCTGCTTTGCATCGCGTTGACCGTCTTGTTTGACATGGTAGTAGCCATTACTTTTGGCATAGTGCTGGCCTCTTTGCTCTTTATGCGTGAAATGTCCAAGATGACGGTGATTTCAGATCTGGCCAACCACAAGAGATGGAGCCATACCAGTCCTGCTGAGTGGTTGCTGCTGAAGATCACAGGTCCCCTGTTTTTTGCCGCGGCCGAACATGTATTTGCCGAGTTACAGAGTCGATTGCAGGGCAAGCGAGGTCTGGTGCTGATGCTAGATGGCGTCTCTGTGCTGGATGCGGGGGGCTTGGCCGGGTTTGAACACTTCTGCGATGATCTACGCAAGGCTGACATTCCGTTGCTGGTGGCTGAGGTGCAGTTTCAGCCCTTACGCACCTTGGCTCGGGCCAATTTCCAAGCTGTGCCAGGCAAGATAGAGTTCGCTCCGACCCTGGAAGAGGCCGTGGAGCGGGCTTCGATCCTGGCCAGATAATCTGTGCTGATGATATTGCAAGCAATCAGCAGTCTAATGGGAAAAATCCCTTGACCCGAACAGGGGATTCTTCTAAATTGCGCCCGTCCTCACGGCAAGGTCGTAAGCACTGCTGCAAAGGACTGAACAACCAAGGTGACGAACTCACGCCTTAAACAAGAGTTCAAAAACGGTGAGGTGTCCGAGTGGCTGCCCAGTCTGCGAAGCAGACGATGAAAAGAGCACGCATGGCGTGCGACGCAGCCACCTCACAGCACGGTTAAAAGGTGATGAACTCACGCCTAAACAAGAGTTCAACAACGGTGAGGTGTCCGAGTGGCTGAAGGAGCACGCCTGGAAAGTGTGTATACGGCAACGTATCGAGGGTTCGAATCCCTCCCTCACCGCCATCTTGAAAGAAGAGCTGCAGCAATGCGGCTTTTTTTGTATCTGCAATTCCCGCAGAGGGAGGGTGAGAGCCCTCGTGGGTTCGAGCCGAGCGCAGCGAGACAAGATCGCGTAGCGATGGCCCGCAGGGGGCGCGATAGCGCATCATCCCTCCCTCACCGCCATATCAATGAAAAGAGCCCTATCGAAAGATAGGGCTCTTTTCATTTATCCGGTGATGGGAGGATTGGGTTCGAACCCTGGTTCGACAAAATGGCAGGATAGCCATTTTGGACTGCCAACGGCAGCCCGCAGGGCGAGCGCCATGGACGGTGCGAGTCAATCCCGACCGGGGGCTGCAGATGATGCCCTATAACAGTCATCATCTTGGAACGATGTTCCACTCTCGCTTTCTTATCTCAAATCCCGACTCGGATTGGTTCGCTTCCGCCTTGGTCAGCTTGGTCGATTTGCCAACCTGCCGTTGGCGGGGCGGCAAGGGGGCAAAAGGCCCTGCCCCCTTAACCCCTGGCTCGGGTTTATGCCGACTGCCGGGAAAACTCCGAGTTACAGGCTGCTCTCCATCGGCCGGGAGCCACACGCCGTCCATGCGTGACGCTCCCTTTTACGGTCATCCTGACCGTGCACCGATTTCATTCCCGCCTCCACCCTGATTTTATTCACCCAAAGTTACTTTAATCCGGTGCTGTTTGATTTGACGCACAAATCGCCGTGATAATATTGAATACTCTGCTAAGGCGGTTCAGATAAATCCTA
>JBOFBS010000335.1:0-2244 GCA_051645725.1 Aeromonadaceae bacterium | reverse complement strand
CGGCTCCGTGATGCGGGCTGCGGGCTGCTACGGGGTGGACGAGGTCTACTACACCGGCAACCGCTTCGAGCTGGCGCGCCGCTTTGCCACCGATACCAAGCAGATGGTGGAGAAGATCCCGCTGCTCGGGGTGGATGACCTGATGGCGTTTATCCCGAAGGGATGCGTGCCTGTGGTGGTCGATTTGATCGACGGCGCCACGCCGCTCCCCGACTATGTCCACCCTGAGCGCGCCTTTTATATCTTCGGGCCGGAGGATGGCACGCTCGATCCCGCGCTCTACGGGGCGGTGAAAGATGTGGTCTATGTGCCGACTCAAGGCTGCATGAATCTGGCCGCTTCGGTCAATGTGATCCTCTATGATCGCTTGGGGAAGAGGATGAGGGGGGGGTAATTAGCTCAGGGCTATCATTCAGGTGTCGGGCTGGCGGCGGCTTTCTGTTCCAGTTCCCTGATAAACCCTTGGTAGTAGTCATAGAGCTGATAGTGCTTATAGATGTCAGCCAGAGTCCCGCTACGGATCAATTCAACCATCCCCTTATCCCAGAGTTGTAACATCCGGTTGCCCTGGGGTGTGTCGGCAAAGATGGGGTAGGTCGGGATCCAGCGCAGGAAGGCGCGATGCAGGTTGGGTGGAATGTCCTCATTCGCATAGAGCACGCCGGCAGTCAGGTAATAGCGATAGCGCTCTTTGCCGAGCAGTTGCAGAGCCATCTCATCGCTATCGATTTCATGCCACTGCATGGTGACTGCAATGTATTTGTCGAATGCCCAGCCCCGTCGCCATACCACAGATTGTCCCTGCAGGCTTTTTTCTCCCTGCCACTTTGGCTGCCATTTTTTGAGCATGAACACGGTCAGGTCATCCGCTGATGCGGGATAGCGAGGTTGTCGGACACCGGAGACCTCATCGCGGTATACCCCCATCGCCATATCGCCTCCTTTTTTGGCAATCACAGCGAGAGCACGTTTATAGGGCACGATATGGGGGGTTACCTGATAACCGTGGGGTTGGTAGATGGCGCGAACCAGATCGAGATAAATGCCTTTGCCATCTTGTTGGCAAAAGCCTGGCCAGTCATCGCAATAAACCTCAATAGAATCTGCCCGGCAATTAACCACCGTGCACAAACAACAGAGTAACAGACAGATGCGTAACATGGTCAGCGCTGGTCTCGTTGGGGCAAAGGGAAAACGGATACCCTACTTTATACCATGGCATTGATCGTGACAGGACGTAGAAAAATTCTCGCATCTCCATTTTGCGACAGGGTCGAGGGTTATTTTCGGTCGGGTTGTTATGATCATGAAAAGATTCAATAGTGCCCCAATCAGGAGAGGAGACTGCATTATGCCATCGATCAAAACGCTGCTCTGTCCGGTCGATTTTTCCCAAATGTCCCGTGCGGTACTCGACTATGCCGTATTCATGGCGCAGAGCCATCAGGCCCAGCTCAAGCTGATCCACGTGGTCGATCAACTGCACGGTTTTGACAGCTACAAAATCCTGCATATGACGGCAGTCGAGATCACCCACGAGATGGAGCGTCAGGCCAAAGCCCAGCTCAAAGAGCTGGTGGCGACGCTGCCGATCCCTGCCACCTTTGATATTCGCTTTGGCCGCGCCGCCGACGAGATCGTGATTCAAGCCAAGGATGATGAGGTGGAGCTGATCGTGATGGGCAGTCACGGCCGCTCCGGCATCAGCCATCTGCTGGTAGGCAGTGTCGCGGAATCCGTGGTGCGTCATGCACCCTGCCCGGTACTGGTGGTGCGCCAATAACGCGCCCCGTTTAGCGTGAAAAGCGTAACAAACAAGGCCAGCGATTGCTGGCCTTGCGTTTTCTGCTGCCGTGCCCGCTAGCCATGGGCGTAGATGACGCTGCCACCCTTGATGGTATCTATGATGGCTCTGGCCTGCTCCTTGGGCAGGGCCGGGCAACCCCAGCTGCGGCCCAGCTTGTCATATTTGCGCAAATGGGTCGGGCTGGCATAGGTGGCGCCATGCACCACAATGGCGCGTTTGCGGGCATTGCTGTTCTTGCCGGGGCTGAGCCCGTCCAGCCGCAGGGAGTAGCCATGCTTGCCCAGATAGGTTTCTGCGGTGCGATAGACACCGAGGGAGCTTTGCCGGGAGTTGAGCTGGTTGGAAAAGCGTTCTGCGGCCAGCTCACCCGAGTTGCGGCCATGGCTGACCCAGGTGTGATAGAGCAGCTTGTGGCGTTTCATGTCGATGACAAACAG
>JBOFBS010000334.1:0-2955 GCA_051645725.1 Aeromonadaceae bacterium | reverse complement strand
CCTTTTCCGGGTCAAATCGTGTCCCCTCATAGGGGCGCCAGGGCCCATTGATGCGCCAGCCATAGAGTTGCCCGTCACCTATGTCCTCTACAAAGACGTGCCAATAATAGGCGGTACGATTTTGCAAAGGGGAGAGGCGGATCACCTTGGGTTGCACATCATCGGCAGAGCGAAAGAGCAGCAACTCGACACCACTGGCCAGACGAGCCCAGATGGCAAAGTTGACGCCATCGCCCTCCAGTGTCGCCCCCAATACGCGACAATGTCCTTTGCGAACTTTCATAATGACTCCATCATCATGTCGAGGTCGGACACATGGCCGGGTTAGTTAAACTCGCGGCCATCGCGTGGTCACCTTGAATACGTGGGCTTGCTGTCCCTAAGCATAGTGAACAGAGGGCGATTTGGCTCCTTAGTTATGCTCAGGAAAGAGCAATTTTGCGACCTCCTTATAATGAGAGGCAAAGTGGAAGCTAACCCCTTCGCGCACATTCTCAGGCAACTCCTCCACGTCACCTCGATTGGCCTCAGGCACAATCAGTTGATGAATGCCCTGACGTTTGGCCGCTATGACCTTCTCTCTGACACCGCCGATAGCCAGAATGTGGCCGGTCAGGGTTAATTCACCCGTCATGGCGACCCCTTTGATGGGTGCGACTCCCAACGCCAGGGAGAGCAGGGCGCTAGCCATTGTGATACCCGCACTGGGCCCATCCTTTGGCGTGGCGCCCTCTGGAACATGCAGGTGGATCATGGCCTGATCAAAGTAGTGGCTATCGGTATGGAAGTTTTTCAGGTTTGCACTCAGATAGCTATAGGCCAACTCAGCCGACTCACGCATCACATCACCTAGTTGGCCAGTAAGCTTGAGCCCTCTGCTTTGCTGATGAACCAAGGTGGCCTCCACCGGCAGCGTGGCCCCACCCAGTGCTGTCCAGGCCAGCCCTGTGACTATACCGACCCCGGCCAGGGCTCGCTCCTTGCGAAATACCGGGTTTCCCAGCAAGGGCTCCAGATCACCAGCCTTGATGGCCAGTTTTTCGCTCTTTCCCTCCAGTAGGGTCACCACTGATTTGCGCACTATCTTGGCCAGTTGTTTTTCCAGATTTCGCACCCCGGCCTCACGGGCATAACCATCGATAATGCCTTTGATGGCACCATCGCTGATCTTGATCTGTCCTTTGCTCACGCCGGCACGTTCAAGTTGCCGCGGCCACAGATGGTGCTTGGCAATCGCCAACTTCTCCTGTGGCAGATAACCGGAAAGCCGGATCACATCCATCCGGTCAAGCAGAGGAGAGGGGATGGAGTCCAGCGTATTGGCCGTGCAGATAAACAGGCACTTGGAGAGATCCAGCCGCAGATCCAGATAGTGATCCAGGAAGTTGATGTTCTGCTCCGGATCCAGGGTTTCAAGCAGCGCCGATGCAGGGTCCCCTTGATGACTCGCTCCCAGTTTGTCTATCTCATCGAGCATGATCACAGGGTTCATCACCTTGGACTCTTTCAATGCCTGAACCAGCTTGCCCGGCATGGCCCCGATATAGGTGCGTCTGTGCCCCTTGATCTCGGCTTCATCTCGCATGCCGCCGACACTGAAGCGGTAGAAGGGGCGCCCGAGCGCATCGGCAATGGAGTGGCCTATGGAGGTTTTACCTACACCCGGTGGGCCAACCAGCAACATGATGGCCCCGCTGATGTCGCTCTTATAGGCCCCCACCGCCAGAAACTCTATGATGCGCTGTTTTACGTCATCCAGCCCATCATGATCCCGATCCAGTATCTTGCGCGAGCGCTTCAGATCCACTTTGTCCTGATGGTAAATACCCCAGGGCACCTGACTGATCCAATCCAGATAGTTGCGTGTAACGGCGTATTCCGGAGAGCCCGACTCCAGGATCTGCAACTTTTTCAGCTCTTCATCGAAGCGCTGTTGCACAGCCTCTGGGATCTGTTTGTCAGCCATGCGCTCGCGAAAGGTTTCCACTTCCGCGGTTTTATCATCTTTGGCTAACCCCAGCTCTTTTTGGATCACTTTAAGCTGCTCGCGGAGGAAGAACTCCCGCTGCCTGTCGTTGATATTGCGATCCACCTCATCGCGTATCTGATCTTGCAGCTTGGCCACTTCGATCTCTTTTTTCAGCAAAGAGAGCACCTTTTTGAGGCGTGGTAACAGGGCCGGGGTATCGAGAATATCCTGTAGCTCATCGCCGGATGAGGTGGTGATGGCCGCACCGCAATCGGCTAAAGGTGATGGATCATTGGGATTAAAGCGGTTGAGATACTGCTTCAACTCCTCGCTGTAGAGCGGGTTGATGGGCAGCAACTCCTTGATGGCACTGATCAAAGCCATGGCATACGCCTTGATCTCGGTTTCCAGTTCAGGCACCGCACTCTGCTCATCTGGGTATCGCACCTCAACCAGGTAGGGCGGTTTATGGGTCAGCCAGTTGACTATCTCAACCCGCTCAATGCCCTCAGCCACAAACTGCAGCTCACTGGGGCTGGAGCTGGCCTGCAGCAGACGAACCGCACAACCCGTCTTGGGTGTGATCTCCTGAAGCGGCAGATCCTTGTCTTTATCATCGGCAATGCGGAAGAGCGCCACCATCTTGTGAGGCGTATTGACCACCCGCTCTATGGTATGGCTCCAGGGCTCAACCTTGAGTTGCACCGGCAGTATCTGGGAGGGGAGAAAGGGACGACCATAGACAGGGATCACATAAAGCTGGGTCGGTCTCTCTTGCCCCGAGACAATCAGGCCGGTTGCATCGCGTTTTTGTTGATCTGAATGTTCGTTTTCACTGCTCATCCTGCTCACCCTCTTTCTAAACAGTTACGGCTAAGATGGGGTCATGATCCGCCACTTTTCAAGAGGCGGTGCCGATTAGTAAGTAATAGCAGTCAAGGCCGGAAGTAAGCGGGAGATGGCGCATAATAATGCGATGTGTTGAG
>JBOFBS010000333.1:0-11634 GCA_051645725.1 Aeromonadaceae bacterium | reverse complement strand
GCCTTGTCCTGATCATCGGTGACACTCAGGGTGATACTCTGCTCTACCGGATAGCTACCGGCTGGAACACTCGCCGTGACAACAGGCGCGGTGTTATCACCTTTGATCAAATAGGCAAACGTGTGGCGAGCCCCATTTCCATTCGCATCATAAGTGAGCGTACGGATCAGCATGTCATTGCCCGTAGAGGTGCGATCAACAACCTGAATGGCCTCTCCCTGATAACGAGGTGAACTCTTGCTAGGAAGCGAACCATCCGTGGTGAAATAAACCACAGTAGAGGGGCTGCCAACGTTCAACTTTACATTCTGTGCCGAGGTATAACGGCCAGCCTCTGGGGTGGCCGTGACAACCGGGCGAATTGGACCAGCATGTGCTTGTATGGCCAATGCCAGCAAGCTCAAGGTCAATAGTGGCTTGTGCATCTAAAAAACACTCCATGTCATGTTCAAGTCAGGTCACGCTTCCATGCTCTAATCCCACCCAAGGGTATGGGTTAAAGATGTTGGCCTGTGACGGAAGTGGGTGTAAGCATAATAATCACCGGCTTTTACGGACTATCACCACCCTCACCCATCTTTACATAGGATTTACGGATATTGTTACACCAATGAGTCCAAACCGTGGGACAGGGCAAATTTTGATTTTTTTATCAATTGGCACAAAAAAGAAGGGCAGCCCGAAGGCCGCCCTCTTACTTCTCAGCATCTCGGCAGACGCAGATCAATGCTCACGGGTCTTGTGGAACACCACATCCGGGTGACGCTCCATGGTCAGGTTGAGGTTGACCATGGTGGGGGCGATATAGGTGAGGTTATCGCCGCCATCCAGCGCCAGGTTGATGGCACACTTGCGCTCGAACTCATCCAGCTTCTTGGGATCCTTGCACTCCACCCAGCGCGCCGTGCTGACGTTGATGGGCTCGTAGAGGGCCTCGACGCCATACTCGCTCTTGAGGCGCGAGACCACCACATCAAACTGCAGCACCCCGACCGCACCAACGATGAGATCGTTGTTCTCGATAGGACGGAACACCTGCACCGCCCCCTCCTCTGAGAGCTGCACCAGTCCCTTGAGCAACTGCTTCTGTTTCAACGGATCGCGCAGACGGATGCGGCGGAACAGTTCCGGCGCAAAGTTAGGGATGCCGGTGAAACGCATGTTCTCACCCTGGGTGAAGGTATCCCCTATCTGTATGGTACCGTGGTTGTGCAGACCGATAATATCCCCCGGATAGGCCTCTTCGGCCTGCTCCCGGTCGCCAGCCATGAAGGTGACCGCATCGGAGATGTTCACATCCTTGCCCAGGCGCACATGGCGCATCTTCATCCCCTTCTCGTACTTGCCGGAGACCACGCGCATGAAGGCGATACGATCTCGGTGCTTGGGGTCCATGTTTGCCTGGATCTTGAAGACGAAGCCGGAGAACTTCTCTTCGCTCGCCTCGACAGTGCGGCTGTCGGTTTCCCGCGGCATGGGCGCTGGCGCCCACTCGGTCAGGCCGTCGAGCATATGATCCACACCGAAGTTACCCAGCGCAGTACCGAAGAAGACAGGGGTCATCTCGCCCTTGAGGAAAGCTTGCTGATCGAACTGGTGGGAGGCGCCCTGCACCAGCTCCAGCTCCTCGCGCAACTGGCCTATCAGATCCTCGCCCACCGCCTTGTCCAGCTCGGGATTGTCCAGCCCCTTGATGACCCGCTTCTCCTGAATGGTGTGGCCCTGGCCAGACTGGTAGAGATAGATCTCGTCCTTGTAGAGGTGATAAACCCCCTTGAACAGCTTGCCACAGCCAATGGGCCAGGTGATGGGTGAGCAGAGGATCTTCAGCTCGTTCTCCACCTCATCGAGCAGCTCCATGGGATCGCGGATTTCACGGTCCAGCTTGTTCATGAAGGTGAGGATGGGGGTGTCGCGCAGACGGGTCACTTCCATCAGCTTGCGGGTACGATCTTCAACCCCCTTGGCGGCATCGATGACCATCAGACAGCAGTCCACCGCCGTCAGGGTACGGTAGGTGTCTTCGGAGAAGTCTTCGTGACCCGGGGTATCCAGCAGGTTAACCAGGCTGTCGTTATAGGGGAACTGCATCACTGAAGTGGTGACCGAGATGCCCCGCTCCTTTTCCATCTCCATCCAGTCGGACTTGGCATGTTGCCCCGAGCCACGGCCCTTGACGGTACCGGCCCGCTGGATGGCGTTTCCGAACAGCAACACTTTCTCTGTGATGGTGGTCTTACCCGCATCGGGGTGCGAAATGATGGCGAAGGTGCGGCGTTTGCCCACCTCGTTCAGGAACTCAGACATGAAACCGTCCCGCTAACTGACTATGACACTAGGAATATGGCCGCGGATTATAAACCAAGGGCAGTTTTTGCCCAAGAAAATGGTGCCCCCCCCTGGTGATCCTCGATAGCGTTCCCTCATGGCGCAGTAATAGCGCATTTTGTGAGCGTTCAATGAGTCTTTGCACTAGGGGTGGCGCAGACTAACGCACACATAAATCAAGACCGGCCAAGGAGCTGTCATGCCCACCCAAACCCTCTGCTATCGAACCCTTCCCCTCTTACTGGCTATGAGTAGCGTTGCAGTACACATGAGTGGCTGCGGTGGCGGAGATGATTCCACCACCACCATCATAGATCCCCCGGTATCGAGCACAGCCACAGCCAAAACTAGCGATCCGGCTGCCACCCCTACCACTCAGGCCGTCATGCGCTATCTGGCAGACCTTAGCAACGATACCCTGCCAGGGGTGTTAGCTGGTCAAAATAGCGGACATGGGGATCAAATCCTCAATAACAGCGGCCCAGTAGGTTATGCAGCCCTGATAGCGGCACTGGAGCAACAGACAGGCGAGGCGCCGGCCCTGCTCGGTCTGGACTACGAATACGATGCCATCTTCACCCCGGAACAGTTGGCCAATGCCAACCAGAAGTTGATCGAACACTGGCAAGCGGGCGGCCTCATCACCATCAACTGGAGCCCCAATAACCCCTGGTGGAATGATGAGAGTGACTTGAGTAACCATCCTGGTGGCGGCGATCTCACCCGCACCTATGGTGGGGACATGAACCAGGTAAAACTGACCGATCTGGTCACGACAGGCACACAGATCCAACCCATCTGGCAGAGAAAACTGGATCGCATTGCTACGGCACTCCAGGAGCTACAGGCGGCGGGAGTGGTCGTCTTATGGCGACCGATGCAGGAGATGAACGGTAGCTGGTTCTGGTGGGGGATCAGCAGTGAACCGCAAAGTTGCAGTGGCTACATCCAGGTGTGGCAGCAGATGTATCGCTACTTCACCCAAGAGAAGGGGCTACACAACCTGCTCTGGGTCTATTCCCCCAATCGCGGCCCAATGACCACAGACGAAAGCTATGGCATCAAGCCGGTGGGTTGGTGCTACCCAGGCAGCGACTACGTGGATGTGGTTGCCGGAACCCGTTATGACGACACCCTCTCCATAGATGATTACCAGAGCTACCGCCAGTTCGGCAAACCCCTGGGGATGGGCGAATATGGCCCCACCATAGCCGGCAAGGCCGCCACGGCAGGCAGCTTCGACACCCGCAGCTACGCTCAGGTATTAGCCAACTACCCCGCCATCGCCTACTGGGTCAGCTGGCATGACTGGAACAATGCCGATGGCAGCCGCGAACACCAGTCCCTGGTTGGCAACCAGCACACCTTGGAACTGATGCAAAATGGCGCCATAGTGACGCGAAGCCGGGTAGACCCCAGCAGCCATAGCCACTAGCAGATTCATCCCCTCTAAAAGCCAAGGAGCCCACTTGGGCTCCTTGTTTTCACCTTGAACCATTAAATGCTCTGCACCGCCAACCGGGTGTAGGCTCGCTGCCGCCCCAGCAAGTAGAGACCGACTACCAGCCCCAAGCCACAGAGGCTCACCACATAGTAGGCCGGAGCCAGCACATCCTGCTGCAGACCCAGGGTAACCAGCATAGGAGTCAGACCACCAAACAGGGCATAGGCCACGTTGTAGGAGAAGGAGAGCCCGGTGAAGCGTACTGGCGCCGGGAAAGCGTTGACCATCACATAGGGCACAGCCCCGACTATGCCTACGCAAAAACCCGCCAAGGCATAGTCCGGCAGCAGAGTGGCAGTGCCACTCTGTAAACCGCTATAGAAGTTCCAGGTGCTCAAGGCCAGCGCCAGCGAGCCGCAGATAAACGTCCAGCCGCTTCCCACGGCATCGATCAGCCGTCCTGCCACTATGCAACCGAGAGTCAGAGCGACTATGGCCAGCGAGTTGGCCTCCAGCGCCTCGGGGGCGGAGATGGAATAGACCTTCTGCAGGTAGGTGGGGCTCATCAGAATAACCACCACTATCCCGGCCGAGAGCAACCAGGTCAACAGCATGGAGACCACTACCGATACCTTGTGCTCACGCAACACAGCCTTAAGCGGCATCTCGGCAGCCAATGCCTTGCGTGCCTGCATCTCGGCAAAGACGGGGGTCTCATGAAGCCAGCGACGCAGATACATGGCGATGATGCCAAACACGCCTCCCAGCAAGAAGGCGGTGCGCCAACCCCACTGCGTGACCTGCTCTGGCGCAAGCTGGGTATTGATAAGGGTCGCCACCAGCGAACCAAGCAAGATACCGGCCGTCAGCCCTGAGGTGAGGATGCCACACGCCAACCCCACCCGCGATGCTGGCACATGCTCGGCCACAAAGACCCAGGCTCCGGGCACTTCTCCCCCAATTGCCGCCCCTTGCAGTATGCGCAACCCCAGCAAGAGCACGGGAGCCGCAATACCGAGCGTGGCATAGGTAGGTAGCAGGCCTATGAGTAGCGTGGGGACAGCCATCAAAAAGATACTCAGTGTAAACATACGCTTACGGCCGATCTTGTCACCAAAGTGCGCCATGATGATGCCACCCAGTGGGCGAGCCAGATAACCGGCGGCAAAGATGCCAAAGGTCTGGAACTGGCGCAGCCAATCGGGAATATCAGGCGGGAAAAAGAGGTTACCAACTACCACGGCGAAGAAGACAAAAATGATGAAGTCATAAAACTCCAGCGCCCCGCCCAAGGCTGCCAAAGAGAGAGTCTTGAAGTCTTGCCTATCCAGCTTGCGAGCCGGAGTCGAGATGGCATGTAACATATCCATATGTTTCCTATAGCATTTCGGTGATGGATTACTATGCACCCGAGGCGTATGAGTGTAAATCGCGGGATCTGCAATACGGTCTTGCAGCTTGTGACTTGCGCCGTCCCCCGGGCAAGACCCATGCTCACCCTGGGTATGATGACATGGACCGAAATCGCCCTGAGCATTCTGTTTGATGGGATGACCATTCCCAGCTACTGTTGAACAAGAGTCCCACGGATCGGAAAAGCGGCCATGTATTCGGCACAATTATTACGCCATCTGCTGCTTAGCCTAGTAATTGTGGCAAGCCATCCGATCAATGCCGAAACGATTGAGGTCTATGCACTAGAGGCCATGCCTTATTGCGGCATCGAGCAGGGAAAAGCGACCGGGTTAGCGGTAGAAATCCTGCAGGCGGCCAGCCGCCATGGGGCGCCTCAATTCCGTTTTCATTTCGATGTCCCCTGGCTTAGGGCTCAGGAGATGATCCAGCGCCAAAGCAATCCGCTCTCCGCCATCATCCCTTTTTCCCGCACCCCCTCAAGGGAAACCCGCTTTAACTGGCTAGCCAGATTATTTTTCACCCAATCACGCTTCTACTCCTACCTGAGACCAGCCCCTCTAAGCGCCATGGATGAGGCAAAATTAGTGAAAATCGGTGTTGTGAGAGGACATGCCCTGATCGACGTGCTACAGCATGCTGGGATCACTCGGCTGGATACGGGATCCATTGATGCCGAAAACAATCTTCGCAAGCTGTATCACAAACGCTTCGATACCATTGCCGATTCTGATCTTATCGTGCGCTATCACTGGAAAAAAATGGGTTATCCCACTGCACTCTTACAGGAAGGGGCCAGCATAGGTGCATCGACAGGGGTCTATCTGGCCGCTGGCCTGCATTTCCCAGACGACGTCTCGCAGCGCATCCAGCAGGCCATGAATCGACTCCAGGCCAGTGGCGAACTGACGAAAATACTGGCTCGTTGGCAATAAAAAAGGCCGGTAAAAACCGGCCTTTTTCAACAAGTTAGCCTGAGCTAGCGAATTACATCATGCCGCCCATGCCACCCATGCCGCCCATATCCGGGGCTGCAGGGGCATCCTTCTTCGGCAGGTCGGTGACCATGCACTCGGTGGTCAGCATCAGACCAGCTACGGAAGCCGCGAACTGCAGGGCAGAGCGAGTCACCTTGGTCGGATCCAGGATACCCATCTCCAGCATGTCACCGTAGACTTCGGTGGCAGCGTTGTAACCGAAGTTACCTTCGCCTTCACGGACGCGGTTAGCCACGACAGAGGGCTCTTCACCGGCGTTGGCAACGATCTGACGCAGCGGAGCTTCCATGGAGCGCAGGGCAACACGGATACCGACGGTCTGATCTTCGTTGTCACCCTTGAGGTCGGCCAGCTTGGCAGCGACACGCACCAGGGCAACACCACCACCAGCAACCACACCCTCTTCGACCGCAGCACGAGTAGCATGCAGGGCGTCGTCAACGCGGGCCTTCTTCTCTTTCATCGCGACTTCGGTAGCAGCGCCAACCTTGATCACCGCAACACCGCCAGCCAGCTTGGCTACGCGCTCTTGCAGCTTCTCTTTGTCGTAATCAGAGGTGGACTCTTCGATCTGTTGACGAATTTGGGCAACACGGGATTCGATGGCAGAGACTTCACCGGCACCATCTATGATGGTGGTGTTGTCCTTGGTGATGACCACACGCTTGGCACGGCCCAGATCTTCCAGAGTGGCCTTCTCCAGCTCCATACCGATCTCTTCGGAGATGACAGTACCGGCAGTCAGGATGGCGATATCTTGCAGCATGGCCTTGCGACGATCGCCAAAGCCTGGAGCCTTGACCGCAGCAACCTTGACGATACCGCGCATGGTGTTGACCACCAGAGTCGCCAGGGCTTCGCCTTCCACGTCTTCAGCCACCAGCACCAGCGGCTTACCGGCCTTGGCCACGCCTTCGAGCACAGGCAGGATTTCACGGATGTTGGAGATCTTCTTGTCCACCAGCAGGATGAAGGGATCTTCGAGTTCAACGGCGCCAGTTTCCGGCTTGTTGACGAAGTAGGGTGACAGGTAGCCACGGTCAAACTGCATACCTTCAACCAGATCCAGCTCGTCGTGCAGACCAGTGCCATCTTCAACTGTGATGACGCCATCACGGCCCACCTTTTCCATCGCTTCGGCGATGAGGTTACCAACGGTGGCATCGGAGTTGGCGGAGATGGTACCTACCTGGGCCACAGCCTTGGTGTCGGCACAAGGAACGGAGAGCGCCTTGAGCTCTTCGACAGCGGCAACCACAGCCTTGTCGATACCGCGCTTCAGATCCATCGGGTTCATGCCGGCAGCAACGGCCTTCAGACCTTCGGTGACGATGGCTTGAGCCAGTACAGTGGCGGTGGTGGTACCGTCACCGGCGGCATCGTTGGCCTGGGAAGCGACTTCCTTGACCATTTGCGCGCCCATGTTCTGGAACTTGTCTTCCAGCTCGATCTCTTTGGCAACGGTCACACCGTCTTTGGTGATGAGCGGAGCACCGTAGGACTTGTCCAGCACCACGTTACGGCCTTTCGGGCCCAGGGTCACTTTTACGGCATTAGCCAGTACGTTAACGCCTTCGAGCATCTTCACACGAGCATCGTTACCAAACAGTACGTCTTTTGCAGCCATGTCTTAGAATCCTTAAATCTTAAGAGTTAAAGGTAAAGAGCCAACCCCTGGGGTTTAGGCTTCTACGATAGCCAGGATGTCAGTTTCGGAGAGGATCAGCACTTCCTGACCATCCAGCTTCTCAGTCTTGACGTTGTAACCTTCGTTGAAGATCACCTGATCACCAACCTTGACGGCCATCGGCTTCACTTCACCATTGTCCAGGATACGACCCGTACCCACGGCCAGAACCTCACCGCGGGTGGACTTCTGGGCAGCAGAGCCAGTCAGAACGATACCGCCAGCAGATTTGGATTCGACTTCGGTGCGCTTGATGATGACGCGGTCATGTAATGGACGGATTTTCATCGATAACTCTCCTAATGAGTGTTGTTACCTTAAACGCGGCCAGCAGAGGCCGAATTGGAAATTGGGTTCTCCCCCTATCTGGGGGCACTTTTGACCACTTCAAGGGGGGTGAAAAAAAAATTTATGGCCCCAAGGGGGCCATAAAGATGTCAGTCACTACTCCTTGCGCTCAAACTCGCCCTCTATGGTGGTCCCTTTGGGCTTGGCAGAGCCAGACTCGTTAGAGTTCTGCGTTGAGGTTTGCCCCCTCATATCGGAGATCTCTTCCCCAAACACATTTTTTTCTGCTTGAGAGTAAGTCGTGGAGGTAAACGCCGCGCCATGAGCCTGCATCTTGATAAATGACTGTTTGAGCAGCCAGAGTGTCAGCAGACGGCGGACCGCAGGTTGCAGTAGCAGCAGAGCCACAATATCGCTGACAAATCCCGGGAAGATAAATAAGAAGCCCGCCACCGCAAGCCAGAGCCCCTGCAACATGTCGCCAGCCGGAGCCTCCCCCTGCTGCATTCGGTTGCGCATGGAGATCAAGGTGGCGACCCCCTGGCTACGCACCAGTTGTCCACCGAGTAGGGCGGCTACCACCATCAGGATCAGCGTAGTGAGGGCACCGATGCTAGAACCGACCTTGATGAGTACCCAGATCTCCAAGAAGAAGAGCCCCAGTAAACCCAAAAAAAACTTACCCATAGTTACCTCAGTAATCAGTCGGATTCGACCCTATCATGAGGATATGGGGTCTGGCCGGTCAAGTTTCAAGCGCTCGACCACCAAAGCGCAAGGTACTCAGAGACAAAGTCGCTCCGCACAGTGCATAACCCCAAAAATGAGACTCAGACAATCCCTCATTGTGCACAAGCATGAGTGATTTCTCTTACCACCCTGGGTATATTAGCCTGGAGCATGCCCCATCGCGGCAGCCATACAGCGGAGAAAGCCCCATGCCCCAAGCTCTCGTCGTACTCTGTACCAGCCCGAATCACGGGGTCGCCACTCTGCTGGCCAGCCAGATAGTCGAGGCCCGCCTGGCCGCCTGCGTCAACCTCATCAACCCCGTACTCTCGGTTTATAGCTGGCAGGGGAAGATAGAGAAGGGGAGCGAAGTTCAACTGGTGATCAAGACCCGCCACGAACTGTTCGAACCTCTGCGCACCTTTATCCGGGCCCATCACCCCTATGAGGTCCCCGAGATCATCGGCCTGCCAGTCGTGCTGGCCGATGAGGATTATCTCAACTGGCTAAATGATGTAACCCTATGAACCCGATCCTGCTTCGCCAGGCCCCTCGCTGGGGAGCTTGGCTGCTCGTACTCATGGCCCTGTTTGTGTCGGGCTGGAGTCTGACACTCCAGGCCGCCCCCTCCTCTGCCGCGCCCCCCTCTGCCGACACCCTACTCGGCGATCTGGGACTCACCCCAGCCAAGCCCCGTTATCTCCCCGCTGAACAGGCATTTGTTCTGCAGACCCGACAAGAGGGCCACAACCTAAGGGTGCAACTGACGCTGGCCGATGGCTACTACCTCTACCGCGACAAATTGAGCTGGCGCCTGAGTGCCGGCCAGTTGGGCCAGGTGAAACTGCCGCCTGGTGAGGCCCATGAAGATGAGTTCTTCGGCTCAACCCAGGTCTTCTATCACGAGCTTGCCTTCACCATACCTCTGCTTAGCGTACCTGATGGAGCCCACTTGACCCTCAGCTATCAGGGTTGTACCGAGGGGCTCTGTTATCCACCTGTGAGCAAGACGCTGGCTCTGGATCCCTTAGCCCGCCAACCCGAGGCCAGAGGCGCTGGGGAGAAGCATGAAGCTGCCAACCAGGAAATCCGTACCGACAGCACAAGCCAGACGGCTAGCAACAGAGTTGAGCAGGCGCTGAACTCCGGCATCTGGGCGGCTGCCGGGCTCTTCCTGCTCTTCGGAGTGGGACTGGCCTTTACCCCCTGCGTACTCCCCATGTACCCCATTCTCAGCGCTATCATATTGGGGCGTGGCAAGCTAGGTTTGGGGCGTTCCCTGGCCCTCTCCCTGGCCTACATACAGGGCATGGCCCTCACCTATACCCTGGTGGGGTTGGCCGTGGCCTCGCTGGGTGCCAGCTTGCAAGCCTGGCTGCAACACCCTCTGATACTCGGCCTCTTCAGCCTGCTCTTCATAGTGCTGGCCGCCGCCATGTTTGGCCTCTTCGAGCTGCAACTGCCATCCAATCTGCAGTTGCGCCTGCATCAGTTGGCTGGCCGCTCAGGCAGCGGCTCCCTGCCCGGCGTTTTCACCATGGGGGCCATTTCCGCCCTGGTCTGCTCCCCCTGTACCACGGCTCCCCTCTCTGGCGCCCTGCTCTATGTGGCACAAAGCGGTGATCAACTGCTGGGGGCGGCCGTACTCTACGCCTTGGCCACCGGCATGGGGATACCGCTACTGCTGCTGGGTACGCTGGGGCCTCGCTGGCTACCGCGCCACGGGCTATGGATGCAGCGCGTCAAGGTACTGTTTGGATTTGTGCTGTTGTCTGTACCCATTGTGCTGCTGGCTCGCCTGCTGCCAGAACCCCTGATCCGGGCCACCTGGCTACTCTTGCTGCTCTGCGCCCTGGGTTACCTGCTACTGACTCTGCTACCCCATTCACGGCTGCGGTTGGCCTCTTTACTGCTGCTACCCCTGTTAGCCGGGTTTGGCTGGCAGCAACTGGCCCCCCCGCCGCCAGCACTCGACTTTCGCGCCGTCTCCACGCTGGATGAACTGCAGCAGGAGCTGGCTGCAGCCCGGGCTCGCAACCAACCCGTTATGGTGGACTTCTATGCCGACTGGTGTGTAGCCTGCAAACAGATAGATGCCGAAACCTTAAGCGACAAGAAGGTGCAAGCCTCCCTAGCCCCCTATCTGCTACTACGCGCAGACGTCACGTCACCGGGTAAGGCACAGCAGGAGCTGCTGCAGGCCATGTCCGTTCCCGGATTGCCCGCCATCCTCTTTTTCGGTCAGCAGGAAGCCCCGCTGGGCCGGATAGATGGTTTCCAACCTCCGGAACAGTTCCTCGACTCACTCCCACACTGCCAGCCCAATCACTGCTAACCCCCAACCCACTGGTCGCCCACACCTCCCTGGTGTCGGCGGCCACTCAGTCTCGAATTGATCCAGTACAAATTGATCTGGAACAACCACGAACCGGTCACATGGTGGCAGGATTAATGCCATTCTCATCTGAGCCACCATAAAGTAGTAGCCATGGCGACCACAGCATGAGAAAGCGGGTAAACACCCGAGGTTAAGCTGGCCGAGCGACCACAGAGTCCGTATCGCCAGAGTCGTTTTGATTTTTTTTGGATTCAGGAAGGTTTTTCATGCGTAGAAACGGAGTTCAAGCCGTGGCTTCCGCCGCTGCCTTGGCATTTAGCCTGACAGCCGCCAATGCAAACGAACACGCCCACTGGGGGTATGAGGGCGACGTAGCACCAGCCAAGTGGGCGCAGCTCAGCCCGGAATT
>JBOFBS010000332.1:0-3522 GCA_051645725.1 Aeromonadaceae bacterium | reverse complement strand
TCGATGCCGATCTGAAGATAGAGTTTAAGCATCACGGTGCGGCTGACAGTACCTACAGCGTGCTGGGTGAGGGTGAGTTTGGTCTCTTCGATCGGGATCTGACCGAGCTGCAGGACATCATCAGTGACGGTAACGGTGGTTGGTTGTTGCGTACCGGTCAGCACTATACCGGCTCGGATCTGGTCGAGCAGGTAACCGGCACAGATGCACGGGATGTGCTCGAAGGGATGGGGGGGGATGACATCCTCTCCGGTAGCGGTGGCAGCGATAAGCTCTACGGCGGCCTGGGCAACGACATCCTGGTTGGCGGTGATGGCGATGATCTGCTCTTCGGTGGTGTGGGCAACGACACCCTTTCAGGTGGGACGGGTCAGGATACCTTTGCCTGGAGCCTGGGGGATCAGGGTGTGGCGGCTAACCCAGCTGTGGACGTGATCAGCGACTTTACGGTTCGAGTCGCGGATACACACGCAGTCACCATACCTGGGGATGTCCTGGATCTGCGCGATCTGATGGATCACGATGCCAGCAAGTCGCTCACCGAGCTGTTGGCTAATATCAAGGTGGATGGTGCCGATCGTGACAATGTCACGCTGGAGGTTTCAGACAACGGTAGCACAGTGCAGAAGATCCAACTGCAAGGCACCAGCTATCTGGATATTATGGGCTCGGCCAGCGCTACCGCCGATCAGGTGCTGCAACATCTGCTCGATACCCATCAGTTGCTCATCAATAAAGAGTAATTCGATTACTCCTGTGTATCTTGCGCCCCGGCTGGTCCGGGGCGTTCTTATTTGTGCGCCTGTCATTTGTGCAACAAAGCCGACAAACCCCCTCCCATTTGTTGCTTTTCCAAGGCAATCCTTGTCTTTATTGCATTGAAAATAAACGTTTTTTTCTATGGCACCGCTCTTGCTGTGTTGTGATGGTAGTCACAAGGAGAAGTGCCCATGCTCGAGATCGAACCCAGTGCGTTAGCGGTACTAAAACGTCTGCAACTGAACCTCAATACACCCGCAGCCGGTCTGCGACTGAGTGCCAGTGGCGATGCCTGTCAGGGGATCAAGGTGCAGGCGGCGTGGAGTGCCACTGTGTGCGCAGAGGATGTGCCCATGACGATCTCCGAGCTGGTGCTGCTGGCCGATGCGCCAGCCTGGGCCCTGCTGCAAGAGGCACACATCTCGCTAGGGGAGCGGCAGGGTGAGTCAGGTCTGCTTATCAAGGTGACCCCCACTTCGTGTCAGTGTGCCAAAGGCAGCTGCACACCCGAGAACCAACAATCAAAACAGATGTCATGACGACACAGAGCCAGGCAAAGGGAGGCGTTACCCATGTGGAATTATTCTGAGAAAGTCAAAGATCACTTCTTTAATCCCCGCAATGCCAAGGTATTGGCCGATGCCAATGCCATAGGTGATGTGGGATCCATCAGCTGCGGTGATGCCCTGCGTCTCATGCTCAAGGTCAACCCTGAGAGCGAGATCATCGAAGATGCCGGCTTCCAGACCTTTGGGTGCGGCAGCGCCATCGCCTCTTCATCGGCCCTGACCGAGATGGTGATAGGCAAGAGCCTGGCCGAGGCGGGCGAGATCAGCAACCAGGATATTGCCGACTATCTGGATGGCTTGCCGCCGGAGAAGATGCACTGCTCCGTCATGGGCCGCGAAGCCTTGGAAGCGGCCATCGCCAACTTCCGCGGTGAAGTCTGGTGTGACGACCATGAGGAGGGGGCGCTCATCTGCAAATGCTTCGCCGTGGATGAGGGCAAGATAGTGCGGGCTGTGAAGGAGAATGGCCTCAAGAGTCTCTCCGATGTCATCCACTACACCAAGGCGGGCGGCGGTTGCAGTGCCTGTCACGAGAAGATAGAGCAGGTGTTGGAGAAGGTGTTGGCCGAAACCCCCTGCGCCGAGGCGCGTATCAGTGCCGTGGTGAGCGAGCGTTCCCCCGTGGCGCCCAATGTCGATCTCTCCCAGAAGGGGGAGGAGTGGCAGGCCATTGTCGCCGTGCTGGAGGAGATGCGCCCGCGCCTGCAGGCCGATGGCGGCGATGTCACCCTCATCAGTGTGCAGGGAAGCAAGGTGGAAGTGGCACTCTCTGGCAACTGTATGGGCTGCATGATGACAGACATGACCCTCTCCTGGATCCAGCAGAGCATGATGGAGAAGCTGGGCCGTTACATTCAGGTGGTCAGCGTGACCCAGGCCGAGATGATGCCCGTCTGAGTCGGGATGAGAACACCTTTGTGGGGGCTGCCAGCATGAGCGCCCCTGACCCAGGATCAGGAGTTACAGCATGAAAGCCATTTATCTGGACAACAACGCCACTACCCGTGTCGACCCCATGGTGGTCGAGGCCATGATGCCCTTCTTTACCGAACACTATGGCAATCCCTCCTCCATTCACGGCTTTGGTGAGCCAGTGCGGCGCGCCCTGGCCCGGGCGCGTGAGCAGGTGGCCAGCCTGCTGGGGGCAGCCCATGACAGCGAGATCATCTTCACCTCCTGCGCCACCGAGGCCAACTCCACGGCCCTGCTCTCGGCGGGAGAGGCTTTTCCCGAGCGCAAGGAGATCATCACCACAGTGGTGGAGCACCCGGCCATACTCGAGGTGTGTGAGCACCTGGAGCGTAAGGGTTACACCATTCATCGCCTGCCGGTGAACGGTAAGGGGCAGCTCGACTTGGCCCACTACCAGAGCCTGCTCTCCGACAAGGTGGCACTGGTTTCCGTGATGTGGGCCAACAACGAAACCGGCACCCTCTTCCCGGTTCAGAGCATGGCCACCATGGCCAAGGAGAAGGGGATCCTCTTTCACTGCGATGGGGTGCAGGTGGTGGGCAAGATCCCTGTGCATCTGGCGAGCTCCGATATCGATCTGCTCTCCTTCTCCGCTCACAAGTTTCATGGTCCCAAGGGCATTGGCGCTTTGTATGTCAAGCGCGGCACCCGTTTTCGCCCCCTGCTGCGTGGTGGGCATCAGGAGCGGGGACGTCGTGCCGGCACCGAGAATGCGGCCGGTATTGTTGGGCTAGGCATGGCCTGTGAGCTGGCCGAGTTGCATATGCCCATGATGGGTAAGCACACTCAGGAGTTGCGCGATGAGCTGCAGGCTGGGTTACTGGCGGCCATTCCCTGCTCGCTGGTGACAGGGGATCCGGATAATCGCACTCCCAATACCCTGAATATTGCGTTTGAATACATAGAGGGGGAGGCGATCCTCCTGATGCTTAACCAGTTGGGGATAGCTGCCTCCAGCGGAAGCGCCTGTACCTCTGGTTCGCTTGAACCTTCCCATGTGATGCGGGCCATGGGGATCCCCTATACCGCCGCTCATGGCAGCGTGCGCTTCTCTTTGTCGCGCTTTACCCGGCAAAAAGAGATCGACTATGTGCTGGAGAAGCTGCCTCCCGTGATCGAGCGCCTGCGTTCCCTCTCTCCCTACTGGGTGCAGAACAAGCCACAGCTGGCGGAGCTGGGCGAGTTTGCCCCGGCCTACAACTAGCCTGAGCGCCTAGGCCCC
>JBOFBS010000331.1:0-5095 GCA_051645725.1 Aeromonadaceae bacterium | reverse complement strand
TGCCTGCATCTGTGGGTAACTCGATCCGGGAAAACAATGTGCGAGGCACCACCTCCAGATCTTGTGGCGCAGTTGCCGGTTTCGCCGCCGAGTAACGGATCGGTCCACATTGCATAAAGATGATCGGCTGCAAACCATCACGACGGATTGGGGTAGCGGTCAGGCCCAAAACGAATTTTGCCTTGGTTCTTTTCAGGATGGCATCGAAGGAGACGGCCCCGACATGGTGGCATTCGTCGACGATTACCTGCCCGTAGTTTTCGACAATAGAGTTGACTTCCCCCTGTCGGGAGAGTGATTGCATCACGGCAATATCAATCTTGCCTGTAGGTTTGGACTTGCCGCCGCCAATGCTGCCAATCAACCCCTTGCTGGCACCGAGAAAAGTCTGCAGTCGCTCCTGCCACTGTTTGAGCAGTTCTGCTCTATGCACCAGCACCAGGGTGCTCACTCCCCGGCGCGCAATCATAGCGGCAGCAGTGACTGTCTTGCCAAAGGCAGTTGGGGCACACAGTACGCCAGTGTCATGGTGCAACATGGCCGACACAGCGACCTCTTGATCGAGACGCAGCGTTCCTGCGAAAGCCACATGGATGGCCTCACCACCGAAACGCTCTTCAATCAAATTACAAGTGATACCATTGTCCCGCAGTAGTTCGAGTACCGCATCAATACAACCGCGCGGCAGAGCGATATGCTGAGGGTAATTTTCAGCGCAACCAATCACTCGAGGCTTGTCCCAAACCGACATTCGCATAGCCTGGGCCTTGTAGAACTCGGGGTTCTGGAACGCGGCCAGCCGGATCAGGCGATTGGCCAACGCCTGGGGCAACCCCTCTTTCTCGACATAGAGCAGATTGGCCAGAGTCACGTTAAGCGATGTCGGCATCTCTCTTGCCAATTTCTTCGTGAGCGAGCTATCCCGTTTCCAGGGTGTGGCCAGATCCTCATCGTCGATGAAGGTAACATCCAGAGGGTGAGCACTCCCGGTCGCTCGCAGGATGGTGGGCTCGATATCCTGTGCTGCCATAAGCTGGATGCTCGCCAAAAATGCCCATTGATCCGGATAGGGCCGCAGCTCGACATCAACGAACACACTACAGCCCCTCTCCCTCGGTCCCTTCTGCAGCGGCAAAGCGATGAGATTACCAAAGCCGCCCTTGGGCATGGTGTCCTGATTAGGAAACAGCCGATCATAGGACTCCAGCTTCAGCTGTCTGCTACGAGAGCAGGTATGGCTGATGATGGCGGAGCCCAGGCGCCGGGCATCCCGTGCCGACACCCGACTGGCAAAAAACACCCAGACATGGGCGCCTTGGCCAGAGCGGGAAATCTCCAGCGCCGCCGGTACACCCAGCTCCTCACAAGAGCGAATTATCGCGCAGGCATCCTCGCGCCAATCGGTCTCATCAAAATCGATGGCCAGAAAATGGCATGAGTCATCCTCCAAGAGCGGATAAACACCCACAGTGTGGCGACCGGCGAGATGATCGTAAATCACATTATCGGACAGGAGGCTCAACTGGCGGTTGTGGCAGTCGGCACACTTGATTCGAGGTTTTTCGCAAACCCCGGCACGCCACTCGTTGGCACAGGCCGGAGCGTAGCCTGATTTGCCAGTGGTTTTGCTTTCCCAACGGATAGGGTAAACATCGCTCCGCCCCCGAAACAAGCGGCGAAACAATGCCACTTTTTCAGCGGTGGAAAGCTGTGATGGCTCAAGCCTTCGAGGAGCAGTAGTAGCAGGATCCGGCTGCCGCCACTCGATTCCATGCTGCTCTAACAGGGCTATCAGGCGGGCATTTTCGGCTTCAAGGGCGGCAAGAGTGTTCTTCTGGCTCATATGGGAACCAACGGAACATTCATCAGATCCATTCTGTTCAGCGACGCTGTTTTCGTCTGGGAATTTCAGGCTGAACTATCGGCTCGTAGGCTTTCAATCCTGCATCACCTGTCAGGATCTCAACGCGACACCCCGTAGCAGCATAGAACTCAGCAACATCCTTGATAGTGGCATCACCGAGTGAGAGCTGCTGTTGAGCCAAAGGAGGCCAACTATCAGCCAACTCAGTGAGCTTTACTGATGTCCATAACGTTGACTGATCGGAAAATGCAGCCCAGGGCGTATCCTGATTCGCGCTCTTCCTTATCAGCTCTGCGAGTGACTCTCCGCGTTCGCGTCTATAATTTCGTGCTTGAGCTATGTGATTTCCAGTCTCAATGATGCTGGCCAGTGGCAAAACAAAAGTTGTGTTCTCTCGTTCCTCAGCCTCAATTTTGGCCGCAACTCGGGCCCGGTTCCACTTATCCGCATCCGGGCCGCAATCTTCCATACCAGGGATATCCAACCAAACACAAAGAATGCTGGTGTCAATGACCAACACTTTTTTCATTTGGCGGCCTCCCGCTGTAAGGCAGCCTCAATGAGCCCTTCAGATGTGAGTCGTCCCAGAGACCCTGAGGCCATCAACTTGGGTAAGTGCTCAATATCTTCCAACTGAGTCAACTGACTAACCCCAGTTTCACCATCGCGATGAGCAACTGTGATAAAGGGCACCATACTCGCACCTGCCGCATCCAAAAGCGCAGGGTTATGAGTCGTGACAATCACATCTATCCCCCGCAGCTTCCCGAGAGTACGTAGCATCTCAACTAACACATTGGCACGAGAGGGGTGTAAGCCATTATCCACTTCTTCAATTACCAGCAGACTGCCTGGTTGGCGAGTGAGCATAGCCGTGACTATAGCCAAATAGCGCAAAGTTCCATCTGACATTCCCCTTGCATCCACTGTATGTGACGCTGAATCCGACCACCCTTCTTTACAGTAAAGCATGGCGTCTGTCTGAAATCGCCCAACCGGCTCAGTCCATATTTTTAATATGTCTCGTTCCGGCAATGCCTTCAGGTAATCGGTAAGCGCTCTCTCAACCTCTGACTTACGCGGCGCATCGAGAGCCGCAAGCACACCAGCAATGTTTGAACCATCCGCCTGCAACTTTTCAGAAAATGGCGTGTAGGCACGCATATGACTAGGAATGGGATCAAAAACAAATATCTGCTGAAGCTGCTTGAGAACCCATCTAACTCCCTCTTGAACCTCCTTCCGCAAATTCAAGGTATCGGCCTGAGCTAGCACAACAAGGGATCGATTTACGTCTAGGCGCTTACCAGGCCCTTTCGTGCCCGTAGAAAAGTAGGCTGGTAAACCAGGAACAGAACTCTCCTGGGGCTGAGTATAAAAAAGTCGACTTTCTTTCGGGATTTGACTGCGCGGACCGTACTTCAGCAATGTTAGCTCTTCACGAGCAACCTCAGCCTTGGCACCATTTACCTGTATGCTTAACTCATAGTGGTAATCTTGGTTTTCTGTCTCACCACCCAAGGTCAACTCTATCGTGAATTCATTAGCAGGTTTACGACAGATCCATTCCATACCACCACGGATCGATGAAAGTGACACATCCCCATTGATAGCTTGAAAAATACCAACCCCAGAAGCAACTCTCTGTAAGAAAAGCAATGCATCCAGAGTATTGGACTTACCGCTGGCATTGGTACCAATGATGATGGTCAACGGGTCAATAAAGAGCGTGGCTTGCTCAAAACTTTTCCAATTATGGAGTTTCACTTCTTTAAGCATGGTGAATCCCTATGAATACCCGTTCAACTTCACAGTATTTATCAAATAACCCTTATTTTTTAATAAGGTAAGATTGCGTACCTCACTCTTAATACAGCCTACTGAAAATGTAAAATAGAGGCTGTAATTATAAGAGGGGTTTTGGTACACAACCTTATCACCTTGTTATATTTTTTTCATAAATATCATGTAATTACTCCACCGTGACGCTCTTGGCCAGGTTGCGGGGCTGGTCGACGTCGGTGCCCTTGATGATGGCGACGTGGTAGGAGAGCAGCTGCATCGGCAGTGTGTAGACGATGGGGGCGATGACTTCATCGACCCGTGGCATCGGCATCACTCGCATGGTGGCGTCGGAGACAAAACCGGCTTCCTCATCCGCAAACACATACAGGATACCGCCGCGCGCGCGCACCTCTTCGACGTTGGACTTGAGCTTTTCCAGCAGCTCGTTGTTGGGGGCCACGACGATGATCGGCATATCGGCATCGATCAGCGCCAGCGGACCATGCTTCAACTCGCCCGCGGCATAGGCTTCGGCGTGGATGTAGCTGATCTCCTTGAGCTTGAGCGCTCCTTCCATGGCGATGGGGTACTGGCTGCCACGGCCCAGGAACAGGCTGTTATGCTTGTTGGCAAACTCTTCGGCCAGACGCTGGATCTTGGTATCCAGCGCCAGGGCGCTCTTCACCTTGCCTGGCAGATTGCGCAGCGAGTTGACCAGCGCGGCCTCGGCAGCCCCATCCAGAGTGCCACGGCAACGGCCGATACTGCCCACCAGCATCAGCAAACCTGCCAACTGGGTGGTGAACGCCTTGGTGGAGGCGACGCCGATCTCGGCACCGGCCCGGGTCATAAAGGCCAGATCCGATTCCCGCACCAGGGATGAGCCCGGCACGTTGCAGATGGCCAGACTGGACATATAACCGGACTCCTTGGCCAGACGCAGGGCGGCCAGGGTGTCGGCGGTCTCGCCGGACTGGGAGAGGGTGATCAGCAGGCTGCCGGGACGGGTCACCGACTTGCGATAGCGGAATTCGGAGGCGATCTCGACGTTGCAGGTGACACCGGCCAGCTCTTCAAACCAGTAACGGGCCACCATGCCGGAGTGGTAGGAGGTCCCGCAGGCGACGATCTGCACATGCTCGACCTTACCGAAGATCTCGCGCGCGCCGTTGCCGAAGGCTTCCGGCACCAGATGGTCGCCACTCAGGCGTCCTTCCAGGGTGTTCAGCAGCGCGGCGGGCTGCTCGTAGATCTCTTTGAGCATGTAGTGGCGATACTCGCCCTTGTCACCGGCATCGTGGGAGAGTTCAGACTCCTGCTCGGCGCGCTCCACCGGGTTGCCGTTGACATCAAAGATGGTGACCGAGCGGCGGGTGACTTCCGCCACATCGCCCTCTTCCAGGAACTGGAAGCGACGGGTCACCGGCAGCAGCGCCAGTTGGTCGG
>JBOFBS010000330.1:0-9393 GCA_051645725.1 Aeromonadaceae bacterium | reverse complement strand
TCACTTCACTTCACTTCACTTCACTTCACTTCACTCTCTGCCCTCAGCGACAGAGGGGTTGCACTGGCCACTCTTCTAACGGCGATCACGCTTTGATTGCTTGGATATCGAGACAGCGCCATGCGCCATACTCATGCGCGGTGTAATCAATTACACTCGATTTGATAAAATAAAATGCATATAAAACAATAATATAAAATTTACAGCATCAACTGAATCAGATGTTATTCACTGTTTTTGGTAAATCGATCTCATTTTGTGAGTCATGTCATGTCATTGAAGGCAAATAACTACCTATAATTCTCGCGTGCCAGTGAAAACGTTTCCTCATGGCTATCTGGCCAACACCATACAGTAAGTGTCTATGAATAAAGGAATTTCTATGAAAGCAAAACTGCTTGCTACCTCTGTGGCCATGGCCCTTGCGCTGACTGCCACCTCAGCTTCTGCCGTAAACTTCACCGGTTACTTCCGTTCCGGTGTGGGTGTCTCTAAGGATGGCTCCATTCAAGAGTGGCAGAAGACCAAAGTTGGTCGTTTAGGGAACGAATCTGATACCTATACTGAGATTGGTTTGGGTCAGGAGCTCTATAACAAGGGCGGCAAGAGCTTTTATGTCGACAGCATGTTCAGCATGAATTCAGATGGTTCCAATGACTGGGAAGCCACGGGTTCGTCCAATGATGCGACCTTTGCCCTGCGCCAGTTTAACGTCCAGAGCAAGGGGCTGATTTCCGCCGCGCCAGAGGCCATGGTGTGGGTGGGGAAGCGCTATTATCAGCGCCACGATCTGCACATTATTGATGTCAAATACTGGAACGTTTCCGGTGCCGGTGCCGGGATTGAAGGGCTGCAAGCCGGCCCGGGTACCCTCTCCGCCGCCTGGATCCGGGGTGATGGCAATGATGTAGACAGCAAACTCAGCAACAATGATGTGAACATCAACTATCTGGATTTGCGCTATGCCGGCTTGAAACCCTGGACGGGCGCCTGGACCGAATTTGGTATTGATTACGCCATGCCCAATCCGACCGATGAGCAGAAGCAGGCTGGTGGCAACTACAATCCTAAGAATGGGGTCATGCTGACCGGTGAATTGAGCCAGGAGATGCTGGGCGGCTATAACAAGACTGTCCTGCAATATGCCAACAAGGGATTGGCTCAGAATATGATCTCCCAAGGTGGGGGATGGTATGACATCTGGAGTGATGCCTCTGATGCCAAGGGGTATCGCATTATCAACACAGGTGAGTTGCCACTGGGCGAAAAGGCCATGTTTAACCATGTGCTGACTTACGGTGATGTCGACAGCAAAGATGCCTACACGGACAACTCCACTCTCTTCTCTTTTGTCGTTCGCGCCCAGTATCAATGGACGGATGTGATGAAGAGCGTAGTCGAGGCCGGGACCTTCTCGCAGAAGGATAGCTATCTCTCCGGGAGTGATTACAAACAGGGGGGACAAAAGTACACAGTGGCGCAGGCCTGGTCTGCCGGACCTGGTTTCTGGGCGCGTCCTGAGATCCGTGTCTATGCCAGCTACCTCAAGGATGGGGAGCATGACAATACCTTCAATGGCAAGCAAGACAACAATACCATGAACTTTGGCGTACAAGCCGAAGCTTGGTGGTAAGCGATCCAGCCACAAAGAGGGGAGCATGAGCTCCCCTTTTTATATGGTGGCTCAGGCGGGTGTGACGCCCGTGTATCAGGAATAAGATGATGAAATGTTTGATGGTGTGCCTGTTGTTGGGCATGTGCTGGGGGGTTGTTGCTCAGGTTAAGGCGACCCCTTTGGTGGTCGGTGCCGATATCTCGCACCTGCCCCAGTTGGAGGCGGCCGGTGCCCAATTCTATGATGGTGCTCAGGCCGAGGATTTACTGGTTATCCTCAAACGGCATGGTGTGAATGCCATCCGCATCAAGGTGTGGAATGAGCCGGGAGAGCATAGCGAGTACCCGGCCGATCAGAGCGGGCCTGAGGGGTTCAACAACTCGGACCATGTGGTAGCGCTCGCTAAACGGGCAGAGGCTCTGGGTTTACGGGTGATGATTGATTTTCACTACAGTGACTGGTGGGCCGATCCGGGCAAACAGTTTATGCCTGTTGCCTGGCGCGGTAAGAGTGCATCCGAGGTGAGCAAGTTGCTCTACCAGTTCACCTTCTCACTCATCTCGCGCCTGCGGCAGGCTGGGGTCACTCCGGCCTGGGTTCAGGTGGGTAATGAGATCTCAAACGGTATGCTTTGGCCTCTGGGACGGGTGCCTGAGTGGGATAATCTGGCGCTCTTCTTAACCTCAGGTGCCGAAGCGGTGAAGGCCGCCTCGCCTACCAGCCAAGTGGTACTGCATCTGGATGCGGGCGGTGACAATGAGCGCTGTCGGCGCTGGTTTGATGCTGTCACAGTGCGCAAGGTGCCCTTTGATGTGATTGGTCTCTCTTACTATCCGGTCTGGCACGGCGCCATGAGCAGCCTGACGCAGAACATGAATGATTTGAGTCAGCGGTATCAGCGCCCTGTGCTGGTGGTCGAGACAGCCTACCCCTGGACCACGGAAAACGGTGATAACCAGAAAAACATCTTTACCACAACGGGTCCCGAGACCTTCCCTATGACGCCACAGGGGCAGAGTGATTACCTGCGTAAATTAGTCGCCCAGCTGCGAGCCGTACCGGAAGGGGCGGGGCAGGGATTTTTCTACTGGGAGCCTGAGTTTATTCCTGTGCCTGGCGCCGGCTGGAAGCGAGGCGCTGGAGATGAGTGGGATAACGTGACCCTGTTTGACTTTAAAGGTCGAGCTCTGCCGGGGTTGAAGAGCATGGCGGAGATCACGCAGGCCCCACGCTAACTCGTGGGGCCGAGTAGGCGATCACCCTGCACAGGAGTGGCACGGCGGAGCCTCAGGGAGGGGGCTCCGCCGAATAGGCCTCTGCTAGCTTGTCTATGTAGCATGATCAGGCGCGGTTAGTTTGAAACTGAGGTACAGCCGGAAGCTGCTGTGGATCATTTTAGCCCGGGCTTGATGCGTTCACCCATGCCCCGGCCATTGAGTCGTTCAAGCGCCTGTTGCCAGAGGGCAATTTCTTCATCGGGGAAATCGAGTGAGGCGGCAATATAGAGATCGGACTCGACCACTTTTACGGCAGTTTGTTGCAGTGCATCAGGCGGTAATCCCAGTTGTTTGAGCTGATATTGAACACCGAGTGGTGAATCACTGATCGCCAGATCCGCCCGCCCGCGTAGCAGTTTGCTGTATACCTGCTTGCTGTTATAGGCGGTGGCATCGAGATTGGTGAAGCCAGCTGCGGTCAGCGTGTTAAATACCAGTCCAGCCTGACGACAGGCAATCACAGCGACTGCTTTGGCATCATCCAGAGTGGTGATACGCAGAGGGCTGTCCTGGCGCTGGTAAAAATAGATGACATCATGGCCGATAGGGCCAATCCATTTGTATTGGCTTTCCCTCGCAGGGGTGCGAAACATTGAAAACAGCATGCTGCGGGGGAGGGTATCCATCAGCTTTTTCGCCCGTTCGCTCGGGTAGAGCCGAATCGTGTCATTGCGTCCCAGCTCAGCTAATAGCCTCTGTACTATCTGGACTGAAACCCCGGTCAGCTCTCCCCGCTCGGTGTAATTATAGGGTGGCCACTCTTCGGTGAGCAGGTTGATCGAGGCATGGCTGGCCAAGGGCAGAGCTGAGCTAACTCCGGGGGCGGTTAAAAACCCCAGCAGCAGGCACCAGAGCATCCCCCCTCGTCTCTTCACTCTCATCTCCTGCACAAATTGGATGGCGCTCGCACCTTGTTCTCAGTATAGGCGTGATTGGGTCGCAGTCTAAATGGACTCTGCCTCATTGCCGCTGTTGCAGCGTGCTGGCCGATTGCAGGCGCAGCATTGGAAGAGGGGTGTCCCATTGCGAGTGGGAAATTTTGGCAAGGGGGAGGGACACCCATTTTCGGTTCGGGCCGCACTCATGCCGCACTACAGGGGCGGCGTTCTGGCTTGCGGCCTGCGTTACTTTTAGCCTGGTTACTGTTGGCCGGTTAGGTTGGGTCTTGGTGACCTGCGCCCTGGGCGCTGTTCCCGTTAGGTGCCAGTGTAGTGACGGGGCAATCTGACGCCGACACGCCGTTAATCCGTCCGTGGAGGCTCGAAGCTCTCCGCCCTGAGGCCTACGGTCGGCTTACCGCTTATCCCCGTCACCACATTCATGAGCCTTTTATCCCCATTTATGTGCCAACATGTAAAGGGAGCAGCTGCCTGGCCAAGCCTAAGCCAGCGGTGCTGAGTCTTAGCCGGCCTGTTTGACGGTTACCTGCACCTTATTGGCATCACGGCGATCCAGGACAAACTCGTAGGTGCCATCCGCAGGCGGGGTAAACTTGATGTCTCCCCACTGGTAACCTGACTTGATGACGACCGGCTTGCCTAGCTCTACTTTGCTGGTCGGGTCAAAGACGCCATAGGTGGTGTCGCCCTTCCACTTCTCATCGGCAAATTTGAATTTGTAAGCGCCGTGACTGGCTTGCAGTGTGGCCTTGGCGGAGAGTACCCCGGCTTCACTCTGTTGGAGTTGCTGTGCCTTGGGCGCCTCCCAGTTGTTCATCTCTCCGCGCAAGAATAGTGCCCGGGTTTCGGCGCTATCAGCATCCGCAGCCAGCAGGGGGAGGGAGCAGCAGAGCAGCCCGGTGGCTAACATCATCTTCTTGAACATATTCACTCCTTGTTACTTGAATGCTAAACAGTGGTGATGTGGCTAGGCTCTTCGCCTGGCTCGCTAAACCGCCGCGTGGGCCGCGGTTTAGCGAGCGAGTCGGGATGGCGGTATGGCGCCATCCCGATGAGCTAGAGGGTGAACCGTTTGACCAGGATCTGCTGCTCTTGCGATAGCTGCTGAAGTTGGCCGCTGGTACTGCCCACCTGGGTTAGGGCAGCCCGGTTGTTTTCGGCGATTTCATTGATATTGTTCATGTTCCTTGATATCTCGGCGCTGGTGCACTGCTGCTGTTCGGCCGCAGCGGCGATTTGACTGCTGAGATCGGCTATGTGTTGCAATTCATCTGAGATGGTGTTGATGGTCTGTTTGGTCGTTTCACTATCTTGTGTGCAGGTGTTCATCACGGTGCCACTGCTGCGGATGGCTTCTACTGCCTGGCCTACGCTGTTTTGGAGGGCGGTGATCATGGCCTGGATCTCCGAGGTGGAAGCGGCAGTGCGATGGGCCAGATTGCGCACTTCGCCTGCAACAACGGCGAAACCTCGCCCCTGATCTCCGGCGCGAGCGGCTTCGATGGCCGCATTCAAGGCCAGCAGGTTAGTCTGCTCGGCGATCTGGCTTATCACATCCAAAATGCCGCCTATATTGACGCTCAGGCCATGAACCTCCTCAATCACCTGTTGTGACTCTTGCAGTTGACTGGCGAGCCGATTGATACGGGCAATCGTGTTTTCGCTCATGGCGCGCCCTTCATCAGCCTTGCGGCTCACCTCCATGACAGATTGCAAGGAGTGATGGGCGGCACTGGCCACATCGCCGACCGTATGCTCCATCTCCACCATGGCCGCGGCGACGCCGGCGGTTTCAGTGCGTTGCTGCTCCAGTTGTTGATGGCTCAACGCCAGGGTGCTCTGATTGCGATCGGCCACGGCGCCCAGTTCATTGGCACTCTGGACCACCTGATTGAGCATGGTGCGCATCTCTTGGGCCAGGCCATTGATGCCGCAGGCCAGTTGGCCAAACTCATCCCCTCTGTTGTAGTCAATACGCTGGGTCATATCGCCCTGGCTCAGGGCGTTCAATACCTTCAGCGTCTGTTGCATGGGGGTGCGGATCGCCGCGATGACACGCCACAGCACCAGGCTGGCTAACAGCAGGGCGATCAGCAGACCGATATAGAGGGCAGACTCCAACTGCGCGAGCACAGACTGGGAGCTCGTGACCCGACTTTGCAGTTGCTTGTCTATGGCAGAGTCGATATCGGCCAATTCGGCTAGTACGCTGTCAATGATGCGAGAGGCTTGCTCACTCTGATTACGAAGCTGATCACTCTCCCCGGTCAGACGCAGGTGTTGCGCCAGCACACCCTGCTCACCGGCACACTCGTTTATCAGCTTATCCAGGGCGTTTCCCAGGGTTGCTTCGAACTCTATCCGGCCACCAAAGGCGTTCTCCTGTTTGAGCAGCTCGGCGGCCAGCTCTTTACGTTGGGCTTGCAGCTTGGTGAGCAATTGGCGATTGCTCTCCAGACGCTTGTTTACCAGCTGGGCATCATTTTGTTTTAACGCCTCTTGGGTGGAATTGGTCAGCAGCTCCAGGTTATTAGCCAGGTTGTGGCTGAGACCGACTGTGTAGTGGGAGCCCAGAGGGGCAACCAAGCGCTCCATCTCTTTGAGTAACTTTTGACTGCTGGCCGTGATGTCACTGCTCTGGGCAATTTTTTGCTGGTTATCCAGATTGGAGGCATAGCTGCTGACCAGTTGCGACGCCAGTTGCCAGTAGATGGTTTGCTGCTCTTTGAGGCTGGCTATTTGTTCTAGTATGCGAGCATCCTGATGTGCCTTCTGCTCCAAGGTTTGCAGCTCCTGCTCGAAGCGGGTTTGCCAAGCTTTGAACTTCACCAGGCCGTTGTTGACACTGGAACTATCCTGCTGGGCCAGCAGGTTGTGTAGTTCTTTATCCAACGAGAAGAGATCCCGGGTAACGGAACGACTCTGAACCAGAGTGGGGGCCACCTGCCTGGCCAGAATATTGACCTCGGCGGCAAGCTGTTGCCCTGAATGCAGGGCCATGACCACCGCCAGTATCATCAACACTATGATGAAACCGAAAGCAAATACGATGCGTTGAATGATTGAAATGCTTTTCATACGAGCCACTCCTGACATCGCTTACATGATGGGTTGTTTCATATGAGATATAGGTGGAAAGTTGCCTTCCACTCCACTTACTCTCTGTTTTAAAAGCGTTATATGGTTTTAACCAGCCTGATTTTGCCGCTTGGAAAGCGTGCATTTCCTATTGTGATTGGTTGTGAAAACCGAATCCGCATATGAAAATACAACACCAGTGGTATCGATTACACGCTATTTTTGCTCGGTTTTTGAGGTGAGGAGTATGGGTTGCGATCCTGCTCTCATTTCAGTAGGGCATCCGATAAGGCAGGGGCTTAGCCCGACTCCGCCACCTCTTGCGTGGCTCCCCTGGGGGAGCTAGGAGCCTGGGGAGTCAGGGTTCAGGAGTGTGGTGACGGGATAGGCATGGTGCTGAACAGGAGAGTTATTCAGCGGGAAGTTGAATCGCTGCATTGAACCGCAGAGCGATATCAGGGGGAACTTGAAGAGCGGGATGGGCAATGCCACTCAGTTAGCGAGAGAGATAGCCTTTTGAGCCAACCGTTGGCGGCAGGGAAGGGTTACGGCGAGTTGGCAAGCGAGGTTGACTGCTTAACTGACAAGCATTGGCGCGGGATGGGAGACCTTTTCTTCAATTCAGGAGGCGGTAGGCCTCTGCTGAGCGCCCCCCGACTGGCGGGGGGCGCTTCATGTTATTGGCTGACTCGAACGCCCTCACTATCGAATACCAGACAGTGCTCAGGTGAGAAGAATACATCCAGCTGCTGGTAGGGCTTGAAGGCATTGTCTCCGGCCAGCAACAGCTTGAAGTTGTCTATGCCGCAGCATTGGCCAAAGAGGTAGGTGCTATTACCCAGGCGTTCAACCACCTCACAGGTGAAGGCCAGGTGAATGCCGTTGCCTTCTGGCAGGACATGCTCGGGGCGCAGCCCCAGCGTGACGCTGCTCCCTTCTGCCAGTTGCGCTATGGCGATGGGGAGGGTGAGTTGCAACTGATCGGCGATGCGTACCTCTATCTCCTGGGGGGACCAGCGCAGCAGTTTGGCGGGCAGGAAGTTCATCTTGGGTGAGCCAATGAACCCCGCCACAAACTGGTTGGCAGGTTTGTAGTAGAGATCCATGGGGGAACCCACCTGTTCCACCTTGCCATAGTTCATCACCACTATCTTGTCGGCCAGGGTCATGGCTTCTACCTGATCGTGGGTTACATAGATCATGGTGGTTTTGAGTTCCTGGTGCAGCTTGGCGATGTGCAGACGCATCTCGACCCGCAGCTCGGCATCCAGGTTGGAGAGGGGTTCATCGAAGAGAAACACCTTGGGGTTGCGTACTATGGCGCGACCAATGGCGACCCGCTGACGTTGACCGCCGGAGAGCTGCTTGGGTTTGCGATCCAGCAGATGGGAGAGCTGCAGGGTCTTGGCCACCATGCCGACCTGATGCTGGATCTCCTCTTTGGGGACGCCGTTGACCTTGAGGCCATAGCCCATATTCTCGGCTACAGTCATATGAGGATAGAGGGCGTAGGATTGGAATACCATGGCAACGCCGCGATGGGCGGGGGCCACGTCATTGACTACGGTTTCACCTATGGAGATTTCACCGTCCGATATCTCCTCCAGGCCTGCAATCATGCGCAGCAGGGTGGATTTGCCACAGCCAGATGGGCCAACGAATACGGTGAATTCGCCATCTTTGACATCGAGATTCACGTTATGCAGCGTCACATTTTTGCCAAAACGCTTGATGACATTGTGCAGTCTGATACTCGCCATCTTATTTAACTCCTTGATAGTAATATGATTCATGGAATGTTGAGTGCCGAGCATGTCGGCACATGGCGTACATCAGAAGTGCTACTTCGCTATCTAGGCTTCTGGCCTGAGATGAAATGGCACGCCACCATTCGTTGCTGCGGTGAAGTGAATATATCAACCTTGTGTAATCGCTTGCACTAAACGCTGTTACTTTTGTGCATGAGATCACAGCCTTTACATCTGCTGCTGGCAGGCTGGACGCGCTCCGCTTAACTTAAACACATCTGGTGTAATCGTTACCCTAACTGCTGTGCCCCCCGACTGAGAGGATCTATCCCAGTGCGGTGTGAGGAATGGTTTTTGGTTGCGCAGGCATCAGAAAATAAAGTTCTTTTTAATCAATCGATTATGTTTTTGTTGTGCTGGGATAACCCGGATTTATCTCAACGGGTTGCCAAAGGATGCGGTCGCAACAAGTCTGATATGGGTTGGTTGGTGGCGACATTAATGGAGTCAGATGGCCTGGTTGTGAAAACGCCGCATCTGATTGAGTCGCAACCAGTGTGTAGTTTGCCGTCGATTTCGCCTGAACAGGGTCAAGGAGCAATGATGAAGATTAAGACATTAACTGCTGTTGTCATGATGTCACTGGGTGTGGCTGGAGCGTTCAGCAAGGCGGTCATGGCCGCCGAAGGTGAGCTGTTGGTATGGGAAGATATCAAGAAGTCCAACGGTATCAGCAATGCCATCAAGGATTTTGAGGCCAAGTACCAGGTGAAGGT
>JBOFBS010000329.1:0-4554 GCA_051645725.1 Aeromonadaceae bacterium | reverse complement strand
ATTGTTTCTGCGTTTCATGTGGCTGAGTAGGGTAATAGTTTGGTAGCACAAGGGAAAAAAAGGCTCTGGGTAGCGGTCGGCGTCATTGAGAATGATAGGGGGCAGATCTTCATCTGCCAGCGGGCATCTCGTCAGCACCAGGCGGGTAAGTGGGAGTTTCCCGGTGGCAAGGTGGAGGAGGGGGAAAGCCTGCAGCAAGCCCTCAGGCGCGAGCTGTTTGAAGAGATTGGCATAGAGGTGGAGGCCTGTGAGCCACTACTCAAGATCGAGCATGATTACCCGGATAAAGCCGTATTGCTGGATGTGTGGCGCGTGACGGCATTTAGCGGCAAGCCGTATGGCAAGGAGGGGCAGCCCGGTCTGTGGGTCGCACGAGAGGAGCTGGCTAATTACGATTTTCCGGATGCAAACCAGCCTATCACGCAGCGAGTCATGCAGGGCTGATGGGCCGACTCATTTGGCTTGAATGCTTGTCATGGCGGAGACAAGAGCGTGAGATGGGCGCTCTTGCCTTCGCTAAGTGATGGCCATGACGAGTGGGCCCGCCATGGTTACTCTACACTATCCTCAGGCCAGGTGTCGGGGTAGCTGGGCGTTGAGCCGCTGGGACCCGGGATGCGTTTCTCCTCATTGGCCCACTCCCCCAGATCGATAAGCTGACAGCGCTTGCTGCAAAAGGGGCGAAATGGGCTCTTTTCTGACCACTCAACCAACTTGCGGCAGGTGGGACACTCTACTTGCTTCACCATAGCTCTTCTCCCTCCTGGCTCAATCTTAGTTGGTAGCCAATTCGAAGGCGATATCACCTGTGGCCATCTCGCCCAAGGGGAGGAAACGGATGGCAAATCGGCTCTTGTGACCACTCACGGTTGGGTAGTGCCCCTGTTTGGGGTCCAGGCGCATGCGGATAAACTCGGCTCCTTCGGCATTATCCTGATAGAAACCATTCTTGGCACAGACACTCTCAAAGTGGCTGCTGTCTCGCCACAGTTGTAGCAGGCGCAAGTTGGCGCGACGCAGCAGATCCAGTTCACTCAGCCAGTTGCTGACATCCTGCTGGCGTAACGGGAGTTCGAGACCCAACCAGTGGTGCAGTATGGGGACATCAAAAGGGCAGAGACCGCCTGGTATGGCAAATCGCTGGCGAATGGCGCAGAGGAACTTGTCTTCCTTGAAGCGGCTACCCGCACGCACAGAGCGTGGTAGTTCATAGATGAGGGTGCTTAGCTCCTGATGCAGTTGCTCCAGCTTGGCCAGATCCACCTCTGGCAACTGTCGCCAGGCATCGATCTTCTGGCGTTGTTTTTCCAGATCTTTCATCAGATCGGAACGGATGTCACACCGTTCGGAGAGTTCGATAAAATCAAACAGCGCCTTGAAAAAGCTTAGGGATTGCCAGGGATGGGTCATATCCCGAGTGGCCATCAGCTGTTCAAACAGGGTATCGAAGCGCAAGTAGGTACGGCTCTTTTCATTGAGAGGAAATTCGTAAGTCAGCATCTTGTCCTAGCCGTCATCTCGGTGTGGGGGAGAGTGTAATGGCAATTACCCGGCTTGTTGAGTGGCGAGATGTAAATAGTTGCGGTGTAACTGCATAACAGCATGGTGAAGCGCCTGGAGATCGCTTTTGTCATTGTCTAGTACATCATCGGCCAGAGCTAATCGTGTCTCTCTCGGCAACTGCGCCGCCATGATTTGGCGGATCAGGGCGGGATCGCTACCATCCCGTCGTGTGGCACGTTCCACTTGGGTTGCTTCACTCGCATCGACGACCAAAGAGCGATGAACCTGGCTCCGCAGTCCCTGTTCGAAGAGCAGGGGGACGACCCAAATCACGTAGGGAGAGTTGGCTGCGTCACTTTGGCGCACCATCTCGGCTCGGATCAGCGGGTGGAGCAGAGCCTCTAGCCACTGTTTTTCATCCGGTTGGTTAAAGACTCGGGCGCGCAAAGCGGCCCGATCCAGCTCTCCTTGGCTGTTGAGCAGCTCTTGCCCGAAGTGCTGGGCCAGGGCCGCCAGCGCAGGTTGGCCAGGGGCCACCACCAGACGGGCGATGAGATCGGCATCGACCAGCACTATGCCCAGCTGAGCAAACAGATTGGCGACCGTGCTCTTGCCGCTGCCTATGCCCCCCGTTAATCCTAGGCGCCACTGACTCATGCCAGTAACCGCCAATACCAGTTGATGATGGGCTCTCCCCAGAGCAGGGCAATCCATCCGGCCATGGCCAGATAGGGACCGAAGGGAATGGGGTTCGCTTGTTCGTGGCGGCGCAGGGCTATGAGGGTGATCCCGACCACGGCTCCGACCAGGGAGGAGAGGATTAGGATCAGGGGCAGGCTCTGCCACCCTAGCCAGGCACCCAGGGCGGCTAAGAGCTTGAAGTCTCCGTAGCCCATTCCCTCTTTGCCGGTCAGCAATTTGAAGGCCCAATAGAGTGACCAGAGCAGCAGATAGCCGGCGGCAGCCCCTATCACGGCATCGGTGAGTGAGGCGAAGGTCCCCCCCAGATTGAGCAGTAACCCCAGCCAGAGCAGAGGCAGGGTCAACTGGTCAGGCAGCAGCATCTTGTCCAGATCGATAAAGGTCAGCGCGACGAGAACCCAGCTCAGCAGCAGGGCGCCCAAGAGTGCCAGCCCTGGGGGCTGGGTCAGGGCTATGGCCAGGGAAATCAGGCCGGTGAGCAACTCCACCAATGGGTAGCGAGCCGATATGGGGGTCTGGCAACTGCGGCAGCGTCCTCTTAGGCAGAGCCAGCTGATGATGGGGATATTCTCCAGAGCCGTGATGGCGTGCCCACAGTGTGGACAGGCTGAGCGAGGCACCACCAGGTTGTAGGTTGGCGCGGCTATCGCTTCGGCCTCCACTCCAGATGCGGTCTGACCAAAGTAGTCGGTGAACTCCTGGCGCCAACTGCGCTCCAGCATGATGGGCAGGCGGTGGATCACCACATTGAGGAAACTGCCAACGAGCAGTCCCAATAGGGTGATGAGGGAGTAGTAGAGCCAGGGTAGCTGTGAGGCGAATAGTTCCAGTTGTGACATTATTGATTCTCAAATAAAAGGGGCACAGCGTCGTGTGCCCCTGAACTTGTGTTGGGGTCGCCAGGCCCTGTGTCAGTGAATGACGCTACCCAGTTTGAATATGGGCAGGTACATGGCTACGACCAGACCACCCACCAGGACCCCCAGGACCACCATGATAAAGGGCTCGATGAGGCTGGAGAGGGCATCGACGGCATCGTCCACCTGCTGCTCGAAGATACCGGCTATCTTGGAGAGCATGTCATCTATGGAGCCGGACTCCTCACCTATCATCACCATCTGGGTCACAATATCCGGGAAGACAGCGACGGTACGCATGGCGATGTGCATCTGCATACCGGCCATCACCTCATTGCGTACCGCCAGCACTGCGGTACGGTAGACCGCATTGCCCGAGGCTCCGGCGGCCGAGACCAGTGCCTCGACCAGGGGAATACCGGCGGCGAAGGTAGTGGCCAGGGTGCGAGCAAAGCGGGCGAGACACGCCTTGTCCAGTATCATGCCCACGACCGGGATGGAGAGCATAAACTTATCGGTTCTATCCCGCACCGCTTGTGACTTGCGATGGGCCCGGACGAAGAGAAATACCGCTATGATCACGCCGCCAAAGAAGATCCACCAGGAGTGCTGCAGGAAGCGCGATATGTTGATCACCAGCTGGGTAAAGGCAGGCAGTTCGGCGCCGAAACTCTTGAAGATATCCTCAAACTGCGGTACCACGAAGAGCAGCAGGATACAGGTAACCACTATGGCCACCAGGATAACCATGGCGGGGTAGAAGAGTGCCTTCTTGATCTTGGACTTGAGCGCCTCCGCCTTCTCCTTATAGGTGGCGATCCGGTCATAGATCTGCTCCAGGGCGCCAGATTGTTCCCCAGCCTCGACCAGATCGCAGTAGAGATCGTCAAAGTAGCGGGGGTGCTTGCGCAGGGCCTGGGAGAGAGGGGTACCATTTTCGACATCGGCACATACCTCGCTCAGCAGCTCGCGCATCTTGTTCTTCTCATGGCTGCGAGAGAGCAGCTGCAGTGTCTGCACCAAAGGTACGCCGGCTGCCAGCATGGTGGTGATCTGCCGGGAGACCATGGCGATGTCCATGGGCTTGATGGCACCCGAGTATTGGGATAAGAAGGATTCGCTCTTGCGCCGTACCTTGCTGACGGTGACACCCTGTTTGCGCAGCTCGGCTTTGACCTGATTGGGGTTTTCCGCCTGCATCTCGCCCGAGACCTTCTGTCCCTTGCGGTTGACCCCGTCCCACTTGAATGCAAAAAACTTTTTGCTTTGAACCTTATGATCCTTGGGTGCCAATGCCATAACCGATCCTTGTCTGTGTGGCTCTGCCGCAACGGCAGCCGTGATGCTCTCTGTTGCCTAGCCGTTGAGGCTAGCTGGTGGTGACCCGGTTGACCTCCGCCAGGCTGGTGACCCCCTGTCTGGCCTTCTCCAATCCTGACTGGCGCAGCGTCTTCATCCCCTCTTTCTGGGCCAGGGCGGCAATCTGCAGCGA
>JBOFBS010000328.1:0-34863 GCA_051645725.1 Aeromonadaceae bacterium | reverse complement strand
GCAGGGGGCTATGACCCGGTCCCGCAACCCAAGCCGAAGAAGCGAAGAAACTAACTATGGAATCTCAACGTAACCTACTTGTCATTGGATTGCTGGTTGTCAGCTTCCTGCTGTGGCAACAGTGGAATGCCGATAAGGCTCCCAAGCCTCAGCCCGTGGTAGCCACCCAAACCGATGGCTCTGTTCCTGAGGCCAGTACCTCAACAGCCATTGCCGATGTGCCGGCAGATAAGGCTAGCACCGCCTCTCGCAAGCTGATCAAGATCAGCTCGGACCAACTGGAGCTGCTGGTTGATACCCAAGGCGGCGACATTGTCGATGCCAAGCTGCTGACCCATACCGTATCTCAAGACTCTACAGAGCCCTTCACTCTGCTGATGGATAAGCCTGGCCGCCTCTATGTGGCCCAGAGCGGTCTGATTGGTCGTGATGGCCCGGATAGCCGCCCTGAGGGTCGCCCCAGCTACAACAGCACTCAGAGCGAATATCAGCTGGCCGATGGCCAGGATAAGCTGGTCGTGCCGCTTACCTGGACCAACAGTGATGGCGTGATCTTCACCAAGGAGTTCACCCTGACCCGCGGCAAATACACGGTCGCTGTGGATTACAAGGTCACCAACAGCAGCGCCAAGCCGCTCGAGCTGCAGTTCTATGGTCAACTGAAGCAGACCGTTGCCGTACCGGCCGATCAGCAGAGCCACGCCTTCATGGCCAGTGCCTATCGCGGTGCCGCCTACTCCACGGGTGAGGTGCGCTACCAGAAGGAAACCTTCGACAAGATGAAGGAGAGCAATCTGAACACCAGCACCCAAGGTGGCTGGGTCGGCATGCTGCAACACTACTTCGTCAGCGCCTGGGCGGGTGAAACGGATGGTCAGAACCACCTCTACACCCGCGTCGTCAACAACGGTCAGGATGCGATAATTGGCCTCAAAGAGCCACTCACCACTCTGGCTCCGGGTGCTGCCGCTACCCTGGGCGCCACCCTGTGGGTCGGCCCCAAGTTACAGGATGAGATGGCAGCCGTTGCGAAACACCTGGATCTGACCGTCGATTATGGCTGGCTCTGGTTTATCGCCCAGCCGCTGTTCCAACTGCTGCAATTCCTGCACAGCCTGGTCGGCAACTGGGGTATCGCCATCATCCTCATCACCTTGATTGTCCGGGGCGGCATGTACCCCCTGACCAAGGCTCAGTACACCTCCATGGCCAAGATGCGCATGCTGCAACCCAAACTGGCCGCCCTGCGTGAGCGCTTCGGTGATGATCGCCAGAAGATGTCTCAAGGCATGATGGAGCTCTACAAGCAGGAGAAGGTTAACCCTCTGGGTGGCTGCTTCCCCATACTGATCCAGATGCCCATCTTCATCGCCCTCTACTGGACCCTGATGGAGTCTGTAGAGCTGCGCCATGCGCCGTTTGCCCTCTGGCTGACCGACCTCTCGGTGAAGGATCCCTTCTACGTGTTGCCGCTGTTGATGGGCGCCACCATGTGGTGGATCCAGAAGATGAGCCCGACCACTGTGACCGACCCCATGCAGCAGAAGGTGATGCAGTTTATGCCCATCATCTTCACCTTCATATTCCTCTGGTTCCCGGCAGGTCTGACCCTCTACTGGCTGGTGTCTAACATAGTCACCATTGCCCAGCAGACCTTCATCTACCGTCAGCTGGAAAAGAAAGGGCTGCACAGTCGCGAGAAGAAGTAACTTCCTGACAAAGCGCACCAGATAAGGCGGCCTTAGGGCCGCCTTTTTATTACAATGCTGCCAACTCCCGAGCGCGAGGCACAACTCATGTTGAACAATGACACCATAGTGGCCCAGGCCACCCCTCCAGGCCGCGGCGGCGTTGGCATATTGCGCGTCTCCGGTCCCCAATGCGAAGCCGTGGCACAAGCCCTGTTAGGCCGCATCCCCAGGGTACGCCATGCCGAATACCTTCCCTTCTGCGATGCTGAGGGCCAGGTGCTGGATCAGGGCATAGCCCTGCTCTTCAAAGCCCCCCACAGCTTCACTGGCGAAGATGTGCTGGAGCTGCAGGGCCATGGCGGCCCCGTGGTGCTGGACATGCTGCTACGGCGCATACTGCAGCTCCCCGGCCTGCGCACTGCCCGCCCCGGTGAATTTTCGGAACGCGCCTTTCTCAACGACAAGCTGGATCTGGCCCAGGCTGAAGCCATTGCCGACCTCATAGAGGCGACCAGCGAGCAGGCTGCCCGCTCCGCCCTCCACTCCCTGCAGGGAGCCTTCTCCCAGCGCATCAGTCAGATGGTTGAAGCCCTGACCCGACTGCGCATCTATGTGGAGGCCGCCATCGACTTCCCGGAGGAGGAGATCGACTTCCTCTCCGATGGCAAGGTGGCGACTGATCTCTATGCAGTCATCGCCGAGCTGGAAGGGGTACAACAGGAGGCCAGGCAGGGGGCGCTGCTGCGCGAAGGGATGAAGGTGGTGATAGCCGGTCGCCCCAATGCGGGCAAATCGAGCCTGCTCAACGCCCTGGCTGGCCGGGAGTCGGCCATAGTCACAGAGATCGCTGGCACCACGCGCGATGTGTTGCGTGAGCATATCCACATCGATGGCATGCCCCTGCACATCATAGATACGGCCGGGCTACGCGACACCGAGGATGCAGTCGAGAAGATAGGCATTGAGCGTGCCTGGGCCGAGATAGCACAAGCCGACCGGGTGCTCTTCATGGTGGATGGCACCACCACGACAGCCACAGACCCCCACGAGATCTGGCCTGACTTTGTGGATCGCCTGCCGCCCCAACTCGGGCTGACCGTGGTGCGCAACAAGGCTGACCTCACGGGTGAAGCCCTTGAAACCAGCCTGGAGCAGGGCCATCCCGTATTCCGCATCTCAGCCAAGAGAGGCCTGGGGCTGAATGCCCTGCGCGACCACCTGAAGCAGTGCATGGGCTACCAGAGCAACCTGGAGGGAGGCTTCATGGCCCGTCGCCGCCACCTGGAGGCCCTGAGCCATGCCAACCAGCACCTGCAACTGGCCAAGGAGCAACTGGAGGTCTACGCTGCCGGCGAGCTGGTCGCCGAAGAGCTGCGCCTGGCTCAGGAGTACCTAAGCGAAATCACCGGCGCCTTCAGCTCTGATGATCTGCTGGGCCGGATTTTTAGCTCGTTCTGCATCGGTAAATAGTAACTCCTGCTAACTAGTCGCTCCGCATAGTTGCTCACCCACCAGAGGGACGGGGTAGCGCTAAGCTACCCCTCCGCGCCAGAGATGGCGCGGCAGATCCCTCAAGCTACTTTTTTCTGCCGCATCGGCTCTGCCATATCTGGGATGTGGTGACCGCCTCCCCCAAGAACCGCACTCTATCCCGGAGATAGAAGCTACTTATTGAGAGTAATTATCATCCTTGTTGATAGTGGTTATCATTTAGCCTTATACTCTGCACCATCTCACCACCAGGCCATAACAGGAGTGATAGATGCTGCCCACAATGCACAAGACTCCGCATAGAGTCAGCTCCATACCTCTGCATTCACTCTGCCCAGAATGGAGATGAGTGCAATACACAGCCTGTTCAATGGCATGCCGGGGGTCAAAGCGGCAACAACGGGGGGCACCCGCGACCTTTGGCAACCCCCTCGCTTGGCACCTGGGGCAAAGCAATCCGTGACCCAATGGCGTTTCATCCCGGCCCGTGAAGGCGACCCTGCCGTTACCGCCTGGGGAGATATTCCCATTCTTTTCCAGTTAAGGAGTTAACCGTGAACTCAGCGCTCGATCCCGGAACCATGAGCATTGCTCACCTGCTCAATCAAAGTAGCGGCCTGGCCCTGCTCCCCCCCATTTTGCTGCTGATGATGTCCATAGGCACAGGCTACTACCTGCTCTTCAAGAGCTGGAGTCGCTGGCAGGAGAAACGGCAGAGCAAACAGTTTCTGCACGGCTTCTGGCACAGCCGTCACCTGCAGGAGATAGAGCAAAGGCTGCAGCAGACGCCCCCCCAGGAGGCCTATGCCCGGCTGGCCGCTGCCGCACTGGATGCAGCAAACCAACTGGCACGGCGCAACACAGATGAGGGATTACTTCTGCTGGGCTCAGCCGATGAGTTTGTGCTGCGCGCCTTGCGTCAGGCCATCACTCGCGAGCGTTTGCGCCTGGAGGCTGGCCTGACCTTCCTCGCCTCGGTCGGCTCGGCCGCGCCCTTCGTTGGCCTGTTCGGTACCGTATGGGGTATCTATCATGCCCTGCTGGTCATAGGCGCTTCTGGCCAGAGTACACTGGATAAAGTAGCTGCTCCCGTGGGTGAAGCCCTGATCATGACAGGCTTTGGCCTGGCTGTGGCCCTACCGGCCGTGCTCATCTATAACCTCTATGTGCGTCTCAACCGCCTGCAACTGGTGGCATTGGAGGAGTTCGCCCACGATCTCTTCGCCCTGTTGACCACAGGCTCTGGTGTGCTGGCCGCAGGCCGAACCATGGCAACTGCTACCCCATCTGCTCTGGAGGTGGCCTGATGGCCTTTGGTCGCCTATCCAGCGAAGCGGAAGAACAGCCGCTCTCAGAGATCAACATGATCCCCATGATAGATGTGATGCTGGTGCTGCTGATTGTATTCATGATCACAGCCCCGCTGCTGACCCATGCAGTGAAGATGGAGCTACCCCAAGCCAGTAGCCAGCCAAATCAGCCCAAGGCTGAAGATATCAAGCTGTCCATCACCGCAGACGGCACCCTGCACTGGAACGGCACACCTTGCGATGAGGGAAAACTGGTTCAGTTGATGACAGAGGCCGCCCAGAACACTCCTCTGCCTGAGCTGCAACTGAGCGTCGATCAGCAGGTGGATTATGGCCGGGTCGCCAAGGTGATGGCTCTGGCCTCCTCGCATGGACTGCACAAGCTGGCATTTGTCAGTCAGCCAGAGAAGGGGGAATAACCCGGCAAGCAGGCTGGAAACCAAACGGGGCCACCATCTGGTCGCCCCGTTAAACAATCACTATCTGTGTTTGTGGTGGGGAGAGTGCCCTCTGTGCCACCCTCTATCGTGCCTGCGCCAGTCACGGCGGCGATCATCATGATGCCAATGAGGCCTGGGTCTATGCCAGTCACTATACCCATCGCGGCTATCCTCACTCCCGGAGCGACTGCCCAATACCGATCCGGTCGCCCCCCCTACACCCGCACCAATCACCTGACCCGTGTAACCGCCTAATTCCCGGCCTATGGCCGCGCCACTGAGTCCACCTACGGCGCCGCCTATGGCGGCCTCATTCTTGTCGCCACGGCTCGCCATCGCGGCGCCACCAACGGCCCCACCTATTGCGGCGCCAGCCAGTGCGCCGGTACTTCCCCCGACCTGCTCTCCAATAATGGCTCCGGCTACACTCCCGGCACCACCGCCTATCGCGGTGTTCAGACTTTGCCCCGCCAGGGCGGGTTCACCAACCAGTGCACCCACCACTAACCACAGCCGTACAGTTTTTCTTTGCACCATGTTATTTCCCCTTAGGGCCCTCGTGATGAGTTTGTATGGCGGCAATCTAGCACTCACCAAGCTGCAGCCAAGGGGAGAATCAAGTTGGTTTACCCGGCGTTGAAATTGACCATGACATATGGATACAAGTGTAGCCAAGCACAAGAATAACCAGGCTTTTTCCCCTACTAACAACCTGGTTTTACCCTCAGGTTTTAACCACAAAAGCCACGGCACCCCACAGCAAAATGGGAAGACAAAACCGCAAAACTGTATAATAATTAAGCAATGGTTGGGCGCTCTTGCTCCTTATGGTTGCGGGAGGTTGCATGAATTCGCTCTCATCCACTATCGCTCCTGGCAGCTCGGGCCTGAATACCAATAGCCCGCAGCTATCTCCGCCCGGATGGCAGAGCCATCATACTCATGGCGCCAAAGCTGTCGCCGACACGCCAGCGTCACTCTCCCCCCTGCCTCGTAGCAAGATACTGCAGCAATTTGTCTCCAACCTGTTCCAGGCTCTTGAGCAGAACCAGCAATTTATTGCCGAACGGCTACAACGTCAGCAGGAGGGCGATGCCACCGCCTCCGCTCAATTCCAAGACAATAATCTGGGTGTTGAACCACCCTTGCTCGAAGAGCTGCAACAGCTGATTACGCAATTGAACGATCAGGATGGCCCTCACCATGGCGCGCCACCGTTCCGCCAATTGCAAAGTCTCTATCAAACCACCCCCTGGCATGAGGCTTACCCCAATCTGCCATTAGGGCTCCTGCTACAAGATCTGAGCCAGCAGCTCGGAGTCGAGCCTCTGCAGACCCGTTCTCGACTCGGTCAATTTGTCGATACCCAGATCTAGCTAGCTCAAAGATGACGCTTATTTTTTTCCAGCCTCGCCAGCAGTTGCTACGCTTTAACATGAGACGTGATGGAAACCTGCAGGCAAAAAGGGTTCTTTCAGGCCTCTTCTCTACCCCTTGCAGCAAAAGAGAGAAGAGTATTCAGAGAAGAAAAGGCAGATAGTGCAGACGAAAAACGGGCACAGGAGCACAAGATGACAACTTCACCGCAACAGGACAGCAGCAGCACAGCTGCCAAATTGGCCTCGCTTGAACGCACCCTTGCCCTCTCTACGCTCTCAGGCGATCAATACCGTCGAATTTTGCGCTTGGCGCAACAGCTCTGCCATGCGGACTGCGCCTGGATTGCCGTGCTGGATGAACTGGGAGACAGGGTGCTCGAATCTCTGGATATTCCCATCGGCGAGCCCCCCGCACTCTGCCAACGGGTGATCGCCGGAGATGGCCTGTTTGAGTGTAATGAGGCGGAGTGTGACCCTCAGCTACGCTCTCACCCCTGGTGTAGCGAGCATGAATTGAACTGGCTCGCCGCCTACCCACTGCACAATCCCGAGGGGCACGCCATAGGCATACTGGTGCTCGGCACCTGCCGCGGTCAACCCCTGGATATTCGTCACCGCCTGGCACTGGTAGATCTGGTAAACCTGCTGGAAGTCGAGATGCGGCTGGATTTCATGCTCACCACCCAAGCCTCGGCCCTGCGTAAACGGATGCAAACCACTCCTCACCCGGACAGAGATCGCGGTATCTCCCTACCCGATCCGGCCACCATAGGCGATCTGCTCTACTACAGCTACACCCGCTGCCGACTGGAACAGCGCCCCTACGCTCTGGCGCTGGTGGAGCTGGATCCCTTGGCCGATGGCAGCCACCTGCTACACAAGGAGACCAGAGAGGAGCTGATCCTGGCGGCCGGTTCACGCCTGCTGCGTAGCCTGCGGCTCGGGGATCTCTTGGGCTGCTGGTATAAAGAGCGCCTGCTGGTGCTACTGCCAGGGGTCGATGGTGAGGAACTCTATGGAGTCGGGGACAAGCTGGTGCAGGCGCTGGATGACATGGTCGATCTGCGTGGGCAGACCCTCTCCCTGACCGCCTCCATAGGCCTGGTTGGAATTGCCCACCCCAAACCTAGATTGGACCACGAAGCCTTGTTGAAACAAGTCGAAAGCTCGCTGCAACAAGCCGTTGAGGCTGGGAGGAATCGGGCTCGAGTCTGTCAAGTGAGCGAAGGATGAGTGCGCTCTGGATAACCCGGCGCTGAATGGCACCTCAGAAGGGGATAGCCGTTAGATCCACAGGCGAGGGAGTTTCTCTCGCCGCTGCCTTCTCCTGGCTAACCAACAGGCGCGCCCTGCGCCCATCAGCGAGAGCCCCCTCGCGTTATGCTCATCCGTTCGCCAGAAGCCACTGAGCAACTGGCATTAACCCAGCTTAGCCTCTTTGCGTACGCCACGTCATGGGTGTCCCGCTACGCAACCGACGCCAGACACGACGCAGCTGGTGGCCATCGGCAAAACCCGCCCGTTCGGCAATCGCCTCCACACTGAGATCGCTATGCTGTAACCACTCCGCCACCAGCGCCAGCCGTAACTCACTCAGATAGGTCATCAGGGTGATACCGGTCTGTTCACGAAAGAGCCGGGTCAGATGACGGGGCGTGACGCAGGCCAGATCGGCCGCCGACATCAGATCCCAACTGCGCGTCGGATCGGCCGCCAGGGCATCCTGCACCCTGTGGATGGCAGGGTGCAGGTGATTGCGCCAGGCCAGCCAGGGAGAAAACTGCCCCTCGGCGCCATTGCGTCGCAGATAGACCACCAGATTACGCGCCACCTGCGCCGCGCACTGGGATGTGGTCAGCCGCTCCAGCAGGCTCAGGGCCAGATCGATACCCGATGTCACACCGGCACTGCTCCAGAGCCAACCGTCATGCACAAAGAGTCGATTCTCGGCCACGCGGGCCTGGGGAGCCAACTCAGCCAGTTGGGCACAATGGCTGTGGTGGGTGGTACAGAGATGTCCATCCAGCAAGCCGGCTCGGGCCGCCAGCAGAGCCCCGGCACAAATGGTCACCAGGCAAGCACAACGCTTAGCTTGCGCTCTTAACCAATCCAGCAGCACCCGATTGGCTGGATGCGACCACTCCGGCTCCTCGCCACTCATACCGGGCAGCAGCAAGATAGCATCACCAGGCAAGCGCTCGGGGAGAGGCTGGGCCGCTAACGGCAACCCCACCGCACTCATCACGCTCGGTTCAGGGGCGATGAAGTGCAGGGAAAAGCGCCGGGCCTGCTGATAACGGTTGGCAAAGAAAAAAACCTCGGCCGGACCGGCCACATCCAGCAGCAAGACTCGGGGGGGCAGCAGAATGTAGAGGGGGGTATCCAAGGGATGCTCAGCCATGACGGTGCAGCCAGAGGCGCCAACGGGGCCAGAAGAGGTTGATCACCAGGCCACAGAGCACCAGAGCTATGCCCAGCCACTGCCCCCCCTGCAACCGCTCATCCAGCAGCAGACGCGCCGCCACCAATCCCACCACGGGTACCAGCAGGGTCAAGGGTGCCACCTCGGCGACGGGATAACGCTGCAACAGTCGCCCCCAGAGCCCATAGCCGACAATCGTCGCCATCAGAGCCAGGTAAAGTATGGCCAAGAGGCTCCGCCAGGAGAGATGGCTCAAGGCATAGACAATCAGAGTCGGCCCCTCCAGCCAGTAAGAGGCCAGCAGAAAAGGCAAAGGGGGGATCAGCGCACCCCACACCACCAGACCCAGCAGATTGATCGGCCCCAACTGGCTGATGCGGCGGGTCACTATGTTGCCAAGCCCCCAGCTCGCCGCCGCCCCCAGCGTCAGCAGAAAACCAGCCAGAGTCATGCCCCCACTGCCCTGCTGACAGGCCAGCAGCAGTAAACCCAGCGAGGCTACCCCCAGGGCGGCGGGTTGATGGCGCTGCCAGCGCTCCCTCAGCAGCAGGGCACCAAACAGCAGGGTGAAGATCATCTGCGCCTGCAGCACCAGAGAGGCGATACCGGCTGGCATTCCCACCTGCATGGCACTAAACAGCAGGGCAAATTGCCCGAAGCTGATGGTGAGGCCATAGGCGAGTAACCAGCGCCAAGGGATCCGCGGGCGCGGCACCAAGAGTACAGCCGGCAGAGCCACCAGCAAGAAGCGTAGCGCCCCCAGTAACAGGGGGGGAACACCAACCAGGCCCACATGGATGACCACAAAGTTCACCCCCCAGATCAGCACCACCAACAGGGCCCAGCCCCAATCCATTAGTCGCATTTGCTCTCCTGCCGCTCCGGCTGCTGTTGTGTCGCCAACCAGCTCGCTACCGTATGAATGGTGGCAAATCGCCCCGCCAACACCAATTCGGTACGGGCTCGAATATCCTGGCTGGGATAGACCACCCCACTGTGGGGATGCGTCATGGCAAAGGTCAAGGTGGCTTCAGTGATAAAATCGACGACAAAGCCCAGATCCGAGGCGTGGCGAGCCGTCGTCTCACAACACTGCTCGGTGCGCAGCCCAGAGATGGCCAGACGACCAATATTCTGTCCGATCAGCCAATCTAGCAGCGAGGTTCCCGCCAGGGCGCTGTGTTTCTGTTTATAAATGACACGATCCGGTTGGAGTGTGATGCCCTCCAGTGTGGTCACCAGCCCCATACGCGGATCGAATGGGCCCAGATCCTCGCTCTGGTGAAACACCTGCACCACGGGAATATGTCGGGCGACACACCCGGAGATCAACTGCTGTTGTGCCTGTAGCCAGGCGGGAAACTCTCTCTCATCCCAGAATGGGCGGGCCTTGAAGGAGTTTTGCGTATCTATGACCAAGAGGGCGCTTTTCATGACGGCTATCCCAACTCACGGGTGAATGCGTCGATATTACTCCGCCAGGCTGCCCCTCATCAGAGCCAGGATAGTCAGACAGGGGGCCATAAAGGACATGATGTGGCCTTAACGTTTCTCGGCTTGAACCGGGCTCCAGGCAGCATAGTGGATCAGATCATGAAAAATGGCGGGCTCATTCCCCAGATTACGATAGCCATGGGGTTGCGACCCGGCAAAACGTAACACCTCCCCCTCGCCGAGTTGATGCCACTCCTCTGCCAAATAAACAGCCAGGGAGCCACTGACCGGCACCACCTGCTCTGTGGATCCTGGCTCATGGGGCACAGAGTGATACTCGCACCCCACGGGCAGCTCAACCCGCAGCAACTCATAACCTAGAGCCGGTTCAAAGGGTAAGAGTGTAGTAACCCGGATCCCATCCCCCAGAAGCTGCTGTGCACCAGGTGGGGGGCCAATATAGACCTCTTGCAGATCCCCCATGCCTGGACTCTGCAGGAAGTGGGAGAAAGGGACTCCCACCCCTGCCGCTATCTTCCACAGGGTCACCACGGTCGGGCTCGACTCTCCGCGCTCTATCTGCCCCAGCATCGCCTTGCTGACACCGCAATGCTGCGCCATCTGATCCAGACTCCAGCCCCGCAGCTGGCGCAATTGCCTCAGCGCCTGACCGACTCTGGCATTGATCTCCTGCACTCTACTCCTCCCCGCTTGTGCGTTATAGCGCACACTGTTAGGCTACCATTGTACGTTATAACGCACAAAGGGCCATATGACTCGATTCGCTCGCCTGGGTGCCCTGCGCCCTCACCACCTCAGTTGCGGCCTGGTCGCCGTGTTAGTGGGCTATACCAGCTCGGCGGCTATCATATTCCAGGCCGCTGCCACCATAGGTGCCACTCCACAACAGCTGGGATCTTGGCTCGCCGCCCTGGGGCTCGGCATGGGATTAACCAGCTGTCTGCTCTCCTGGCACTACCGTATGCCGATCCTCACCGCCTGGTCGACTCCCGGCGCCGCCCTGCTCATCACCAGCCTGCAAGGGGCAACCATGAGCGAGGCGATAGGTGCCTTTTTACTCTCCTCGCTCTTCATCACGCTCTGCGGGGTAACAGGGCTATTTGCCCGCTTGATGCATCGCCTCCCCCTGCACCTGGCCAATGCCATGCTGGCGGGTGTGCTGCTTCGCTTTGGTCTCGATCTGTTTCATGCCCTGCAAGCAGAGCCCTGGCTGGTGGGTATCATGATAGTGGCCTTCTGCCTGCTCAAACCTCATCTGCCACGCTACACCCTGCCTCTGGTGCTGTTGTTGGGGATCGCCCTCGCCTGGCAAGAGGGGTTGCTACAGCCGCAGAGCCTCACCTTCACGGCTGTTGAGTGGAGCTGGACCACGCCAACCTTCTCCTGGCACGCCCTGCTGGGTATAGCCCTGCCCCTGTTTCTGGTCACCATGAGCTCGCAAAACCTGCCTGGTGTAGCCGTGCTGCATGCCCACGGCTATCGCCCACCCATCTCGCCGCTCATCAGTTGGACTGGCTTGGCAGGCCTGTTACTGGCCCCCTTCGGCGGCTATGCCCTGAACCTGGCCGCCATTACCGCGGCCCTCTGTATGGGCAAAGAGGCGGATCCCAATCCAGAGCGACGTTATCTGGCCGCCTGTTGTGCCGGTCTGCTCTATCTGCTCACGGGCTTTCTGGGTGGCACAGTAGCCACCCTCTTCTCTGCCCTGCCCACTGCGCTCATCCTGGCCATCGCAGGCTTGGCCCTGCTGGGAACCTTGGGTAACACCCTGCATCAGGCCCTGGCTCATGAGGGCGAAAGAGAGGCCGCCATCATCACCTTTCTGGTGACGGCATCAGGTCTGTGCTGGTTTGGCATAGGCTCCGCCTTCTGGGGACTGGGGGCGGGTACTCTGGCGATCCTGTTCAAGCACACAGGCAAACGCTGGCACAAGCCGGCGCAAAAAGAACCCTAACAGCCGGAGTGGGTGCAGACCAAAGGTTGGAGGGATGCCACCCGGGGTTTGAGTACCTCAGCGGGTAACCACCAGCTGGTATCGGGAAAGGGGGTACCAGAAGGCAATTGTGCATTATTGAGCATAAAGAGGCGTCTTTGGGCGAGGTTGCTCCTGGCTATCGATCCGGCGTGATAACGCATGAAGAGCCTCTGCATGGAACCATCGGCCAGCGCCTTATCCAAGCCTCGCTGCAACCGTCTGGCCAGCGCCCCATCCTGGCTGTTAACAAAAAAGTAGACCGGATTGGGATAATAAAGCGCCAGTTCAGTCTCCACAGCCAGTTCCGGCAGACTCTGCTGCCGCTCGGCTACCTCATTCCAGGCCTCGTTCAAACCACGAGGAAACGCATCGAAGCGCCCCTTCGCCAACATGGTGAAGAGGTTCTCATACTGGGGAGAGGAGATGACATTCAGGCCATTTTTCTGGAGTATGGGCAAGTCGGCCCATTGACTGCCAAAGCCCAGAGTGAACTGCCTCAGATCCGCCATCTTGGTCACGCGCGCAAAATCAGCCTGCTTCTCTTTGCGAATGAGCAGCACACGATAACCGAGGATACCGCGCATGATGTCGATCTTGATGGGACGCATCGCCTCTTCACGCTCCACCGTGGTGGGCATGGAGACCACATCCAGCCGCTTCTCCTTCAACAACAGCAGACCGCGATCCGGTGTGACATCGGTATAACTGGCCACCAGGGTACATTCGCCCTCATCCCGAGTCTGATCCAGGATCAACTGCAACAGGTTAGTCCGATAGGCATAGCGACTATCCGCCTGAAAAATACGGATCTCACACCCTGCCACCTGCAGTTGGCCGCACCAGAGCAGGGCAATGATCAACGCCCCTCGCCACACCATACTTGCCCCCAGCAACAGACCTCTGTTGAGTATGGTAAAAAATACGCGCATAGGAATATTCCAGACAGAAAAATGGGCCTAGCGGCCCATTCGTTCTGGTTATTTTTGCGCTGTCGCGAGCGAAGCGGCTATCTCCTTGGCCAACGTGGCCACCTCTTGCTGCCAGCCGGACCTCAACGCCCGAACCAGAGCCGGATAACCATCCTCACTCAACGGCACGGTGCGCTGAAACGCCTGGCTGTAACTCAGCTCCCCCCGCTGCAGCAACCAGCGCCCCGCCACCACGGCCTTACCATCGAAGCGACCCTGGAAGCCCGTCACCTCCAGGTTAAGGTGCCAGACCTGGCGATCGGGATTGGGCCCCTCCACCACCTGCAACTGGGCAAACTGACGGGATAGAGTCTGCACCAGGGAGCGGCTCAATTGCCGATCCAGCGCCTCCGCCCAACGGGCCTGGTTAGCCGTGACCACCTGCACGTCATCCTGCTGGAAGGCGATACCCATATCGTTCAGATACTCAGGCAACACGACCCGTTCGACCACCAGCAAAGGCCCCTGGGTGACCTGGCGGGTCGGCGGCTCAGCGCCTGGTAGCTCCAGAGCGTAGTAGGCGGGGGTCGATGGGCTGGCACAGCCCAGCAAAGAGCAAAGCAGGGCACAACAGAGCAAAGGGCGCATCACTTGGCACTCCTGGGTTGAGGGTCGGCATCCGGGGCCGAGTTAAAAATCAGCGAGTTGGGCTTCTCGTTCACCCGACGAGCCGTAGGTTTCAACTCTCGCAGCAGGCTGTTGAGCGACTCAATGGAACGACTCAGCTCGCCATAGGCAGGCGAATCCGTGGAGAAGGAGCTCAAGGTTTTTTGCAACTCCTGCATTGTCTTGGTCATCTCGGCGGGTAGCTGCTGAGAGCTGGGTTGCTTCGCCAGCTGGCTCAAGTTATTGCTCAACTCCCGCATGGCCGCAAAACTCTGTTTGCTCTCCTTGAGCATGGCATCCAGGTTGGTCAGCGAGTTCTCCAACGGCAGGGCGTTGAGTTTGTTGAGCAGACGATTGGCCTGCAACTCGATGCGCGCCAGGCTGCCAGATACAGTGGGTATGGTGTGGAACTCGCCAAACTGGCCATAACCCGCCGAATGCGGACTATCCGGCATGAAGTTGAGATCCACATACATGGCGCCGGTCAGCAAGTTGCCCGTCTTCAGCGAGGCCCGCAACCCCTTGCGGATCTGCTGCTCTATATCTCGCGAGAGCTGGCTCAAGGCGCGATCACCATTCTGATCATCGAAACGATCCTGCTCGATACGGATCTGCACCGGAATCATGCCCAGATTCTTACCCAGCAACTCGGCATCGCTCAACTGGAAGGGAACCTCCAGCACGGTCCCGATGCGGATGCCGCGATACTCGACAGGGGCTCCCTCACTCAGGCCTCGAACCGAATCGTCGAACAGCAAGACGTAGTCGAGGAAGCGGTCATACTCCCGGCTTCGGCTGCTGCTCTCATCGGCATAGAGAATAAATGTCTGACCATTGCTGGCTGGCTTGCCGAGACTCCACCCCTTGGGCACATCGAAACTGATCCCGCCACGCAACAAGTTTTCCAGGGTGCCGGTCTCAAATTTGACACCATCTGCCGAGGCCTCGAAGCGCACCCCACCATTCATCCAGAAACGCACATTGCCCGTCACCAGCGCATCATAGGGTGCAGAGATGAAGAGCTGGTACTCCATGCGTCTATCCCCGGTGGAGAAGTGGGTCTGCTCGACCCGGCCCACAGTGTAACCACGGTACGTTACGGGATCGCCACTGTTGACGCCTCGACTCAACTGACTGGTAAGCCGGATACGCAGCCCCTTTTCATCGGGCTGAGCCACAGGCGGGGTGTCCAGCACAGGGAACTTTTCCCTATATTTCCCCTTTTTCCCGGGTTGCAACTCTATGTAGGAACCTGAGAGCAGGGTCCCCAAGCCCGAGATCCCCTGCCGCTCGATACGCGGCTTCACCACCCAGAACTGGCTATCCTGTCGCAACAGATCTTCGGTATCCACCGCCATGCGCGCCGTGACGACAACATGGGTCAGATCCTCACTCAATTTGACCGTCTGAACCGTTCCCACCTCGACACTTCGTGCCTTGATGGTGGTTTTGCCGGCTATGATCCCCTCGGCATTGCTCATGGTGAGCGTGATGAGCGGCCCCTGATTGGAGAGCGTCACATAGACCAGCCAGAGGCCGATCAAGGCTGCCACTATGGGCACCAGCCAGATGGGCGAGAGGTGGCGCAGGTTGCGTATCCTGGCCTGAGTCATAGCAAACGGATCAGTCACTGTGAGTATCCTTATCAGAAGAGGTGCTATCCCAAATCAATCTCGGGTCGAACAGCATGGCGGCCACCATGGTCACCACCACCACGGCAGCAAAGGCCATGGCAGCCGAGCCTGGGTAGATGGACATGATTTTTCCCATGCGGATCAACGCCACCAGAATGGCCACCACAAAGACGTCGACCATGGACCAGCGGCCAACAAATTCGGTTAAGCGATAAATGCGAGTGCGCCCCCGCCTGTGGTGGCAATCGCCACGACTGACGCTGTAACAGAGCCAGAAGAGCGCCAATATCTTGGTGATGGGGACCAAGACGCTGGCCACGAAGATGACCAGGGCTATGGGGTAGGAACCCATATTCCACAACAGCACCACCCCACCCAATATGGTGGAGTAAGTTTCGCTGCCCAGGGATTCGGTCACCATGATGGGCAGCATATTGGCAGGGATGTAGAGAATGCAGGCAGTGACAAGCAGAGCCACACAATACTCCAGGCTATGGGGGGTTCGGGCATGCACCGCCGCCCCACAACGCGGGCACTGCTTATGCTCGATAGAGAGCACCCCATTGCAACCGTGGCAGAGCGTCACCCCCTGGATGAGGGCTGTCTGTCCCTCATGGAGCAGCCCGGCGTCAGGCATGGGGCCACGGATGCGATCCCACATCCACCCCCTGTCCAGATGTAACATGCTCTTGAGATACATGACGCAGAAAACACAGAAACACCAGAAACCATAACCAATCGCCACCTCAGCCAACGAGGCGATCTTGATGAGGCTCACCAGCACACCGACGAGAAAAACCTCCACCATGCTCCAGGGCAACAACATGAAGAGACCACGACAAACCGTAGCCGCCCAGGGCGGTGGACCACGCCAGAGGCGAAAGCCCAGATAGAGATAACAGATGAGCAGCAGGCAGGCGAGCGGCAGCAGTTGCATACAGAGATACACAACCACAGATAACACCCGATACTCTTCGCTAAAGAGCACAGAGGCGGCCTGAAACAGACTCATGCTGTTGGCCAACCCCTTGGCATTGATGGCAAGAAAGGGCAGAAAATTGGCACATGCCAGCATGATGAGGCTGGTCAGGGCATACACCAGTGGACGCTGCAGCGGATACTTTGGCAATTGAGCCAAGATATCGCCACAGCGAGGGCAGACAGCCTGCTCCCCCTCATGCAGAACGGGAACCGCCACCAGCAGATCACACTCATGACAGACACTATCCCGTGCCGGCATCCGTTCCTGAGGGCGAGATGAGGGTGATGCAGTAGTCAACTGATAGGTTCCAATGAAAAAGCATGATCGCATGATCCGTCATCTATCGGCTGGTCACAAGTCCAACAACCACCGGATTTTCATTTTCCTGCCACTCAATTTTCCGGTATACAGAACCGATCTCATCATCAAAGGGTAGTAACGATGAAAAACCAAACCATACTGCTGACCGCGCTTTGTCTCACGCTAGGCCTCTCCGGTTGCAGCACCATCAACCCCTATACCGGCGAAGAGCAGACCTCCAGCGCCGTGAAAGGCGGAGCCATAGGGGCCGCTGCCGGGGCTCTGGTGGGTGTCCTCTCCTCCTCCAAGCATGACAGGGGCAAGGGGGCGCTGATCGGTGCGGCGGCGGGAGCCGCGGTCGGCGGTGGCATTGGCTACTACATGGATGTCCAGGAAGCCAAGTTACGGCAAAAGATGAAAGGGACCGGGGTATCCGTCACCCGCCAGGGGGATCAGATCATCCTCAACATGCCGAACAATGTCACCTTCGACAGCAACTCCAGCCAGCTCAAGGCGGCCGGAGCTAACACCCTGAGTGGCGTTGCCATGGTGCTCAAGGAGTATGAGAAAACCCGCGTCAATGTGGTCGGCCACACCGACAGCAGCGGTAGCCGCGAACTCAATATGCGCCTCTCCCAGGAGCGTGCCGATAGTGTGGGCAGCGACCTTATCACTCAGGGCGTCGCGGCCAGCCGCATCAGCATGAGCGGTGTCGGCCCGGATCAGCCCGTGGCCAGCAACAGTACCGCCGCCGGCAAGGCCCAGAACCGCCGCGTCACCATCACACTCAGCCCCTTGAGCTGACTCATAGGCTGCAGTAAAAAAACAAGGGCCCGCTATGGGCCCTTGTCATTTAGCTGCGACTAACCCGCTCGCCCTGGGCATTCACCACCTGTTCGCCATCCTCCTTGGCAAAGGCACCCTGCTGTTGATTAGGCAGAATATCCAGCACCAATTCGGAGGGGCGGCAGAGGCGGGTGCCCAGCGGGGTGACCACTATGGGGCGGTTGATGAGGATGGGGTGGGCCAGCATGGCATCGATGAGCTGCTCATCCTGCCACTTGGCATCCTCCAACCCCAGCTCGGCGTAGGGCTCCACGTTCTTGCGCAGCAGATCGCGCACCGGGATGCCCATGTCGGCGATCAGCTTGACCAGCTCCTCCCGGCTGGGAGGGGTCTGCAGATAGAGGATCACCTCAGGCTCTTCGCCGCTGTTGCGGATCATCTCCAGTGTGTTGCGTGAAGTACCGCAGGCCGGGTTGTGATAGATGGTGATGTTGCTCATGGTCAAATTCTCCTGACGGGCGGCCAGCAGGGCCGCCTGATCCGCAATCCAGTGTTGATGAAGTGGGCTATGCAGCGCCTTGGGACGCAGGGCCTGTACGGCTGCCGTGGCTTTATCCAGCGACCAACCCAGCGCCAGCAGCAGGCGGATGGCCAACAGGCCGGTACGCCCCGATCCCCCCTTGCAATGCAGGGCTAGCTTGCCCCCCCTTTGCAACAGGGCGACCAGTTGCCAGAACGAGGGCTGCCAGGCAGCAAAGAGGCCAGGCTCAGGCACCTGATCATCCTCTATCGGCAGGTGATACCAGGCCATACCCAGTTCCTTCACCCGATCACCCAATTCGCTCACCCCCTTGGCGGCCAGCTCGTGACTGGGCATCAGCGTCAGCACGGCATCAGCCCCCCAACTCTTAAGCTCATCCAGCGAGGTCTCCAGCGCGACACCCTGGGTGCCAGGACAGGGCATCAACCCCAGTGCTGCACCATTGGACAAGGTTAGAGGAAAGAGAGGATGACTCATTTGCTGCCTCCAGTTGAGGCCTGATACCACCCCTTGCTCTGATTGACGATGCGCACCACCAGCAGCATGACGGGCACCTCGATCAGCACGCCGACCACAGTGGCCAAGGCGGCTCCAGACTTAAAGCCAAAGAGGCTGATGGCCGCGGCAACCGCCAGCTCGAAGAAGTTGGAGGCCCCGATCAGTGCCGATGGACCCGCCACACTGTGCTTCTCGCCCAGCTTGCGGTTGAGCCAGTAGGCCAGCGCCGAGTTGAAGAAGACCTGGATCAGAATAGGCACAGCCAACAGGGCAATCACCAGCGGCTGTTGCAGTATGGCATCCCCCTGGAAGGCAAAGAGCAGCACCAGCGTCAGCAGCAGGGCTGCGATGGAGAGGGGTTGCAGACGCGACAGAGCCAGATTAAAACTCACCTCCCCTCGCCCCAGCAGCCAGCGGCGCCAAATCTGGGCGATCGCCACAGGAATGACGATATAGAGCACGACCGAGGTGAGCAGGGTATCCCAAGGCACGGTAATGCTGGAGACGCCCAGCAGCAGAGCCACCAGAGGAGCGAAGGCGATGACCATGATGAGATCGTTGAGGGCCACCTGGCTCAGGGTGAAGTAGGGGTCACCGTTGACCAGCCGACTCCAGACGAAGACCATGGCGGTGCAGGGAGCGGCGGCCAGCAGTATCAGCCCCGCCACATAACTGTCCAGCTCGGCGGCGGGCAGGTAGTCGGCAAAGAGTTGACGCACAAAGAGCCAGCCCAGAAAGGCCATGGAGAAGGGTTTGACCAACCAGTTCACCAGCAGGGTGACACCTATGCCACGATAGTGCGCCTTCACCTGATGCAGGGCGGAGAAGTCAATCTTCAGCAACATGGGGATGATCATCACCCAGATGAGCAACCCGACAGGCAGGTTCACCTTGGCCAACTCCAGCGCCGCAATGGCGTGGAACAGGGAAGGAAAGGCTTGTCCCAGCCAGACCCCCAAACCAATACAGAGGGCCACCCAAAGGGTGAGATAACGTTCAAACAGACTCATGGGCGCAGCGGCCATGGTGCATCTCCTTTGCTAATGACAGATAAGTACTCAACATATTCTCAACTACTGGCCGCCACAGCGACTCGGTCTGGCCGCTATGCTCTGCAAGCGACCACTATCTCCCACCAACCGTTCCACGGCAGCCACACCCGCCTGCTCAAGAATGGCCTTAGCCCAACCTGGCAGCGCCGGATTGAGACGGTAAAAAATCCACTGTCCCTGCCGCCTGTCCTGCAGCAAACCCGAGCTCCTGAGCTGGGTCAGATGACGAGAGATCTTGGGCTGGCTATCGGCCAGCGCCTCGGTCAACTCACAGACACAGAGCTCCCCCTCCCGTTGCAGCAACAGACAGATGCGTAATCGGGTCTCATCGGCCAATGACTTGAAGAGCTGGACGGCCGATAGGGTCAAGAAGGGAGTCATCTCATTCGACACAGGATTCTCCACGGTCAGTTAATTCATAAAATCGCATATGCGGATTAGCATATATGATGAATAGTACAAACTCAATGAAAGAGGCAGCCTGGCCAGAGAGGCTCTCTCGCCCAGGCCTCTTATGCCAACCATTGGCAGCCTGGGCAAGATGGTGACCCGATAGACGGGCCCTCAGGGTGCGGGCCGGGTCGGCTCTTCGCCAGCCTCATCAGCTTCCGTCGTCACCTTGACCCAGTTGCGCAGCAGAGTGTAAAAAAGAGCCAGCAGAGTGGGCCCCAAAAAGACACCCAACATGCCAAAGGCGATGGCGCCACCGATCACACCGAACAGGATGAGAGAGAGCGGCAGCGGGCTGTTACGACCTATCACCAGTGACTTAACCAGGTTGTCGACAGTGCCCACAGCTAGCAGGAACCAGACCACCAGAAAACCGGCCCAGGCCATCTCGCCCTGTTTGAAGAGCCAGTAAGCCGAGACAAAGCCAATCAGCGGTGGCCCCCCTGGGATCACTGAGACCAGACAGACCAACATGCCCAGACTCAACGCATTGGGCAAACCGGCAATCGCCATGCCAAACCAGGCCAAGGCACCTTGCGCCACGGCGGCACCGATGAAACCGTAGACCACGCCCCGTATGGTGCTATTGCTGATATGCAGCAGATTTTCACCGGCTGGGCCGGCAATCTTGCGGCTAAAGGCGATGACCCAACGATGCAAGGTCTCACCTTCGGCATAGAGCACTCCGGCTATGATGATGCTCAACAGCAACATCATGAGCCCCCCACCCAAGGCCCCGGCCATGCTCAGCATGATCTTGGCTGTTGGCCCCACCACCCCCTTGAGCTGAGCCAGGATCTGGTAATCCTGATTCTGCAGCGCCAGCCACTGCTCAGCGGCCCAATTGCCAATCAATGGCACACCGCCAATCCAGAGAGGAAGATCCGGCAACCCAGCCTGAACCTGCTCGGGTATGGCGCGAGCCAGATGCGTAAGCTGCTGGGCAAACTCCACCGAAGCCAGCACCAGAGGCACCACCACAAACAGCAGTAGCGCCGAGACGATCAAGGTTGCCGCCAGACTATCGCGATTCCCCAACCGCCTGGATATCCACTGAAATGGTCCCCATGTGGCCGAAACCAGGATCACAGCCCAGATGATGGCGGCCATGAAGGGGGCCATGATGGCCAGCACGGCCACTATGATGGCTATGAGCAGAGCCAGCCCCAGCAGGGGTTGCACCATATTACTCAAACGCATTTCCAACCTCCTTCCTTGATGTTGAGAGCCGCTCAACCTCGCTAGGAGGCCATCCATTCTGGCTCTGTTTTTTGACCACTGGGCCACCGAATTTGTGAGAGCAACATACCCGCCAGCATCAAACCACAACCTACCCAAGCGCGAGCGGAGAGTGTTTCATCCAGCAACCAGACGCCCCCCACGGCGGCAAACACAGACTCCAGACTCAAAATAATAGCGGCATGAGCGGGATTGGCACTCTTTTGCCCGACCACCTGCAGGGTATATGCCACCCCGACGCTCACCAAGCCGGCATAGAGAATGGGTTGCCAACCTGCTAACACCCCAGCCAAATTGGGCGTCTCGATGAGCAGGGAGACCCCCAGACTGAGCAGCCCGCAAACCGCAAACTGTACCGCCGAGAGTTTGAGCGGGCTAACCCGACCACTGTAGTGATCGATGAGGAGTATATGCACGGCCCAGAAGAGGGCTCCAATAAACTGCAACATATCGCCAAATGACATGGAAAAATCATCATTGATACTGAGCAGATAGAGCCCCACCAGGGCCATCCCCGCCCCCAGCCAGGTGGTCAAACCGCTGGAGTGCTTGAGCAACAAGCCCAGTATCGGCACCAGGATCAGATAGAGGCCAGTGATGAATCCCGCCTTGGCGGCCGTGGTGTACAAGAGCCCGACCTGCTGCAATGTTGCCGCGATAAACAGCACGCTCCCGGCTAACAATCCGGCCTTGGTAAGGGAGCGCTCACTGCTTGCGCCCTCCTCGCTACGGCGGGAAAACCACCAGATCAGGGGCAAGAGAGAACAGCTACCCAGTAAGAAACGGATCCCATTGAAAGCAAAGGGTTCCATAAAATTGAGCCCAAGGCGTTGGGCCACAAAACCAAAACCCCAGATAGCAGCAGCCAATAACAGCATAAAATTAGCAGGCATAAGCAGACTCACGACTAGAAGAACAACCCGGATTGAACGCCATTGTAGCCGAAAAGGTGTTCAACCCCAGTAAAAAGCAGAAGAGTGGTCACAGTGAAGCAGATCTTGTATAACCCCCATCCAACCCTCTATTCAACCGAGAATAGCCATGCCATCCAAGCCACAGCAGTGGGACATATTCTGTACCGTAGTCGATAACTTCGGGGATATAGGCGTGACCTGGCGCCTGGCTCGTCAGCTTGTAGAGGAGTTTGATCTTCAGGTTCGGCTGCTGGTCGATGACCTGGCCAGCTTTGCCCCTATCTGCCCTGAGCTGGATCCGGCTCTGCCCAGGCAAACGTGCCAGGGGGTCGATATCCTCTTTTGGCCCGAAGTGTTTCCCAGTGATTGGCAAGCCGGAGAGGTGGTCATAGAGGCATTTGCCTGCGAGCTGCCCGCCCAGGTCAAACTCAGCATGAGTCAGCGCCAAACGCCCCCCCTGTGGATCAATCTGGAGTATCTGAGTGCCGAATCCTGGATCGATGAGTGTCACGGCCTCCCCTCCCTGCAAGCCAATGGCCTGACCAAATATTTCTTCTTTCCCGGTTTTACCCCACGTAGTGGCGGCCTGATCTGTGAGCGCTCACTCCTGAGCGAACGTAAGCAATGGCAAGCCGATCCAGGCAACCGCCAGCATCTGTTTGCCAAGCTAGGGCTCCCCCCCCAGCCTGAGCAGACGCGCTACCTCAGCCTCTTCACCTATGAGAGTGATGCCCTCCCCGCCCTGCTCGAGCATTGGCGTCATGAAGCAACGCCAACCTGCTGCCTGATCCCCAAGGGGCGAACCCTTACCCCCCTGCTTCCCTGGTTGGGACGAGGATCCCTCCAGCCAGGAGAGCACTGGCAAGCAGGATCCTTGACGATCCACATTTTGCCCATGACATCGCAACGCGAGTACGATCGCCTGCTATGGAGCTGTGACTTCAACTTTGTGCGCGGCGAAGACTCCTTCCTGCGTGCCCAATGGGCGGCCAGACCCTTCTTGTGGCATATCTACCCCCAGGAGCAGGAGGCACACCTGGAAAAACTGAGTGCTTTTTTGGCACGTTATGGGGAAAAACTCTCTGCAAGCTGCCATCAGGCACTGCTTGCTCTCTCGCTGGCCTATGACGCAGGCGAGGGTGCCGCCGCGGTCAGCGCCTGGCTGGCTCTGCAAGAACATGGCGAGGAGTTAAGCCGGCATAGTCAACTATGGCCGGAAGAGCGGCTCACTGGAGGAGATTTAGCCAGCCGACTGGTGCAATTTTGCGAAAAACAGCTAAAATAGCCCGTTTTTTACGAAATCCAGGTTCAATACAGGAAACGATCCAATGAAAACCGCACAGGAAATCCGTACAGGCAACGTAATCATGCTCGGCAACGATCCTATGGTCGTGCTGAAGGCCGAATTCAACAAGTCCGGTCGTAACTCTGCCGTGGTCAAAATGAAGCTGAAGAACCTGCTTTCCGGTGCCGGCACCGAAACCGTGTTCAAGGCTGACGACAAGTTGGACGTTGTTCAACTGGAGCGCAAGGAGTGCACCTACTCCTACTTTGCCGATCCCATGTATGTATTCATGGACACCGAATACAACCAGTATGACATCGAGAAGGAAAACCTCGGTGAAGTGCTGAATTACATGGTTGATGGCATGGAAGATGTCTGTGAAGTAACCTTCTACAACGGCAAGGCCATCTCCGTTGAACTGCCCATCACTATCGTTCGTGAAGTGGAATACACTGAACCGGCCGTGCGTGGTGACACCTCTGGTAAGGTCACCAAGCCTGCCAAGCTCAAGGGCACTGATTACACCATCTCTGTTGCTGACTTCGTGAAGATCGGCGACAAGATCGAAATCGACACCCGTACCGGTGAATTCAAGCGTCGCGTCTAGTCCTCGCTTGTCTGTGATAAGAAGGAGCCCTCGTGGCTCCTTTTTATTTGCCTCGACACTGACTAGCTGTTCCGAATAGTCACTCACCCATCACAGGGATGGCATGGCGGAGCCCCCAGAGAGGGGTTCACTGCGGGTCAACGTGTGCTACCTTGTCGATGTAACACAATTAGGATCGGTTAGTCAGGATCCCAGTACCATAACAGGAGTGCACGGCATGGCCATGATCCATCTGCTGGTAGGATCAACCTTGGGGGCAGCCGAATATGTTGCCGCCCATCTAGAAGAGAAACTACAAGCCCTAGGGCACCAGACCCGAAACCACAACCCGGCATCACTGGCCAGCTTGCAAGCCGAGGCTGGCGACATCTTGCTGGTTGTCACCGCCACTCATGGCGCAGGCGAAATCCCCGATAACCTGCAGCCCTTCGCCACTGAATTAGCCCAACAGCAGCCAGATCTGAGCCAGCAAAGGTTCGCCGTGGTGGCCCTGGGCGATAGCAACTATGACACGTTCTGTGCAGCTGGCCACACCCTGCAGCAGTTGCTGGCCCAATGCCGAGCCGTGCCATTAGGTGAGGGATGCCAGATCGATGTCACCCAGCACGATATCCCGGAAGATGCCGCCGATCTTTGGCTGGAACAGTGGATCAAGCATCTAACTAACTGAATAATCTGCCATTATATATCATGTTACAGAGAGGGCCTGCCAAGGCCCTTTTTCTTATCCACAAAACATGAACAAGATAGGATAATGGTAAAGATACTTATCAACACAAAAGGTATAAAATATTTTCTTATGTGTATAAGTACACTTAAAAGCTATGATCAAACGGTAGTTATCCTCTTAAATAGAAATAGAGCCATTTGGTGTTGTGCATAAAAGTGGATCTTGTCACAAGGCTTAACCTCGGTTGATCCAGTGAAGATCACAGGATGTGATCACTCATAAGGTCATGATCATCCTGATCAAAATGGGCTTATCAACAAGATCCGTGGATCCTAGTAGTAGATCCAGTAAAGAAGATCGATCTAAAGATCTAAGATCCTATTAAGAGAACGCGCCTCGATCACTTATAACCAACTCATCGTTTTCCTCTCGTCGTTAACCAGCTAGAATGATCCGCCTTTTGGCGATTGATCCTGATGTAATCTTTGAGGTGATCCTATGCAATACCATGAGCAGTTCGACGTGATCGTCGTGGGTGGCGGCCATGCCGGTACCGAAGCTGCTACCGCCGCTGCCCGCATGGGAATGAAAACCATGCTGCTGACACACAACATCGAGACACTAGGTCAGATGTCTTGTAATCCAGCCATAGGAGGCATAGGCAAGGGTCATCTGGTTAAAGAAGTCGATGCCTTGGGCGGGATCATGGCTCAGGCCATTGATCATGCCGGGATCCAGTTCCGTACGCTGAATTCATCTAAAGGCCCAGCCGTACGCGCGACACGCGCACAAGCGGATCGTCTGCTCTACAAGCAAGTTGTTCGCTCTTTGCTGGAGAACTATCCCAATCTCACCCTGTTCCAACAGGCCTGTGATGATCTGATCCTCGAAGGGGATCGCGTCTGCGGTGTGATCACTCAGGCGGGGATCCGCATTCTCAGCAAGACAGTTGTCCTGACGGCCGGTACCTTTTTAAATGGTTTGATCCATATCGGCATGGAGCACTATCGTGGTGGGCGAACCGGTGATCCCGCCTCGATCGCCCTGGCTGAACGGTTACATGAATTACCCTTACGCATGGGACGTCTGAAGACTGGCACTCCCCCCCGTATCGATGGCCGATCAGTTAATTTCTCCGTGTTGCAGCAACAGCCTGGCGACACACCGGTTCCTGTCTTCTCCTTTATCGGCAAGGCCGAGCAGCATCCACGTCAGGTGCCCTGTTTTATCACGCACACCAATGAGCAGACTCATGAGGTGATACGGCAAAACCTGCACCGCAGTCCCATGTATGCCGGGGTTATTGAGGGGATAGGCCCTCGTTACTGTCCCTCCATCGAAGACAAGGTGATGCGTTTTGCCGACAAGAATTCGCATCAGATCTTTATCGAGCCCGAGAGCCTCAGCTCTCATGAGCTTTACCCCAACGGGGTCTCCACCAGCTTGCCGTTTGATGTTCAGGTGCAGATCATCCGCTCCATGAAGGGGTTCGAAAATGCCCATATCGTTCGCCCCGGTTATGCCATCGAATATGACTACTTCGATCCTCGGGATCTGAAGTCCAACATGGAGAACAAGCAGCTGCAGAATCTCTTCTTTGCCGGCCAGATCAATGGCACCACAGGTTACGAAGAGGCGGCGGCTCAGGGGTTACTTGCCGGGATCAACGCGGCGTTGCGCGCTCAGGAGAAGGATCCTTGGTCTCCTCGTCGGGATCAGGCCTATATCGGCGTCATGATGGATGATCTCTCCACCCTGGGAACCAAAGAGCCCTACCGCATGTTTACCAGCCGGGCCGAGTATCGCCTGCTGCTGCGTGAGGACAATGCCGATCTGCGGCTGACGGCCATGGGTCGGGAGTTGGGGCTGGTGGATGATCTGCGTTGGAGCCTGTTTAACGACAAGCTTGAACAGATAGAGCGGGAGCAGCAGCGTCTGCGCACCACCTGGGTCAATCCAACCTCCCCTATGGCTCCAGAGATCAATGCGCTGCTGAAGGCCCCCATAGCGCGTGAGCACTGTATGGAAGAGCTGCTGCGTCGCCCTGAGGTGACTTACGCCAAGCTGGCAAGCGTTGAAGCGCTGGGGCCCTGGCTGGAACATGAGCAGGCGGCAGAGCAGGTGGAAATACAGGTCAAATATGCCGGTTATATCGATCGGCAGCAGGATGAGATCGACAAGCAGCTACGCAATGAGAATACCCTGCTGCCACTGGATCTCGATTATGCGGAAGTATCCGGTCTCTCCAATGAGGTGAAGATCAAGCTGAATGATGCCAAACCTGAGACCATAGGCCAGGCCAGTCGCATCTCGGGCATCACTCCGGCAGCCATCTCCATCCTGCTGGTCCATTTGAAAAAGCGCGGCCTGCTGCGCAAGAGTGCCTGAGGTGAGCATGCTAGAAGCTAGATTGAACGAACTGCTGGCCCAGAGTGAACTTGTGCTGCCCGATCAGCAGAAACAGCAACTGCTCGCCTTGGTCGGGTTGCTGGATAAGTGGAACAAGGCTTACAATCTTACGTCAGTACGCGATCCTCAGGATATGTTGGTGAAACATATTCTCGATAGTCTGGTGGTCTCTCCCTGGCTGCAGGGGGAACGCTTCATCGATGTGGGAACCGGGCCAGGCTTACCTGGCTTGCCCCTGGCCATCATCAATCCAGACAAGCAGTTTGTGCTGCTCGATAGCCTGGGCAAGCGCATCCGCTTCATTCGTCAGGTGGTGTTGGAGCTGGGGTTGAAGAATGTTACCCCGGTGCAATCCCGGGTTGAAGAGTATCAGCCAGAGTCGGGTTTTGATGGCGTACTGAGCCGAGCCTTCGCCTCGCTGGCGGATATGCTCAACTGGTGTGGTCATCTGCCTGGGCCCCAGGGACACTTCCTGGCCTTGAAGGGGCTCTATCCAGCCGAAGAGTTGGAGCAGTTGCCCGTCGGCTTTGCCCTGGTGTCGGCTCATCACCTGCATGTTCCCGAGCTTGATGGCGAACGTCATCTCATTATTCTCAAGAAACAATAACGTCAGCAGGGGAGTTCTGTGGGAAAAATTATCGCCATCGCAAACCAGAAAGGTGGGGTGGGTAAGACCACCACTTGCGTGAATCTGGCGGCCTCCATGGCGGCAACCCGACGCAAGGTGTTGGTGGTTGATCTGGATCCCCAAGGCAACGCCACCATGGCCAGTGGTGTGGATAAATATCAGGTAGAGCGTACCGCCTATGATCTGCTGGTCGATGAGTTACCTGCCAAAGAGGTGATCATCACTGAGACGGCGGGTGGCTACCACCTGATAGCGGGTAACTCGGATGTGACGGCAGCGGAGATCCGGTTGCTGGAGTTCTTTGCGCGCGAGATCCGGTTACGCAATGCGCTGAATGCGGTTCGGGATCAGTACGATTACATCTTCATCGATTGTCCTCCCTCCCTGAACCTGCTTACCGTCAATGCCATGTCTGCGGCCGATTCGGTTCTGGTCCCCATGCAGTGTGAGTACTTCGCATTGGAGGGGCTGACAGCCCTGGTCGACACCATCAGCAAGCTGGTGGCTGTGGTTAACCCTAACCTCAAGATCGAGGGGATATTGCGCACCATGTACGATCATCGTAATCGGCTGGCCAGTGATGTCTCCGAGCAGTTGAAGCAGCACTTTGGTGACAAGGTCTACCGTACCGTGATACCGCGGAACGTGCGCCTGGCCGAGGCCCCCAGCTTCGGCACACCCGCCATGTATTACGACAAGACTTCGCTGGGAGCCAAGGCTTATCTGGCCTTGGCTGGCGAAATACTGCGTCGTGAAGAACAATTGAACCTCGAATCAGCTTCAGCCTGAGAAACATATGACACCGAAGAAACGTGGATTGGGTAAAGGACTGGAGGCTCTGTTGGGCACCAGTACTGCGGCACGGCATAAGCAGATCCAGGAGGATATCCGCTCCGATGAGGCGCGTTCGCTCAGCGATGAGCGCCAGGGCGAGTTGCGCAGCTTGCCGCTCTCCTGGTTGCGGCCGGGAAAATATCAACCACGTAAGGATATGTCACAAGAAGCCCTGGAGGAGTTGGCTAACTCCATCCGAGCCCAGGGGGTGATCCAACCCGTGGTAGTGCGTCAGCTGGATGAGCAGAGCTACGAGATTATTGCTGGCGAGCGTCGCTGGCGCGCCTGTCAGCTGGTTCGTCTGGAAACCGTTCCCTGTATTGTCAAGAATGTCGCCGATAATGCGGCTGTCGCCATCGCCTTGATTGAGAATATTCAGCGCGAAGATCTCAACGCCATCGAAGAGGCAGCGGCATTGCAGCGCCTGATGAACGAATTTGAGCTTACCCATCAAGAGATCGCTGAGGCGGTCGGGAAATCGCGCAGTACGGTTTCGAATCTGTTGCGTCTGAACCAGCTGAATGACGATGTTAAGCGTCTGGTCGAACATGGCGATCTGGAGATGGGCCATGCCCGAGCTCTGTTGGCTCTGAATGGTGCCCAGCAGTCCGAGTTGGCTCGGCAGATTGCCCAGAAGGGGATGACGGTTCGGGATACTGAGCGTTTGGTGCAGCGTCTTTTGGCTCCGCGCGAAGAGGCGAAGGCTTATGAGCCTGAGCCAAAACTCCAGGACTGGGAGCAGACGCTCTCGCAGCGCTTGGGGGTTGCGGCCAAGTTTGTGGCCTCAGGCAAGGAGAAGGGCAAGCTGGTGCTCAGTTTTCAGAATCAGGCTGAATTGGAGAAAATTCTGCAACACTTTGAGTTGCAGTGATCTTTAATACTCTGAATTAGCACTACAATTTATCGCACCGGTAGTTGATTGGCCTGTTATTTTGCTGATTGCCAGAAGGATTGGATAGCGTTAACCCGCAGATAAATCGCTGGTTTTTACTAATTCATTCGGCTATGTTGAAGTTCCCCCGAAGCAAAAAAACATTGTTCAGCAAATAGTTACATCCGTTTAACTTTTTTGCTGGTTGCGAGCACCCTAGCTGTGCAAATGTTATTTTTGTGTTATTAAAGGCGCCTGAATTTCAGGAGTCTCAAGGATCGGAGAAAGCTGATGGGCAAAGGTTCATCGATGAGCGTCAAGGCATTGGCTTGGACTGTGCTCGCTATTCAGCTTTTTTTGATAGTCGTCATCTCACTGATCTGGTGGTTAGCAGACAGTGGAATGGCTGCTTATTCTGCCCTCGTTGGAGGCGGAATTTACTGGGTGCCCCAACTCCTCTACAGCTGGATAGGTAGTTCGCGTGAAGCGGACGACCTGAATGTTGGTTTGGTGTTGTGGGACATCTACTGTGGTGCCGGTGCCAAACTGGTGGCCACCCTAGTGTTGTTTGGGGTGACCTTCAAATTTCTGGAGGTGCAGCATGTTCCCATGTTTATCACCTACGGATTGGCCCTGATGTCGCAGTGGATAATTTCGTTATCACTCAACAACCGTTACTAGGAAAACTCATGGCTGCAACAGGAGAACTGCTAACGCCTCAGGAGTATATGCATCACCACCTTGTCCACTGGCAAGTGGGTGCTGAATCAGGCTTCTGGGTGGTTAATATCGACTCCATGATCTTTTCTGTTGGTTTGGGGCTCTTTTTCCTCTGGTTGTTCCGCCGTGTTGCCGTTAAGGCAACCAGTGGAGTACCAGGCAAACTGCAGTGCTTTGTTGAGATGGTCGTAGGTTTTGTGGAAGAGACTGTTACCGGGATTTTCCATGGCAAGAACAAGCTGATAGCTCCGCTGTCGCTAACCGTGTTTGTCTGGATCTTCCTGATGAACATGATGGACTTGATACCTATCGACTATTTACCTCGACTGGCTCAGTGGATTGCTGGGGATCATGCCCAAAAACTGCGAGTCGTTCCTTCCGCTGACGTTAATATCACGCTCTCCATGGCGCTCGGTGTTTTCTTCCTCATCCTGTTCTACAGCATCAAGATGAAGGGAGTGTCCGGTTTTATGAAAGAACTGACATTTACACCGTTCAACCATTGGGCGTTTGTGCCTATTAACTTCCTGCTGGAATTTGTATCCCTGGTGTCTAAACCCGTTTCACTGGGTTTGCGGTTATACGGAAACATGTATGCCGGTGAGATGATCTTCATCCTCATCGCGGCCATGTTGCCGTGGTGGTCCCAATGGGCGCTTAGCGTACCTTGGGCTATTTTCCACATACTGATCGTGACGCTGCAGGCGTACATTTTCATGGTTCTGACGATAGTTTATCTATCTATGGCCTGTGAAGAACATTGATTATCTAGTTGATATTTAACGTTATATTGTAACTACTTGGAGAGAAATCCATGGAAATGTTGTTTATTGCTGCTGGTTTGATGATGGGTTTGGCTGCTATCGGCGCGGCTATCGGTATCGGTGTACTGGGTGGTAAGTTCCTGGAAGGTGCTGCTCGTCAACCGGATCTGCTGCCCCTGCTGCGTACTCAATTCTTCATCGTTATGGGTCTGGTGGACGCTATCCCTATGATCGCCGTTGGTCTGGGTATGTATGTGATGTTCGTTGTCGCCAAGTAAGGCGTGACGGACTGTTTGTGTTTATCCATTTACCCTAGAGGAGTTGTGTCGTGGATATTAATCTGACCATCCTCGGCCAGACACTTGCCTTTATTCTCTTTGTCTGGTTCTGCATGAAGTACGTATGGCCGCCACTCATGGCCGCCATTGAGAAGCGTCAGAAAGAAATTGCTGACGGTCTCTCTTCTGCAGAGCGTGCGAAGAAGGATCTGGACTTGGCACAAAACAAAGCCATGGAGCAGATCAAGGAAGCCAAGCAACAGGCTGCAGAGATCATAGAGCAGGCCAACAAGCGCCGGGCTCAAATCATCGACGAGGCCAATCAGGATGCCATGGGCGAGCGTGAGAAGATCCTCAAGCAAGCACAGGCCGAGATTGAAGCCGAGCGGAATCGCGCGAAAGAAGAACTGCGCAAGCATGTGGCCCTGTTGGCCGTTGCTGGCGCCGAGAAGATTCTGGAGCGTCAAATCGATAAGGCCGCGAACAGCGAACTGGTCGATAAACTGGTTGCAGAACTGTAAGGAGGCCAGGGGCTATGTCTGAAGTGATAACCGTCGCTCGCCCCTACGCCAAAGCTGCGTTCGATGTTGCTGTTAAGCACAAGGCTCTGGATAAGTGGCTCGAAATGTTGACGTTTTCCGCCGAAGTGGTGAAAAACGAAACGGTAGAGAGCCTACTGCAAGGTTCCTTGGGCGCCGAAAAGCTGGGTGAGTTGTTTGTCCAGTTGTGCGGTGACCAGCTAAACGAGCATGGCCAAAACCTGATCAAGGTGATGGCTGAAAACGGACGTTTGAGTGTGTTACCTGCGGTGTTGGCCGAATTTGTCGCCCTGAAGTCCGAGCTGGATAAACAGCTTGATGCTTCTGTGTGCTCAGCCAGCCCGTTAAGTGATGCGGACATCACCAAGCTCAAGGCTTCCTTAGAGAAGCGTTACGGTCGTTCCGTACGACTTGAGTGCAGTGTCGATCCATCTTTGATGGCGGGGCTGGTGATTAAGGCCGGTGATGAAATCATCGATGCCACTGTTCGTAGCAAACTCAACCGCTTGGCGGAAGCGCTGCAATCTTGATTGGGGATAGAGCATGCAACTGAATTCCACTGAAATTGCCGAGCTGATAAAAAAGCGTATCGAGCAATTTGAAGTCGTCACCGAGGCGCGTAACGAAGGTACGATCGTCTCAGTAAGCGACGGTATCGTTCGCATTCACGGCCTGGCCGATGTAATGCAAGGCGAAATGATCGAGCTGCCAGGCAACCGATATGGTCTGGCGCTCAACCTGGAGCGTGATTCCGTCGGTGCCATCGTTATGGGCCCCTATGCGGATCTGGCCGAAGGCCAGAAGGTCACAGGCACGGGTCGTATTCTGGAAGTTCCGGTAGGCCGTGGTCTGCTGGGGCGTGTCGTGAATACCCTGGGTCAACCCATAGATGGTAAGGGTCCGGTCGAAAACGATGGCTTCTCGCCAGTCGAAGTGATCGCGCCCGGTGTTATCGAGCGTAAGTCCGTTTCGCAGCCGGTACAAACCGGTTACAAGGCGGTCGATGCGATGATCCCAATCGGCCGGGGCCAGCGTGAGCTGATCATCGGTGACCGTCAGACTGGTAAAACAGCGCTGGCGATCGATGCGATCATCAACCAGAAAGATTCCGGCATCAAGTGCGTCTACGTGGCCATAGGCCAGAAGGCTTCCACCATAGCTAACGTGGTGCGCAAGCTCGAAGAGCACGGTGCCCTGCAAAACACTGTCGTGGTGGTGGCTTCGGCTTCCGAGTCCGCTTCACTGCAATACCTGGCTCCCTATGCTGGTTGCGCCATGGGCGAATACTTCCGCGATCGTGGTGAAGATGCGCTGGTTATCTATGATGACCTCTCCAAGCACGCCGTGGCGTATCGTCAGATCTCCTTGTTGCTGCGTCGTCCACCAGGACGCGAAGCCTTCCCTGGCGACGTATTCTATCTCCACTCCCGTCTGCTGGAGCGTGCTGCTCGCGTCAACGAAGAGTATGTCGAGAAGTTCACCAAGGGTGCAGTGAAGGGCAAAACCGGTTCCTTGACCGCTCTGCCTATCATCGAGACCCAGGCGGGTGACGTGTCGGCATTCGTTCCGACCAACGTGATCTCCATCACCGATGGTCAGATCTTCCTGACCACCCAGCTCTTCAACGCCGGTATTCGTCCTGCTGTTGACCCAGGTATCTCTGTATCCCGGGTAGGTGGCGCGGCGCAGACCAAGATCATCAAGAAGCTCTCGGGGGGTATTCGTACCGCTCTGGCTCAGTATCGTGAATTGGCGGCATTCGCCCAGTTCTCTTCCGATCTGGATGACGCGACTCGCAAGCAGTTGAGCCATGGTCAGAAAGTGACCGAGCTGATGAAGCAGAAGCAGTATGCTCCCATGAGCGTGGCTGCGCAGACTCTGGTGCTCTTCGCTGCCGAACGTGGCTATCTCGACGATGTCGAGCTGGTCAAGATCGGTGACTTCGAGGCCGCTCTGCTCTCCTTTGCCAATTCTGAGCACGCTGAATTGATGGCTGAGATCAACGCCAAGGCTGATTACAACGATGAAGTTGTAGCCAAGCTGACTGCGCTGATCGACAGCTTCAAGGCGACTCAAACCTGGTAACTTAAAGTGGCTGTGCAAGCAGCCACCTTGAATGGAGAGTCTAGAGATGGCCGGCGCTAAAGAGATACGTAACAAGATCGGGAGTGTGAAAAACACTCAGAAGATCACCAGCGCAATGCAGATGGTCGCCGCGTCCAAGATGCGTCGGGCACAGGAAAGCATGGCTGCAAGCCGTCCTTATGCAGTCACCATGCGCAAGGTGATCGGTCATATCGCTCTGGGTAACCTGGAATACAAGCATCCCTACCTGGAAGAGCGTGAGGTCAAGCGGGTTGGTTACATCATCATCTCGACCGATCGGGGTCTGTGTGGTGGCTTGAACATCAACCTGTTCAAATCCGCCCTCGGCTCCATGAAGAAGTGGAAGGATGAAGGTGTTGAGACCAGTCTGGCACTGGTAGGCGCCAAGGCTTGTGGTTTCTTTGCCCGGTATGGTGGCAAGGTGTTGGCGCAGGTTTCCGGTTTTGGCGATAACCCAACGGTCAATGATTTGATCGGTTCGGTGAAAGTCATGCTGCAGGCCTATGACAATGGCGAAATCGATCGTCTCTATCTGGTGTACAACAACTTTGTGAACACCATGGTGCAGCAACCCAAGGTCGATCAACTGTTGCCGTTGCCCCAGGCAAAAGATGAGAAGCTCAAGAAGCGTCACTGGGACTATCTGTATGAGCCCGATCCCAAGCATCTGCTGGATCAACTGCTCAGTCGCTACATAGAGTCTCAGGTCTACCAGGGTGTCGTCGAGAACCTGGCCAGTGAACAAGCCGCCCGTATGGTGGCGATGAAGGCAGCTACCGACAACGCGGATAATCTGATCACCGATCTGCAACTGGTGTACAACAAGGCCCGTCAGGCCAGTATCACCCAGGAGTTGACCGAGATCGTGTCCGGTGCCGCTGCGGTATAGGGCTAAGGTATTCATAGGTTTAGAGGATTTGACATGAGTAACGGTATCATCGTTCAAGTCATCGGTGCTGTGGTGGACGTGCAGTTCCCACAAGACTCCGTACCTAAGGTGTACGATGCACTGAAGATTG
>JBOFBS010000327.1:0-3412 GCA_051645725.1 Aeromonadaceae bacterium | reverse complement strand
ACGAGTAAACGGCTGAACCTCCGGCTATCTGTTTCAAGCCTCTGCTGCTTTCGTCACGGTTAACGATAATGATGAGGAGTCCCTGTGCGCACTGTATTAGCCCTGATAGTGTTAACTATCGTTGTGGCATTGGCGTTAACCCTGGGTGCGGAAAATCAGCAAATTGTACGTCTGAATTATCTGTTGGCTCAGGATGAGTTTCGTCTTTCAACACTGCTCGTCATCTTGTTTACAGCCGGATTTTTCTGCGCCTCGCTACTGTTTGGCCTGCTGTTGCTTCGAGCACGAGTCAGTTTGCATCGTCTGCGCAGGCAACAGGCTCGGCTTGTCGCGTCATCGGCTCAAACTGAGAAGGATGCGAGCCGTTAATGCTCGAACTTCTCTTTCTGCTGCTGCCTATTGCCGCAGCCTATGGTTGGTACATGGGGCGGCGCGGTGTTCGCCTTGATAGCCAACACTCCAGCCATCGGCTTTCGCGTAACTATGTGGCGGGGATTAACTTCCTGCTCTCGGAGCAACCAGATAAAGCGGTCGATCTCTTCATTGAGCTGTTACAGGTGGATGATGAGACGCTTGAGACACATCTGGCACTTGGTAACCTGTTTCGCCAGCGTGGCGAGGTAGATAGAGCCATCCGTATTCACCAAAACTTGGTCGCTCGCCCCAGCCTGACTTATGAGCAGCGGAATCTGGCCATGCTTGAGCTGGCTCGGGACTTCCTTGCCGCAGGCTTGCTTGATCGTGCGGAGCAGAGTCTTCTGGAGCTTAGAAAAGATGAAGAGTATGAGGAGCAAGCCGCACAGTTGTTAATCGACATCTACCAGCAGATGCGCGAGTGGCCAAAGGCCATCGAGGTAGCGGAGCAACACAAGAAGCGGTTGGGCGCGCGGGTAATTCCGGCGTTGGCAAACTTTTACTGTGAGCAAGCTGAAGTGGATTTGGCTGCGGGGCACAGCCGCAAGGCGCAGGCCAGGCTAAAAAGAGCGTTGGATATTGACGAACATTCGGTTCGGGCCAGTTTGCGTCTGGCTGAGTTGTATTTAAGTGAAAACCAACCCCGAGCAGCGATCGCATTGCTCAAAACGGTCGGTGAGCAAGACCCTGATTTGATCTGCGATGCGCTGCCGCTATTAACCCGTTGCTTCAGTGATTCGGACCTCAGTGAATATGCCGAGATACTCAACTTGTGGTTGGAACACTCCTCTTCCGCCGCTGTAGTCCTGGAGCTGGCACGGATCACCGAACATACGGTTGGACGTGAAGTGGCGGAGCAACTGGTGCTTAAGTCGCTCAAGCGACATCCCACCATGAAGGCTTTTGTGCGTCTGATGGATTATCAGATGAGTGAGATAGATAACCCCAAGGGCAAGGAGAGCATCGGCCTACTCAAACGCTTGGTTGAAGAGCAGGTCAAGTCCAAGCCTACACACCGTTGTCGCCGCTGTGGTTTTTCTTCGCGGGTTATTTTTTGGCAATGCCCCTCCTGTAAGCAGTGGGCAAGTATTAAGCCCATCCGGGATCTGGATGGGGATTAGTTTGGAGTGAAGATGCAAGAACCTAGAGTCATAGTTGCTTTGGATTATGCCAAAGAGGCAGATGCCTTGGCCTTTGTTGATCGAATTGATCCGCAGTTGTGCCGGCTGAAAGTAGGTAAAGAGATGTTTACCCTGTTTGGCCCGCAGTTTGTCCGCAGCTTGGTGGCCCGTGGCTTTGATCTCTTTTTGGATCTCAAGTTTCACGATATCCCCAATACGGTCGCCAAGGCCGTCGCGGCCAGTGCCGAATTGGGTGTCTGGATGGTGAATGTGCATGCCAGTGGGGGGCCTCGCATGATGGAGGCAGCCAAGCAGGCATTAGAACCCTATGGTTCATCTGCACCGCTGTTAATTGCCGTGACTGTATTGACCAGTATGGAGCAAGATGAGCTTCGGCAGTTGGGACTCAGCTGCACGTTGCAGGAGCAGGTGTTGCGCCTGGCCACACTGACTCAGAGTTCAGGGCTGGATGGGGTGGTCTGCTCTGCCCAGGAAGCCAAGATGCTAAAACAACAGCTTGGCTCCGATTTTAAGCTGGTAACGCCGGGCATACGTCCAGCTGGCAGTGAGTTAGGTGATCAGCGCCGCGTTCTTACTCCTGCTGAGGCGTGTGCGCAAGGCTCTGATTACCTGGTCATTGGTCGTCCTATCACCCAGGCTACCGACCCGGCAGCAGCCTTGTTAGCCATCAACGATTCTCTGCGCACCTGCTGATGCCTCATACCCAGCCTGACTATCAAAGGCTGGGTAGTTTAGGGCTTCTATTCCAAGTTAGTTTCCGCACACCTCTGTCTATAGAGTCTTGCCCTGCAACTTGCTCGACATCTCTCCCGCTCACTCCGCTAGCTTCAGTCAATACAGCGGCATAGCTGTTGTCCGGCATTAACGCTGGCTGTCCTGAACGCTTCGCTTCAGATGGGGTAATGACTCGCATTTGGCATTAAAAAAGCCAGTCAGTATCCACCGGCTGGCTTTGTAATTATGGGGCAGTGTTTAACGCTATCTACAGAAATCAAGCTCAGCCCTTATGGGCGAGGTAACGCTCTATTTAGTTGGTCAACGTACCATCAACCACTTCATAGGTTTTCAGTGTGTCGCCTTCAAATTTCATGGAGACGATCTTTTCAGCCTTTTTGGTATTGGCACCGAGAGCCGAAGCCAGCGTCATCGCACTGTTGGCATCCTTACTGATGCTACTGATGTCATACTTCCAGACTTCGTTGCCATTGACGCTTTCGATGCTCTTGGGGGCACCCAGTTTGGCTTTGACCTGCTCTTTGGTGGCATTATCTTGCACCTTGCTCTTGACCAGCTCAAGTAAGGCCTTGTCCGTGGCAACACCATTATCGGTTGCGGCATCGAGGGCAGTTGCAGTATTAGCTACTGTGTCCAATAGTCCCGCATTGGCCGAGCCCATCAAGGTAACCAATAGTGCAGCAGCAAGCGTGAAGTTTTTCATTGTAGATATATCCATATAATTTATAAGATTGTGGTGCATCTATGTTCGGGCGCGAATGTACAAGAAGCCAAGAATCCGGTCAATCAAAGGATAGTGCTGAGCATGCATACCTGTCATTTATAACTGGTGTGTTTGTACTGTCATTTATGTCTGTTGTGCAGGAGTAGTTTGAAATCACTACTGCTGAAAGAGTTTATCTATGGATACTTTGTGGCGGGAGCCTCTTGCTCATTGAGCGGCCGTGGCTTCATTCTTTCAATCAAAATAAAAATATAATCTTTGAGGAGCGGAGTAATAATCAGAGGCAGATTTTCACCAGATTACCCAGTAAAGCCAATAACACACATACGGTCTGTTTATGTCACTTATTATTTTGTTCGTGAACACTCCGGATTAAAAACCCCTGGATATAGGTTCT
>JBOFBS010000326.1:0-9989 GCA_051645725.1 Aeromonadaceae bacterium | reverse complement strand
GGCTGGTGGCCCGTGGCATACGTGAAGCGGCACTGGTCAATCTGGTCGCCACCATAGCCAAGCTGATCCCGCTGCTGCTCTTCATCGGCCTGGCGCTGCTGGCCTTCCGTCTGGATCTGGCACAACTGGATTTTCATGGTCTGTCACTGGAATTGCCGGTCTGGGAGCAGGTGAAGCAGACCATGATCATCACCCTCTGGGTATTTACCGGCCTCGAAGGCGCCGTGGTGCTTTCGGCTCGCGCACAAAATCGCAAGGATATTGGTCGCGCCACGCTGTTTGGCGTCTTGCTGGCCTTGGTGATCTATGTGCTGGTGACGCTGCTCTCCTTTGGCTTGCAGAGCCGCGAGGCGCTGGCGGGCTTGCATAACCCCTCCATGGCACTGCTGATGGGGCAACTGCTGGGCGAGCCCGGCAAGGTGATCATCGCCATCGGCCTGGTCATCTCGGTCTGCGCCTCTTACTTGAGCTGGACGCTGTTTGCCGTGGAAGTTCCCTGGAGCGCTGCCATACATGGCGCCTTTCCCGCCTTCTTCCGGCGCCAGAATCAGCGTGGGGTGGCCATCAACTCCCTGTGGTTGACCAGCCTGACGGTACAGGCCTCCCTGCTGGCCGTATTGTGGAGCGGAGAGGGATATAACACCCTGTTAACCATCTCCTCCCAGATGATACTGGTGCCTTACCTGCTGGTAGGAGCCTTCCTGCTGAAATGGAGCTGGCAACAAAGAGCCGGGGCATTGGGAGGGGTGGGAGCAGGACAATTCCTGATCGCCGGGGGAGCGACCCTGTATGGCGCCTGGCTGCTCTATGCCTCAGGTTTGGATAACCTGCTGCTCTCACTGTGGCTCTACATCCCTGGCCTGCTGCTGTTCTGGCTGGCCAAGCGTCGCCCACTGAGCAATCCGCTGGCGGCTGTCACCGCCGAGTGATCTGGGCCGGGGAAAAGGGCTAAGTGCCCGATCGGGTCGGTTGAAGGTTGGGCTGAGCTTGCGAAGCCCAACCTATGTGCTCCTCATGCCATGCCTTGCCAGTCGATCTACCCACTCTAGGTGTCTGTATGTCAAACCAGCACACTTACCGAGATTTTTATCGCCTCCTTGCCTAATGGTGCATCTGGAACGGCGACGGGATCTCCGCCCTAAGCAGAGGGCTGAGGATAAACCATATCTACAACGTGGTTTTACTTGCTCCTGGCCTGCTTATTTGATGCACTGGGATCTCGAACGCCAACAGGCATGACAGGCAAGGAGCCCCCCATGTTTGGTACCCACGATCTCTGGCTATTTATCCTCTCTGGCCTGCTGCTGAATGTGACACCAGGGCCGGACAACCTCTTCATCGCCGCCCGCAGTCTGAGCCAGGGGTGGCGCGCAGGCATGGTTGCCAGCCTGGGGGTTTGCTGCGGTGTATTTGGCCATATTCTGGCGGCGGCACTGGGGCTGGCGGCCCTGCTTGCAACTTCGGCCACCGCCTTTTTGGTGGTAAAACTGGCAGGAGCCATCTACCTGCTATGGTTAGGCGTGGGTCTGCTACGCCAAGGCTCGGCGCAAGGCGCCCAGCCAGAGTGCTTGCCTGCGTTGCGCTTAAGCCAGCTGTTTCGCCAAGGGTTGCTCAGCAACCTGCTCAACCCCAAGGTAGCCCTCTTCTTTCTGGCCTTCGTCCCGCAATTCATCGAACATGATGCCCAGAGCAAGACCCTGGCCTTTATCTACCTGGGCATCATCTTCGATCTGAACTCTCTGCTCTGGTGTACCCTGCTGGCCTGGGTGAGCGCCCGAGCCGGCACCCACCTGCGTCGTAGCAAGAGCATCACTCATTGGCTCAATCGCGGCGTGGGGAGCCTCTTTGTCTTGTTGGGCATACGGTTGGCCCTGATCGAACAGGGTAGTTGAACGCCGTTGGCAAAATACGGCAGGCCCCTCTCCCTGCCGCAACATTAGTCCAAAGTGGATGTCCCTTACTGCTATGAACGGGACAGCCACCATCTTCTGTGGGTCACGTCGCTAACTAGCTGTGCCGAAAAATAGATCCCTCAGCATAGGGACGGGGTAGCACTAAGCTGACCCTCCGCGCCAGGGATGGCGCGGTGGAGCCCCCAGGGAGGGGTTCACGGCGTGTCAGCGTGTGCGACCTCGTCCCTGTAGCATAATTAGGAACGGGTAGTTAGTGATGAAGGGCCTAGAGGCGAGTAAAGAGCTGCTCGGCGGGGAGGCGGGACTTGTTGAGGCTGGCGTTGAAGTCCTGCTCGCTGCGATGGCCCAGGCTGGCAACCACCACACTCTTCAGACCCAGCTCACCTAGGCCGAAGGCGGCATCCAGCTGCTCGGGAAAGAAGCCCTCTATCGGGGTGGCATCCAGACCCAAGGTCGCGGCCCCCATCAGCAGGAACCCCAGCGAGATGTAGGCCTGACGAGCCATCCACTCCTGCTGCTTCTGCGGCGAGGTGCTGTTGAGGCCCACATAGTAGCGGCGCGCTCCATCCGCCCCCTTCTTGGCCTCCTCATTGCCACCAAAGCGCCCATCTTGCTCCTCCTGAGCCAAGAGCGCCTGCAGATGGCTATCATCCAGCTCGGTTTTAGTGGCTATGATGACGCTCAGAGGGGCCTGGCGCACCTTCTCCCTGTTGTGTTCGGTCAGGGTCGGGATCAACCGGCTCTTGCCCTCATCGCTGCTGACCAGGAAAAAGTGCCAGGGCTGGGAGTTCACCGACGAGGGGCTAAAGCGCAGTATCTGCTGCAGTTGTTGCAACTGCTCCTCGGTTAAGGGGCGTTGGGCATCATAGGCCTTGCAGGTGTGACGGCTGCGGACAATCTCGGCAATGTTCATGGAGCATCTCCTTGCGATAATCGGAAAACGGCTGCCGCCATACTACACCCGGATACGCCACAGGATAATGGCCGATTTTTGCTAAACAGGGGGCAAAAAGCCCAATCACAGCTGCACGCGCCCCGTATGCGCCCTCATCTGTGCATGGTCATATCGTCAGCACCAAGGCTTCCAGCTCGGTTCGAGCGCACAGACGGGTATCAAGCTTCAGATAGACGCACTGCTCTTCTGCGACCAGCAAGACCTGCTCTACACCAGGCTGGGCCTCCAGTCTGGCCAGCAGTACCGCAGCCGACTGCAGCTGTGACGGGGTCAGCAGCAGACGCAGAGAGCTCAGGTGTGGCGGCTCGGCCATCTGCCGGGCCAGCAGCCCCCAGGCGAATGCCAGCCGAGCCGCGGCCAGGAAGAGAGAGTGGAGACTAAGATGGGCCAGCAAGGCCCCCCCCACCATGCCCCCACAGGCAACCCCCAGAAACTGAGCCGTTGAGTAGGCACCCATGGCTGTCCCCTTGTGTCCGACAGGCGCCAGCTTGCTCACCAGCGAGGGGAGCAGCGCCTCCAGCAGATTGAAGGCCACAAAGAAGAGGGTGACCCCCAGCAGTTGCCAGCCCAACCCAGGAGTGACGGCGAGCAGTAATTCCGCCACCAGCAGCAAGAGGATAGCCAGTAGGAAGACCCGCCGCATCTGCCGCGCCTTTTCGGCATGAATAATGGCGGGCAGGACAGGCAGGAAAGAGCCCAGCATGCACCACAGATAGATCTGCCACTGGGATGACTTGGTAATACCACTCTCCAGCAGGGCTCCCGGCAGGGCGACGAAGGTCAGCATCAACAGAAAGTGCAGGCAGAAGATCCCCATATCCAGCCGCAGCAAGGGGGCCGAGCGCAGCACGGAGAACATCTCGCTCCAGACAATGGCCGACTCCCGATTGCGCAGATGATGGGGAGCCTTGGGCACCAGGCGCCACACCACCAGCATGGCTAAGAGGGCTAACAGGGCGATACTCCAGAAGAGGGCCGGAATGCCGAAGTGGGTCGCCAGCAGCGGCCCCGTCACCATGGCGATGGCGAAGGTGAGACCAAAGCTCATGCCGATGGCCGCCATGGCCTTGGTACGGTTCTGCTCCCGGGTCAGATCCGAAAGCAGGGCCAAAACTGCCCCCGAGATGGCGCCCGCCCCCTGCAGGGCCCGGCCAACGATCACGCCCCAGATGGAGTCGCTCAATGCCGCCACCACGCTGCCGACCAGCAGGAGCCCAAGCCCGAAGAGAATGATACTGACCCGGCCATAGCGGTCCGAGGCCATGCCTAGCGGCACCTGGCAACAGGCCTGAGCCAGCCCATAGATGCCGATGGCCACACCCAGCAGAGTGGGCGTGGCGCCGGCTAGCTCCAGACCATAGGTGGTCAGAACCGGCAACAGCATAAACATGCCCAACATGCGCAGGGAGAAGAGCAGCCCGAGCCCCCAGGTGGCGCGGCGCTCGTCGGCTGTCATCCGCAGATCGCAACGGTTATGATCTTTCATCTCTGGTTATCCTGATAAAAAAACAAGGCGGCTCGCGCCGCCTCGTTACCGACTCCAGGCCGATGAGACGGCTAGTGCAGCCAGGTGACCAGTTCGCTGCCCGTGGCTATGCCATCCAGCGACATCATCAGGCTTAACGAGGTGATGGCCACTATGGAGAAGATAAAAAGCTGCCTGGCCCAGCGCACATCATCGCTCACCCGGTAGCCCTGGCAGGCCAACAGCAGCCAGATGGCGCTCACCAGCAGGGCCACACCCAGATAGCCATACCCCGCATAGCCGGTGCCGGTCAACATCAGTGCCGCCAGGGCAAAGGCTATGATATAGCCCAGCATATGATCTTTGGTCACCCGAATGCCACGCAGTACCGGCAACACAGGGATACCGGCGGCCTGGTAGTCACGCAACCGGAAGATGGCGATGGCATAGGAGTGGGGCATCTGCCAGAGGCTGAAGATGAGCAGCAGCAGCAAGGCTCCGGCATCAAACTCCCCTCGCACGGCACAATAACCCATCACAGGCGGTGTTGCCCCGGAGAGGCTACCCACTAGCGTGCCATAGACAGAGCGGCGCTTGAGCCAGAGGGTATAGAGTCCGACATATACGGCAAACCCCGTCACCCCCAGCAGCGCGACCAGCAGGTTGACGTTCAGCAGCAAGGCGACCCCAACCAGGCCGAGCAGGGCGGCATAGAGGAGACTGGCCCTGGGTGAGATCAACCCTTTGACCAGCACCCGGTTCCGCGTCCGCTCCATCAGGCCATCTATATCCCGGTCGATATGGTTATTGAAGACGCAACCTGAGGCTATGATGCAGGAGACACCGAGCAGCGTCAGCAACAGCAGCCCCACACCCTGGCGACCATCGGCCGCCAGGAAAAAGCCCCCCAGTACAGAGACCAGATTGCCCATTATGATGCCGGGCTTGGTGATGAGCAGATAGCGTTTGAGTGCGTCCATCTTGGTCAGTGCGCCATCATGTTGTGATTGAGGTGGAACATGATCCAGAGGGAACCCACCACCAGTATCACTATGATGAGCGCAGTAAAGACGCCGGCAATCATGTTCCACCCCTCATCCGAATGGCTGTTCAGATGCAAGAAGAAGCCCAGCTGCACCAGGATCTGCAGCAGGGCCATCCCCAGTATGACGGCCAGTAGTGTGCCCTGGGTAAACCCCAGCTCCGGATACATGACCAGACCAAACGGGATCAGGGTCAACACCACGGAGAGCAGGAATCCCAGCAGATAGGAGCGTAATGAGCCGTGGCTGGCGCCAGCATGTTGCTGTGGCTTGGTTCCCATCACATCACCCCCATCAGATAGACAACGGTAAAGACACAGATCCAGATAATGTCGAGAAAGTGCCAGAAGAGAGAGAGGCAGAGCAGGCGCGTACCGTTTTTCTGGGTCAACCCCTTTTGCCGGATCTGCAGCATCAAGACCACCATCCAGATGAGGCCAAAGGTGACGTGCAGACCATGAGTCGCCACCAGCGCAAAGAAGGCGGAGAGGAAGGCGCTGCGATCCGGACCATACCCCTCGTGGATCAGATGGGCAAACTCATTGATCTCCATACCCACAAAGGCCAGGCCGAAGAGGAAAGTGATCGCCAGCCATCCCTGTACCGCAGCCACCCGCTGCCGATAGTAGGCCAGCATGGCAAAACCATAGGTGACACTGCTCAGCAGCAGGAAGATGGTCTCCACCAGCACATAGGGCAGCTCGAAGATATCTTTGGCGGCCGGGCCATCGGCTATGCTGCCGGAGAGCACAGCATAGGTGGCAAAGAGGGTGGCAAACAGGATGCAATCGTTCATCAGATAGATCCAGAAGCCAAATACCGCCTTGCCTCCGGCGTCATGATGCTCATCGTGAGCATGGGTGGCAGCCGCGGAGGGCGCCATCTGGTTTAAGGTCTCAGCGGACATGGTTTACCCCTGCCTGTTGTAACGCCTGATAATGTTGTGCTTCGGTCTTCTCGACCACCTCGACCGGAACGTAATACTCCACATCGTCATTGAAGGTATGACGGATATAGGTGGCAATGATCCCCACCAGACCCACTATGGCCAGCCACCAGATATGCCAGATCAGGGCAAAACCCATCACCAGGCTGAAGGCCCCAATGATGACGCCGGCACCGGTATTCTTCGGCATGTGGATAGGCTGGTAGGTCTCGGGTTGGCGATACGCTTCGCCGCTCTCCTTACTCTCCCAGAAAGCATCCAGCCCCTTGACCTGAGGCAGGGTGGCGAAGTTGTAGAGCGGGGGCGGAGAGGAGGTAGACCACTCCAGAGTACGGCCACCCCAGGGATCACCGGTCACATCACGCAGTTTATCGCGCTGTATTATGCTCACCACCAGTTGCAACAGCTGGCAGATGATGCCGAAGAGGATCACCACGGCGCCGCCGGCGGCGACAAACAGCAGCTGCTGGTACTCGGGGTCGATCTGCTGGCTGACCCGGCGAGTCATGCCCATGAAGCCCAGCATGTAGAGCGGGACGAAGGCGAGGAAGAAGCCCACAATCCAGCACCAGAAGGCGCTCTTGCCCAGCCCCTCATGCAGCTTGAAGCCCATGGCCTTGGGGAACCAGTAGTTGAAACCGGCCAGGTAGCCAAAAACCACGCCCCCTATGATGACGTTATGGAAGTGAGCGATCAGGAAGAGACTGTTGTGCAGCACAAAGTTGGCACCCGGCACCGCCAGCAACACCCCCGTCATCCCCCCCAACGTAAAGGTGACGAGGAAACCGAGCGTCCAGAGGATCGGCGTTGAGAACTCCACCCGTCCGCGGTACATGGTAAAGAGCCAGTTAAATATCTTCACCCCGGTCGGGATCGAGATGATCATGGTGGCGATACCGAAGAAGGCGTTGACGTTGGCCCCCGCGCCCATGGTGAAGAAGTGGTGCAGCCAGACAATGAAAGAGAGCAGTGTGATGGCAGCCGTCGCCCACACCAGCGAGGTGTAACCAAACAGCTTCTTCTTGCAGAAGGTGGCCACCACCTCGGAGAAGATACCGAAGGCGGGCAGGATCAGGATATAGACTTCCGGATGCCCCCAGGCCCAGATGAGATTGACATACATCATCTGGTTGCCGCCCATCTCATTGGTGAAGAAGTGGGTCCCCAGATAGCGATCCAGGGTCAGCAGGGCTATGGTGACGGTCAAGATCGGGAAGGAGATGATGATGAGCACGTTGCTGCAAAAGGCTGTCCAGGTAAAGACCGGCATCCGCATCAAGGTCATACCCGGGGCCCGCATCTTCAGCACAGTGACAAAGAAGTTCACGCCTGTGAGCAGGGTACCTATCCCCGAGATCTGCAAACTCCAGATCCAGTAATCCACCCCCACGCCAGGGCTGAAGGCCAGGCCGGAGAGCGGTGGGTAGGCCAGCCAGCCGGTTTGGGCAAACTCACCCACTGCCAGCGAGAGGTTCATCAGCACCACCCCAACCATGAAGAGCCAGAAACTCAGGGAGTTGAGGAAGGGGAAGGCCACATCCCGTGCGCCGATCTGCAGGGGTATGACGATATTCATCAAGCCGACCATCAAGGGCATGGCCATGAAGAAGATCATGATGACGCCGTGGGCGGTAAAGATTTGATCGTAGTGGTGCGGCGGCAAGAAGCCCTCTGCCCCCGTCGAGGCGATGGCCATCTGGGTACGCATCATGATGGCATCGGCAAAGCCGCGCAGCAGCATCAGGATGGCGACAATGATATACATGACCCCTATCTTCTTGTGATCCACCGAGGTGAGCCACTCGCTCCAGAGCCACTTCCACTTTTTGAAATAGGTCAGGGCGGCACAGACCAGCAAGCCGCCCAGTATCATGGCCCCGACCGCCCCCATTATGATGGGGTCATGGTACGGAATCGCCTCCAGCGTCAATTTACCTAACAGCATCGTTTCTATTCCCCACTCTCGGAATGTTCATGCATCTCATGCATCTGATGGCCATCTTCAGCTTCATCCATCATCTGATGTTCCTTCTGCTCCATGTGCTTCTCCTTACCAGCCATCATGGCACCGGAGGTCGCCTCATCGTGATGAGCCATGACCGGCATAAACTGGGCTATGATCCGATCGTAGATCCCAGTCTCAACCGTGGAAAAATGAGTCACCGGATGATTTTCGGTCGGTTTGGCCAGCACCAGATAGTCGGCAAAGTTGAGCGCTGACTTTTCAGTGCGCACGTTATGCAGCCACTGCTCGAACCCCTCCTGGGTGGTGGCCTCGGCGGTGAACTTCATGCCGGAAAAGCCATGTCCGCTGTAGTTGGCCGAGATCCCCTTGTAACTACCCACTTCATTCGCCATCAGATTAAGCTGGTTGCGCATACCGGCCATGGCATAGATCTGGCTGCCCAACTGGGGAATGAAGAAAGAGTTCATCACGGAGCCTGAGGTCACCTTGAAATGGACAGGCACATTGACCGGGAACACCACCTCGTTGACCGAGGCAACGCCCTGCTCCGGGTAGATGAAGAGCCACTTCCAATCCAGCGAGACCACCTCTATCTCCAGCGGTTTAACCGCTGAGGGCAGCGGCGCTCTTGGGTCCAGGGAGTGGGTGGTTTTCCAGGTGATAGTACCCAGAACAAGAATGATGACGCAGGGGATCCCCCAGACCACAGCCTCAATCTTGTTGGAGTGCGACCAGTTGGGGGCATAAGTGGCCGCCTTGTTGGAAGCCCGGTAGCGCCAGGCAAACCAGAAAGTCATCACGATGACGGGTATCACGACTATCAGCATCAGGGCCAGGGCCGTGATGATCAGATTTTTTTGCTCCATGCCCACTAGCCCCTTGGGGTCCAGCAGCGTCATGTTGCACCCCCCAAGAAGCAAGAGCCCTGCACAAGCAATGCCTCTCACTAACCAGTTTAGTAATCCTCTCATCGAACGGCTCCTTGTCCCCTCAATTACAGATAGTATCTGTCCACCTAAACTGCAGAGGGTAACCTCTTTTATGAAATTGTTAACAACTCGTGGGGTTATTTGTTAAAAAGTACATCCTGGATCTAACTTTTCTGCGACAGCGCAGCGCAGATGCCCCCCCCTTTGACTCTCACTCCCTGTTCCAAATAGTAGCTCGCCCATCACAGGGAGGGAGTTGCGCGGCTAAGCCCCCAGGGTAGGGTTCACATTTGAGGCGCCACATCACTCCCGGCTAATGGCTGGTAAGTTCTAAATACCCTTTTGGCACTTGATCATTCACAATGAAGTAAGCAGGAATAGGTAGTCAGAATGACCAAGAGGGAGGGATGCTCTCGTTATTTAACTGGAATGATGGTTTCTTAACCCATATCACCTCAGTGGATGAGCAGCATCGCCATCTCGTCCACATGATCAATGACTTAAGTGAACGCCTTCTCTCTGCTGATGAGCTGCACCCGGATCAATTTATTTCCATACGAGACAAGCTATTCAACTATGTGAATGAGCATTTTGCCGACGAAGAGTCACTCATGGCTGATGCCAAGGTCGATGGGCGGCACCGCGAGCTGCACCTTCAGGTACACCGAACCTTCATAGAGGATGCGTTGGTACTAGGAGAGCTCTGTGCTGGGATATCGACCGAGAAAAACCGCGAGCTGGTCGATTACCTGATTAACTGGCTGGCCTACCA
>JBOFBS010000325.1:0-24889 GCA_051645725.1 Aeromonadaceae bacterium | reverse complement strand
GAGGATTTTAATACAACGTAAAGGCGATGGTTTTTCCGCACCACTGGTTCAGGAAGAATTATTTTCCCCCACATAGATTTAAAAAAATTATAATAATAATCTTTGTTAAAGAGTTAGAAGCCATGAATCAGATCCCCGTTGAGCGAAAGGGGATACAGCAGATCAATGTGACGCCCAGCGGTGATGGGTTGGATGTTACTATCGCATTAAACCAATTGATGCCTTATCAGATCTCTCAGAAGGGTAACCAGCTATTAGTGAGTATGGGGCAGGGTGCTGATGCATCAACTCAGGTTGAGCCAGCTCCTGTCGTAGCAACGACAGCCGCCACTACGACTGCTGCGGCCACGCCTGGCGCTGTGGTACCCGTCAAGAGTACCCCTGCGGTCAAATCATCGGTTAACAGCGCCACCATTAACCGCATCAAGAGCCTGGATTTCAAACGGGGCAAGGATGGTGCAGGTCAGTTGCTGGTTGGCCTGGATAATAGCTCCGCTGCTGTGGATATAGTCAATCGGGGTGATCATATAGTCGCCAAGTTCCATGCTACCGATGTGGCGAGCGAGCTGGTTGCGCTGATGGATGTGACTGACTTTGCCACCCCGGTTGGCAAGGTCGATGTATCGCACCAGGGCAATGATGTGGTGCTGGATCTGGCCGTGAGTGGCCGTTATGACTACCGCTATGATCAGGCTCAGGATCTCTTCATCATAGAGGTATCGCCACTGAAGGCTACTGCCAAGGGTGGCGCGGAACAGGTGAAGTATAAGGGTAAGCCCATCTCCCTGAACTTCCAGAATGTGCCCATCCGTACTGTGCTGCAGCTCATTGCTGACTTCAATAACTTCAACCTGGTCACCACTGATACTGTAACCGGCAATATTACTCTGCGTCTGGATGGGGTGCCATGGGAGCAGGCGCTGGACACAGTGCTGAAAGTGAAGGGGCTGGATAAGCGCCTAGATAACAATATCCTGCTGGTTGCTCCGGCTCAGGAGATTGCTGCTCGCGAGAAGCAGAGTCTGGAGAGCAAGAATCAGGTCGCTGACCTGGCTCCTCTGGTCACGGAATACATTCAGGTGAATTATGCCAAGGCAGCCGAGATGGCCAGTCTGTTGTCCACAGACAAGACTCGACTGCTTTCGAGCCGTGGTGCTGTGAGCGTGGATGAACGGACCAATACTCTGCTTATCAAGGATACGGCCGATGTGGTCGATCATATCAAGAGCATGTTGAAGGTGCTGGATATCCCGGTCAAGCAGGTGGTGATTGAGGCGCGTATGGTCACCATAGATGATGGTGTCGATGAGCAGTTGGGCGTTCGTTGGGGTTATAGCAAGGCGAATCAGGATGGTTCGACTTCAGGCTCTATTGCGGGTAATGACTCTCTGCGTAATGACACGGTTCCATCAATTAATGACCGTCTCAACGTCAACTTGCCAGTGGGGGCGGCGAATACTGGTCGTCTGGCGTTCCAGGTGGCCAAGTTGGCGGATGGTTCGCTGCTGGATCTGGAGCTGAGCGCATTGGAAACCGAGAATAAGGCTGAGATCATCGCCAGCCCACGGGTGACCACGGCTAACCAGAAAGAGGCAATTATCGAGCAGGGTACCGAGTTCCCAAGCAACGCTTCAACGTCAAGTGGTGCCACGTCAGTGGAGTGGAAGAAAGCCGTACTGAGCCTCAAAGTGACACCTCAGATCACCCCGGATAACCGTGTCATCCTGGATCTGATGGTGACCCAGGATACGCTGGGTGAGACAGTGCAGACAGGTACCGGGACAGGTACGGCTATCAACACCCAGCAGATCAGCACACAGGTATTGGTCGACAACGGTGAGACCCTGGTGCTCGGTGGTATCTACCAGCAGACCATCAAGAAGAATGTCACCAAGATCCCTTTACTGGGTGATATTCCAGGCTTGGGTGTATTGTTCCGCAATACCACAGAGAAAAATGCCAAGCGTGAATTGCTGATATTCGTGACGCCGAAGATAGTATTGGAGTCACAGCTGTAATTTTTCTGTAGAGCAATTAAACAAGGCCCAGCAATGCTGGGCCTTGTTGTATTCAAAGCGAATACTATGTAGGCATGGTGTCCTATAAATATACAATGGGGGACCGCATCAGAGGCTTTATGGTGCTTATGCGCCATGCCAAGTTGCTATCATGGGTTCGCTGCTGCATAATTCCCCGTCCAGTTTCAAACGTTAGGGATATATGTCCTAGGATCCCGCCGCATGCGGGCAGGTTGGTTTTGACTATTTGACGAATAAAATGGCTGAGAAACGCAATATTTTCCTTGTGGGCCCCATGGGGGCCGGTAAAAGCACCATTGGTAAACATCTCGCAGATCAACTGCATATGGAGTTCTACGACTCGGATCAGGAGATCGAACATCGCACGGGGGCTGATATCAGCTGGGTGTTCGATGTGGAAGGTGAAGACGGCTTCCGTAAACGGGAAGAGCAAGTCATCGGTGATTTGACCGAGCTGCAAGGGATTGTTTTGGCAACGGGTGGTGGTGCAATCAAGAGCGCACAGACTCGTAATCGCCTCTCTGCGCGTGGCATAGTGGTTTACCTCGAAACTCCGATTGAAAAACAGTTGGCTCGTACCCAGCGTGATAAGCGCAGGCCGTTGCTGCAGACGGAAGAAGATCCTCGTGATGTTCTGATCCGCCTGGCCAATGAGCGTGAGCCCCTGTATCGGGAAATTGCCGACTATGTAGTTCGCACCGATGAGCAGAGTGCCAAGCTGGTTGCCAATCAGATTGCGCAACTGCTCGGCTTATAAGAGTTGAGTGAAGGGAGTTGGGTGTCATGGAACAGTTGACGGTTGCGTTGGACCAAAGAAGTTATCCAATTTCCATTGGTCCGGCGCTGTTAGATGAATCCAAGTTGTTTGCCCAGGCAATTAAGGGCAAGCGGGTTATGATCGTCACCAATGACACGATAGCTCCTCTCTATCTGGCTCGATTGCAACATACTCTGGCTGCCTGGCAACTGGATTCTTGCATATTGCCTGATGGCGAAGAGCATAAGAATCTGGAGAGCTTCAATTTGATCATGACGGCCTTGCTAGAAGGCAATCATGGTCGTGACACTACACTCATTGCCTTAGGTGGTGGTGTCATCGGTGATCTGGTGGGGTTTGCAGCAGCCAGTTATCAGCGGGGGGTGCCTTTCATTCAGGTCCCTACCACGCTACTCTCCCAGGTCGACTCTTCAGTTGGAGGCAAGACAGCCGTCAATCACCCAATGGGCAAGAATATGATAGGCGCTTTCTATCAGCCCAAGGCCGTGATTATCGATACCAATTGTCTTGCCACCCTGCCTGAGCGTGAACTGTCGGCTGGCCTGGCTGAGGTGATCAAGTATGGCATCATCTGGGACCAAGATTTCTTTGCCTGGTTGGAACAGCATATTGCAGAGCTCTTGGCCTTGGATACGCGGTTACTGACACAGGCTATTTTGCGTTGTTGTCAGATCAAAGCGGACGTGGTGGCTCAGGATGAGACAGAGATGGGCGTTCGAGCCCTGCTTAATCTGGGTCATACTTTCGGTCATGCGATCGAAGCTGAACAAGGCTATGGCAACTGGCTTCACGGTGAGGCGGTGGCTGCAGGAACTGTACTGGCCGCAGCTACTTCGGTTGCGTTGGGCTTGCTCACGGCAGAGCAGGCTTTGCGTATCCGAAAATTGCTGCTTGCGGCCAGGTTGCCCGTGGTTGCACCTGCGCAGATGGATTTTTCAGCCTTTATTCGACACATGATGCGTGATAAAAAGGTGTTATCCGGTAAATTGCGTTTGGTATTACCAACAGGTATTGGCTCTGCTGATCTCTTTGCAGATGTCGATCCCGGTTTACTGCAACAGATCATTGATGTGGAACGGATGGTGTGACCACGCAGGAGCTTCCTGAATTAGAAAGCCAGTCTCAGATGGTGTTGCGGTTGCAGCACCTGTATGAGGTTTCTTCCCCTCTTATTTTCCTCTCTGGAAACCAGGGCAGCGGCAAGACGCGGCTATGCGAAATGTTGCTTACCTGTTTTGAGCCTCCCTGGCGGGTAGCTTATCTTACCTATCATGACAAGCTTACCCTGCCTAATGCCCGGGAGTCGTTGATCCGGCAGTTACTGAGTAATCCGGTATTCGACCCTGCCGATTCTCTTGGAGATTCACTATTTCGTTTGTTGGGAGCAGAGCCGCTGCGTCTGTTGCTAGTAGTAGATGATGCGCACCTCGCCCCAGCCGAGTTTATTGATGAGTTGTGGGAATTTCTCTGTATCAATGATGCGTTGCCGATTTCCCACAAGATAGGTGTGTTACTCTGTGGTCATTGCGACTGGGGAGAGGCATCGGCCAAACGGCTCCGAGGGCGAGAATACGCAGCCTTGGAGTTGGAAATTGAGCCTTTGGCTAGCCGGGAGCAGACTCGGTTGCTCGAGTTTTACCTGCGCATTGGTGGTTTTGCGGCACAGATGCCAAATCCTGAAGCGTTGGCCGATAGACTCAGGGCCTGTGATGGAAACCCGGGTAAAATTGTTGTATTGGCGGAGAGCATAATGGATAAAAAAAATTTGTTAAAACTCAAAGAGTTGCCGACGAATAAATTGGTTGCCACAGGCGCTGTCGTCCTGGGTGGAATTTTGTTGTTGAGCTGGGTTTTGCCGCCATTACTCTCCAACTCCCCTTCTGTGCCTGCAGATCTTAGTGCAGACCAGAGCCAGGTCATTTCTGGCGAGGAGCGAGTCATATCGGCTCAGCAGAGTGTTAATCCCGTGACAGATAGCGGAGCCTTACCTGCCGTACCGCAAGGGGAGTTAACTGCGGAAGAGGAGGGGAATGAGGAAAATCGTCGTGTTGTCATCGCTGATCAAGTGGTCAAAGATATCATGGCCAGTCAAAGAAGCGGTGCCGCGCCCATAACGAGTGGGGCTGATGGCACTGCGGGGGGAACGGTTTCTGGTGCCGTGACCTCTGTGCAGCAACTTCCCGCCTTGGCCAAAGAGCTTAAAGGCAATAGCGTTAGTGCTGCGGCAAGCAGTGCAGTAACGCCATCAGTGAGCAAGGAGGCGGCTGTCGACAAGAAGGCACAGGTGAAAGCCGAAGCCAAGCCAGCAGCAAGCAAGAGCCAGCATGTCGCAGGCGCGGGCAATCTGAGTGAACTCAAGCAAAAGCCGGCCCGTCACTATACCTTGCAACTTACAGCTGGCCCAGATTTAGCCGCATTGAAACAGTCGGTGCGTCAGCTCTCGTTGCCTCAGGCTAGCTGGATTTACCAGACCCAGTACCAGGGTAAGCCTTGGTTTGTTCTCATTCAGGGTGACTATGCCACTTCGGCCCAGGCCAAAGCGGCGATTGCCACACTGCCGGCTCAGATTAAGCGTGGTGCTCCTTGGCCCAAGTCTTTTGCCCAGGTGCAAAAAGAGCTTAAGTAGCCATAGTGGTAATACTTTCCGGGGGCTACAATGCGCCCCCTTTTTTATGGCAACTCCGGGCAGTTCTGATCTGATATACATGGAAAAAATGCGCGCATTTCTTAAATGGGCCGGTGGTAAGTATGCCCTGGCCGATGCGATAACGGCCAGACTACCCGCAGGACGGGTCTTGGTTGAGCCTTTTGTTGGCGCGGGGTCACTCTTTCTCAACTCTGACTTTGATGAGTATCTGCTGGCCGACATCAATCCGGATCTGATTGATTTTTATAATCTGCTGAAGTTTAAACCGGAGGCAGTCATCGCCGAGGCGCGGCGCCTGTTTGTCGATGCAAACAATCAGCAACAGGTCTATTACGAACTGCGGGAGGAGTTTAATCGCACCCGCGACATAACGCAGCGCGCGGCACTCTTTCTCTATCTTAATCGTCATGGCTATAACGGTCTTTGCCGCTATAACAAGCGAGGCGGATTCAATGTGCCTTTTGGCAAGTACAAGAAACCCTACTTCCCCGAAGAGGAGCTATGGGGGTTTGCCAAGAAGGCACAGAAGGCGACCTTCCGCTGTGAGTCTTACGCCCAGACCTTCATGCGACTAGAGGCGGATCATGTGGTTTATTGCGATCCCCCCTATGTGCCCTTGTCCACGTCGGCCAACTTTACCAGCTATGCGGCCGGAGGGTTTACCCTGGATGACCAGGCTCTTCTGGCTCGTTTGGCGCGTAGAACCGTGATGGAACAGCGAGTCCCTGTGCTTATCAGTAATCACGCCACGCCACTGACTTATGAGCTCTACCGGGGAGCCGATCTGCAAGAGATCCAGGTTAAACGCACCATAAGTCGCAGCGTGGGTAATCGGCAGAAGGTGGGTGAGTTGCTGGCGCTCTATTTGCCGGGTATGGAGTTTGAGTCGCCATGAGGTGGTGTTTGTCCTAGAGTCAGGCACCGCATTGGGGTAATATTTGCCCGTTTTTGCAACTGCATTAGATGAGATCCCTGATGAAAGAGTTTTTGATTGCCCCATCGATTCTGTCTGCCGATTTTGCCCGCCTGGGTGAGGATGTCGCCAAGGTATTGGCTGCCGGTGCCGATGTAGTGCACTTCGATGTGATGGATAATCACTATGTGCCCAATTTGACCATTGGCCCCATGGTGTGTCAGGCGCTGCGTAATTATGGTATTCAGGCTCCGATCGATGTTCATCTGATGGTCAAGCCGGTGGATAGACTCATTCCCGATTTTGCCAAGGCGGGGGCATCCCTCATCACTTTCCATCCCGAGACCTCAGAGCATATCGATCGCTCTTTGCAGCTCATCAAGGATCACGGGTGTCAGGCTGGCCTGGTTTTTAATCCGGCCACCCCTCTGCACTATCTGGATCATGTGCTGGATAAGCTGGATGTGATCTTGCTGATGTCGGTGAACCCGGGCTTCGGTGGTCAGAGCTTCATTCCGGGAACGCTGGATAAGTTGCGCCAGGTTCGCCGTCTGATTGATGAGAGTGGCCGGGACATTCGTCTGGAAATTGATGGTGGCGTCAAGGTTGATAATATTCGCCAGATCGCCGAAGCCGGGGCCGATATGTTTGTTGCTGGCTCGGCCATTTTCAGTCAACCAGACTATAAGCGCGTCATCGACGAGATGCGTGCCGAGTTGGCTAAGCTTCATGGCTGAGATGCGGGCCAAACGGTCACAGTTCGATCTGTTACTGTTCGATCTGGATGGCACTCTGATTGATAGTGTGCCGCAGCTCTTTCTTGCGGTGGATGCGGCGCTTCGCTCCTGTGGTCTGCCGGGTGTGACTCAGGAGCAGGTGCAGAAGTGGATCGGTAATGGTGCCGATATACTGCTCAAGCGAGCCATGCAGCGAAGCTATGAGTTGGAAGGGGAGGTGGATGCCGAACTCTTCAAACGAGTACGCAGCGCGTTTGATGCTCATTACCACGCTAGCCTGGCCTCTAACTTTGCGCTTTTTCCTGGCGTGGTCGCAACACTCTCTCGTCTGCGTCATGCCGGTTATCGTATGGCGGTTGTGACTAATAAGCCCGCGCCTTTTGTCGAGCCCTTGATGCGGGCCGCTGATCTGCTGCCCCTGTTTGACATGTCGTTGGGTGGGGATGTTTTGCCGGTGCGCAAGCCCGACCCCGCACCGCTGCTGCACATATGTGAGGCGCTACAGATAGCGCCCGCTCGCACCCTGATGATAGGTGACTCCAGGAACGATGTTTTGGCTGCCCAGGCCGCAGCCATTCCGGTGGTGGGCCTGACCTATGGTTATAACCACGGCGAGCCCATTGCCTCATCGGATCCCGATTGGGTCATGGATGAGTTCAGCCAGCTCGAAGAGCTGCTGCTGGTTAATTAATTGAAGGATACACGACACTATGACTAGACCCATAGTACTGAGCGGGGCCCAGCCCTCAGGGCAATTGAGCATTGGTAACTACATGGGTGCCCTGCGGCAATGGGTGAGCATGCAAGATGAGTATGACTGTCTCTATTGCATCGTCGATTTGCATGCCATCACGGTCCGCCAGGATCCGCAAGCGCTGCGCAAAGCCTGTCTGGATGCGGCTGCGCTCTACTTGGCCGTGGGCATTGACCCGAGCAAGAGCACAATGTTTATTCAATCCCATGTGCCTCAGCATGCGGAGTTGGGCTGGATCCTCAACTGCTACACCCAGATGGGTGAGCTGTCACGGATGACCCAGTTCAAGGATAAGTCACAGCGTTATGAAAATAATGTCAACGTGGGTCTGTTTGGTTACCCAGTGCTGATGGCTGCGGATATTTTGCTCTATCAGGCAAATCAAGTTCCGGTCGGGCACGATCAGAAGCAGCATCTTGAACTGACTCGCGATGTGGCCTATCGTTTCAATACGCTCTATGGTGATATTTTCACCATGCCAGAACCCTTTATCCCTGAACAGGGAGCCAGGGTGATGAGCCTGCAGGATCCGACCAAGAAGATGTCCAAGTCCGATGACAATCAGAACAATGTGATTGGTTTGTTGGAAGATACCAAGTCGATCACCAAGAAGATCAAGCGTGCCGTCACCGACTCACAAGAGCCACCTGTGGTGCGTTACGATATCGCAGAGAAGCCGGGCGTATCTAATCTGCTGACCTTGATGCATGGCGCAACCGGGCGTCCGATTGTTGAGCTGGAGCATCACTTCGAAGGCAAGATGTACGGGCATTTGAAGAGTGAAACGGCTGATGCGGTTGTCGCGCTGCTTGAGCCGATTCAGCAGCGGTTTCATGCCCTGAGAAATGATGAGGCGCATCTGCTGGCTATTTTGCATCAGGGAGCGCAAAAAGCTCGTGAGCGCGCCGAAAAGACCTTGGCACAAGTCTACGATGCGATTGGTTTGCTGCCAAAGGTTTAAACTTATTTAATTATGGTGTGGCCAGAGAGGCTGATTTGCCACTCTGGTTACTTTCATCACTGACTAACTTCATATTGGGATCACATGTCACAACCACAACAGATTGAACAAGTTGAATTGGAAAACAAAGATTACTGGCTGCGCCGTTTTCGCAAGGCCAAGACCATCAAGACACTCGAATTGATGGTGCCCAAGGCCGTGGATGACTATTACCAGCAGCCCACAGTATTAGCCGCCATCTATCTGGCCGAATGCCAACGCGAGCGTGAGTTGGAGTATGGCGTTCTGCTGAATCGTTAACTGCTTTGTCGTTCCATTTCTTGACCGAGCGCCTTACAACTATCTGAATTAAGGCCGCTGCGGTACTCATCATGTTACTGCTTTCCACTCGTTATTGCGCAATTCCCCAGGAGTTACGTTAGAGTGAGCATTGGCTCGCCCATTTCACCATGACGTTGTTACAAGTGTGGGCTCATCTGACAAAGATTTGTTACATGAACGGGTTATACTCGCAGCTCGTTCCGCTGTTTGGCTCCTGTTATGTTTAAACGTCTGCGCTGGTTTTTCTTACTGATCATTCTGTTGTTTCTCGGTTTTGGTTATTACCTCTCGCTTCCCGACTCGCTAGCTAAAAGAGCGCCTTTGACGCAGAAGATGGCGGCAACCGTGCGAGTGGAAAGGGTGGCCAAGAGTGTGGTTGTCGATCAGCTGCCCCTGGTGGGCAGGCTTGCTGCCAGTCAGTCGGTCACCATCACGCCTGAGGTCAGTGGGCGTATTGTCCAATTGCCAGCTGCCGATGGTGGACGAGTCGCCGCCGGGGCCAGATTGGTGCAACTGGATGATGATAAGCAGCAGGCCTCTTATGCCGAGGCAGAAGCCTTCCTGGTCAATGAACAGCGCAAGTTGCGCGATATGACGCGCCTGGCTAGCAAGGGTGTTACGACTCAAAATGAGCTGGAGGGGCAGCGCTCCTCTGTCGCGCAGGCCGCTGCTCGCCGCGACATGGCGGCATTCGAGCTTTCACAACGCCATTTGCACGCCCCTTTTGCCGGGCGTGTGGGCTTGTATGACATCAGCCTGGGTAGCCTGGTGAATCCGGGCGATGTGTTACTGCACCTGGATGATATTTCGGTAATGCGTCTGGATCTGGCTGTCCCGGAACGCTTTCTCTCTCAGCTGCAGCTCGGCATGCCTTTGAGTGCACATACGGAAGCCTGGCCGGGCGTCTCATTTTCCGGGGTGATCCGCGCTATTGATAGTCGGGTGGATGGAGAGAGCCTCAACATCAAGGTGCGATTAGAGTTTGCTAATGAGGATGAACGACTGCGTCCAGGCATGTTGATGCAACTGGCGCTACCCTTTGCCACGCAAGAGCAGCCCATGATCCCGATGCAAGCCATAGAGTTTCAGGGCAGTGAACGCTTTGTCTATCTATTGACCCCCGATCAGCATGTGCAGCGACGCAAGATTGAGCTAGGCGAGACTCAGGGTAGCCGTATCGCCGTGCGCTCGGGTCTGCAGGGGGGGGAGCCGCTGGTAGTTGAAGGTGTGGTGGCCCTGCGTGATGGCATCAAGGTGAAGGTGGTGTCAGCGGACAAGCCTGCCAGCTCTGGCGTCGGGACGACAGGAGGCGCGCAATGATCCTCTCGGATCTTTCCATACGGCGCCCCGTGCTGGCGTTGGTGGGCAGTCTGTTGCTGCTGATTTTTGGCCTGGTAGCGTTCGCCAAACTTCAGGTGCGTGAGATGCCAGATGTGCAAGCCCCCTCGGTCAGCATCACGACCACGTATGAAGGCGCGGCTGCCGACATCATAGAGAGTCAGGTGACCAAGCCTTTGGAGGATCAACTCTCTGGTATTAGCGGTATCCGCTCTATCGTCTCAACCAGCCGCAAGGGACGCAGCAGCATCACGGTCGAGTTTGAGCAGGGTTGGAACATGCTCGAGGCGCTCTCCGATATCCGTGATGGTGTCTCCCGTGCCCGCAATCGCTTACCGGATGAGGTGGATGAGCCCGTAGTCTCTCGGGATAATGGCGAGGGCGAAGTCTCCATCTGGCTCAACTTTTCAAGCACTCAGATGGATAGAGTGGCACTCACCGACTATGCCAATCGTAGCCTGATTAAATCCTTGAGCCTGGTGGACGGGGTTAGCTCGGTCAACCTCTCTGGTGATCTGCAAAAAGTCATGTATGTCCGCTTGAAAACCACCCAGATGAGTGGTCTGGGCATCACGGTAAATGATGTACTGGATGCTCTGGCTCGAGAAAATGTGGAGCTGCCGGGTGGGGAAGTGCGCAATGAGAGCATGGTGTTTCCGGTGCAGTTGGCCCGTAATTATCAGGATGGGGCCAGCTTTCGTCGTCTGCCCCTGCGTACCCTGGAAAATGGTCAGACGCTCTACCTGGGGGATGTCGCTGATGTAGAGGTCGGGGCCAAGAATGAACTCAGTGCCTATCAGCGCAATGGCGAGGTCAGCATAGGGATCGGCATCATTCCTCAATCAACCGCCAATCCGCTGGCAATGTCCGCAGGTGTAGAGAAGGAGGTGGCGCGATTGCAGCGTTTCCTGCCTGCCGGTGCCGAGCTGGTCGTCGATTACAACAGCACTCATTTCATTCGCCAGGCCATAGATGAAGTCTATGAAACCCTGGTGGTGGCGGGCTTGCTGGTTGTTGGTGTGCTCTATCTTTTTATCGGTCAATGGCGGGCTACGCTGATCCCAGCAGTAACCGTGCCGGTTTCACTGATCGCTGCCTGCATAGGCGCCTGGTACTTTGGTTTTTCGATCAACCTTATCACCCTGCTGGCTCTGATCCTGGCCATTGGCCTGGTGGTGGATGATGCCATAGTGGTGGTGGAAAATATTCACCACCACCTGCAGCAGGGGCGCTCCCCCCTGCTGGCGGCCTGGCACGGTACAAGGGAGGTTGGTTTTGCGGTCATGGCCACTACAGCTGTCCTCATCATGGTGTTTTTACCCATTACCTTCATGCAGGGCATGATGGGACGCCTGTTTACCGAGTTTGCCCTCTTTTTGGCTCTGGCTGTCTTTTTTTCGGCTTTGATCGCCCTGACGCTCTCTCCTGCAATGGGCGCGCGCCTGCTGCGAGATCATGATGAGACCAACCGTCTGACCCAATGGCTGGAGCGTGGTATGAGCAGGCTTGAGAGGATCTATCGATATCTGCTCGAGTGGCTTCTCAAGAGAGCCTGGCTAGCGCCACTGGCAATGTTGCTGGTGGTGTTGGCCATAGCTTGGCTCTATTGGCGCGTTCCTGCGAATCTGGCGCCAGTTGAAGATAGAGGTGTGATCTATGTGATGGTGCGTGGGGCAGAGGGGACCAGCATAGAGCGGATGAAACGTAACATGCTGCAAGTGGAATCACGCCTGCTGCCTCTGGTGGGTAAGGGGGTGGTGAGTGCCATCAGCTTCAGCACGCCGGCCTTTGGTCGAGGCAGTGATCAGACCGGCATGGTGACCATACAGCTGACCGATTGGGCTGAGCGCAAGCAGAGTGCGGCCCAGTTTCTGGCACAGCTTCCCTCACTACTAAAGGGCATTCCGGATATCTCGCTGCGCCCCTACCAGCCCGGTTTTCGTGGTCGCTCCCAGGCCCCGGTCCAGTTTGTCTTGCTGGGGAGTGATTATGACGAGCTTGAGCAGTGGGCTCAGCGTTTGCAGTCGGCCGTCAGCAAAAGCGCTTTGCTTATCAACCCTGATCTGGACTATACGGCCATGACCCCGGAGATCCGGGTGGATGTGGATCGGGAGCGGGCGGCCCAGCTTGGTGTGTCACTGCAGGATATTGGTCAGGCCTTACAGACCCTGCTGGGGGGTAGCAGCAAGACCACCTATGTGGATCGTGGTGAGGAGTATGATGTTTATGTGCGGGCCGATCAGCAGCACTTTAACGATGGCAATGATCTGAATCGACTCTACTTGCGCTCGGCCAAGGGTGAGATGGTGAGCCTGGCGACCGTGGCTCGAGTCGAGGTGGTGGCCTCGGCGCAACGGTTGGGGCATTACCAGCGACAGAAGGCGATCACCCTGAGTGCCTACCTGCCGGTGGGCAAGACCCAGGGTGAGGCACTGGCCTGGCTCGATGATTGGGCCAAGAGCACGCTGCCGGCCAGTATCTCGGTGGATTATTCCGGGGAGTCCAAGGATTATCGTGACAGCCAGAGTGATGTCATGGCGGTATTTGCCCTGGCGCTGCTGGTGGCCTTCTTGGTGATGGCCGCTCAATTCGAGAGTTTTATCAACCCCTTGGTGGTGATGTTCACCGTACCCCTAGGGGTGTTGGGTGGTCTGCTGGGCTTGTGGCTATTGGGACAGAGCCTGAATATCTACAGCCAGATAGGCATGCTGCTGCTTATAGGCATGGTTACCAAAAATGGCATCCTGATAGTGGAGTTTGCCAATCAGCTGCGCAGTCGCGGAGAGGGTTTTGAGGACGCGATCATTAATGCCGCCGTGCGGCGTCTGCGACCCATAGTGATGACCTCGGCCACTGCCATCATAGCCGCCATTCCGCTGATGTTATCCCGGGGGGCGGGTTACGAGAGCCGGGTGGCTGTCGGAACCGTCGTATTCTTCGGCATGTTGCTGGCCACGCTCATCACTTTGCTGCTGGTGCCGGCCTTCTATCGGCTGCTGGCTCGCTATACCCAGGCTCCGGAAGTTCAGGGGCAAAAGCTGGATCAGGCGCTGGTAGCAGAGCAGGCGCGGTCATTGACCACGCCGCACAGCGATTAACCCAGGCTGTGGGTGCAGTGACAGGCGAACCCCGGCTCGCCTGTCACCTGCGGTTAATCTTGAGTTGGCGTGGCGGCCGAGGCTTGATGTTGCATGCGAGCCTCCAGCTCCTCCAGGCGTTGCTCGGCTCTAGTGCTGCCGCTTGCTGCCTGTGCGCCGTGGAATACCGGGTCTTGGGCTACCTCTTTGACACCATTGATGCAGAACTGCATCCCCATGCAGATGAGTAGAAAGCCCATGATTCGGGTCATGGCGTCTATGCCCGTGGCTCCCAGCCATTTGCAGACGGGATCGGCCAATCTCAGCACAGCCCAACTGAGCAGACTCACCAGAGCGAAGGAGAGGATCATGGCGCTGTAGATGGTGAGGCGGGAGTAGCTGGTCGGTAGCTCGGCTATTTGGGCGGCACCGCTGATCACCAAGGCCATGGTCCCCGGGCCACAGAGGCTAGGCATGGTCAGGGGAACAAAGGCTATGCTCTGGTTGCTCTCCACTGACTGGGTGCTGCTGGGGGATGGGAAAAGCATGCGAAAGCCGATGAAGCCTATGATGAGCCCGCCGCCCAGGCGCAAGCCCGGGATCGAAATTCCGAACAGATCCAGGATGGATGAGCCGATAAAGAAGCTGATGCAGAGCAGACAGAAGAGGTAAAACGCTGCCAGGTTGACCTGATGCCGCACCTGCTCACGGGACATCCCCTTGCTCAGCCCCAGCAGCAGGGTCGCCGTGGTGGGGGGGTTGACCATAGGCAGTAATGCCAGCAATGAGAAGAGCACAACCTGGAGAAACATGATGACCTCGATTGGTTAGATTAAATACAGGTGAATGGTGCGTCTTTATATGATTGATGGGGCTCAGACGCAATCTTTTTACCCTGGGTCCAGGCAGGGGACGTACCTTATGGGGGACAATCAGCCCCCTACCTCTCGCTGCGACTCCTTCCATGGCAGTAGCTGTGCCCCCTCTTTGAAGCCAAAGGTTGGCATACAGCTTACCCGTTGCCCCATATGTGCTCATGTCATCCAAATTGAGCTGCCAACAGCGAAAGGAAACTGCGCCACCCTTGGGCCCGGGACTCTGGTTGTGCGGGGCAATCCGCTGCCTTGTGGTATCATGCCCACCACACTGGCAACTCGCCAAACGCCAGCGACAAGAGCGAATAAGCCCCATGATACTGCTGATCGATAACTACGACTCCTTTACCTACAATCTGGTGCAATACTTCGGAGCCTTGGGCCAAGAGGTGGTGGTGCGACGCAACGATGCCATTGATCTGGCTGGCATAGCCGCACTGGCTCCCTCTCACCTGGTCATCTCGCCAGGCCCTTGCACCCCCAACGAGGCCGGGATCTCCTTGGCGGCCATCCGCCATTTTGCTCATACCCTGCCGATCCTGGGCGTCTGCCTGGGGCATCAATCTCTGGCGCAGGCCTTCGGTGCCCAAGTGGTGCGGGCTCAGCGGGTGATGCACGGCAAGAGTTCTCTCATAGAGCATGATGGGCAGGGGGTGTTTACCGCTCTTAACAATCCGTTGCGCGTTACCCGTTACCACTCGCTGATCGTGGCGCCGGAGAGCCTGCCTGCCGAGCTGGAGGTCACGGCCTGGAGCCAAGAACAAGAGGATGGTCAGGGGCGAGTCATACTCCCTGAAATCATGGGGTTGCGCCATCGCACGCTGCCTCTGTTCGGGGTTCAGTTTCACCCTGAGAGTATTCTCAGTGAGCAGGGTATGACCTTGTTGCAGAACTTTGTACAACTGGGTTGATTTCCTCTCTCCGCTCCGGCGAAATCGGCTGTCACAGGCTATGCTCAATCCAGTGGCAGGAGTGGGCACGCCGGGTTAAAAACCGTGTTATCAACTATCGTTTTCTTCTCTTTGCTGCGTGTTTGGCTTGATCTATTTTGCTCTGGAGGCTTCATGACAGAACTACAGCTCACCTGCCCCGATGATTTTCACCTGCATCTGCGTGATGGGGCCTTGCTCAGTGAAACCGTGCCCGCCACGGCACGAACCTTCGCTCGAGCCGTAGTGATGCCCAATCTGGTTCCGCCAGTCACAGATGCTGCATTGGCGTTGGCCTATCGGCAGCGTATTGAGGCAGCCCGACCCAAGGGCAGCCTCTTTACCCCCTTAATGACCCTTTACCTGACCGATCAGACAACGGCCAAGATGATAGAAGAGGCCAAGGCGGCGGGGATCACGGCCGTCAAGCTCTATCCTGCTGGTGCGACCACGCACTCTGATCTGGCGGTCACCAATCTTGACAGGCTAAGCCCAGTACTGGAGAAACTTAGTGAGGTGGGTATGCCTCTGTTGCTGCATGGGGAGGTAACGGATGAGGCGGTGGACATCTTCGATCGGGAGCAGGTATTTATCGAGCGCCATCTCAAGGGGTTGGTGGCCCGCTACCCGGAATTGAAGATAGTGCTGGAGCATATCACTACTGAGCAGGCGGCTGAGTTTGTCTGGGAAGCGCCCGATAATGTCGCGGCAACCATCACCCCCCAGCATCTGCTGATGAATCGTAACCATCTGCTGGTGGGGGGAATACGTCCTCACAACTACTGTCTGCCTGTCCTCAAACGGCGCAATCACCAGGAGGCATTGCAGCAGGTTGCCATCAGCGGTAACCCCAAGTTCTTTTTGGGAACCGATTCGGCCCCTCATCTGCAGGAGCGCAAGGAGACGGGGTGCGGCTGTGCCGGTTGTTACTCCGCTCCGGCAGCCATCGAGCTCTATGCCGAGGCGTTTGAGCAACTGGGAGCGCTGGACAAGTTACAGGGCTTTGCCAGCGAATTTGGCGCCGACTTCTATGGTCTGCCGCGCAACAGTGGCGTGATCACTCTCAAGCGCGAGCCTTGGCAGGTTCCTGAACGCCTGGCCCTACTGGGGGGACGAACCCTGGTGCCCTACTGGGCCGGTCAGACGTTGCAGTGGCGTTTGGTTAGTCGCTCTTGAGTGACCCATCAGGGAACCGCGCCCATGTGTTGCGGTTCCATGTTTCACGGCAAGGCTAGCCTCTTGCCCAATTCAGCCACCATCTATATCACCACTCTGCAATCGTCTCGGCCCCTGGCATAGGGCTGGCGCATAAAGGTGTGGTGTCGGTGTCAGCGTCAGCTTATCCCGATACCACACGGGTATCCGCACATAGTGGGTAGCGCGCCCATCTTTTACGATAAAGGTTGGGCCTCGCCCAACTCCGCTCCAACAGGATCATTCCCCACTCATGAGCCAGGGATGCAAAATTAGTTGCGCTACGCAATTTTTTTGGCCGCGACTGGTGCATTCCAAAATAAGTGATGTATTATGCAAAAACAGTGATTATTTTCTCACTCAAGGTTTGGAGTGATGAGCCCGATAAGGAAGAGATATGGAACAGGTGACCCGAGCTTGGTTTGATGAGGTATTAGTCCCCACCTATGCCCCCGCGCAGTTTGTACCCGTGCGCGGTCTGGCCTCGCGTCTGTGGGATCAGCAGGGACGAGAGTATATCGACTTGGCCGGCGGGATCGCCGTCAACGCCCTGGGGCATTGTCACCCTGCGCTGGTGAAGAGCCTGATCGAGCAGGGGCAGACGCTGTGGCATGTGAGCAACTGGATGACCAATGAACCCGTGCTGCGTCTGGCTCGCAAGCTGGTGGATGCCACCTTTGCCGATCGTGCCTTCTTCTGTAACTCGGGGGCTGAGGCCAATGAGGCCGCCTTCAAGCTGGCACGTCGTTACGCTCATGAGCAGCATGGCAGCCAAAAGGATCAGATCATCGCCTTCTATCAGGGCTTTCACGGCCGCACCTTCTTTACCGTGAGTGTCGGTGGTCAGGCAAGTTACTCCGATGGCTTTGGGCCCAAGCCGGGTCAGATCCAGCATGTGGCATACAACGATCTGGAGGCACTCAAGGCGGTGATCTCCGATCGTTGCTGTGCCGTGGTGATGGAGCCCCTGCAGGGTGAAGGTGGGGTGCTGCCGGCCGATCTGGCATTTGCCAAGGCGGTCCGTGAGCTGTGTGATGCCCATGATGCCCTGTTGATCTTCGATGAGGTGCAAACCGGCATGGGCCGTACCGGTAGCCTGTTTGCCTACATGCAGCTGGGGGTTGAGCCCGACATTCTCACCACGGCCAAGGCGTTGGGTGGTGGCTTCCCCATCGGGGCCATGCTGACCCGTGAGGCTATTGCCCAGGTGTTCAAGCCTGGTGTGCATGGCACTACCTTTGGTGGTAATCCTCTGGCTTGTGCTGTGGCCGAGACGGCATTTGATCTTATCAATGACCCGGCACTGCTTGCTGGTGTTAAGGAGCGGGAAGGGTGGTTCCGTGAGGCGCTGGCTGGGATCAACAGCCAATATCACTGCTTTAGTGAGGTACGGGGTCAGGGGCTGCTCATCGGTGCCGTGCTGACCGAAGCCTATCATGGCAAGGCCAAAGCCTTTGTCGATGCGGGGATCGAGGCGGGCGTGCTGGTGCTGGTGGCCGGGGGCAATGTGGTGCGCTTTGCTCCGGCGCTGAACCTCAGTCGCGAGGAGTTTGAGCTGGGCATGAGCCGCTTTGCCGAGGCGGTGGCCAAGGTTGTCAGCTAAGCGCCGAACCCAGTGCGCTTCACGTTAGCAAGGGCTACCCAAACGGGTGGCCCTTGTCGTTTCAGGGCGGGCAACTTGGCTCGCAGCCATCATGGATCAGCTGGTGCAGCAGGGTGAGTGCCTGATGTAACTCGCCTCGACTGGCACAGGCCATCAATCCCAGGCGGATGGCGGCAGGGGCCTCCTGGCCCTGAGTAGCAAAGAAACTGGCTGATGAGACGAGAACGCCTGCCTGGTGGGCGCGGCGGGTCACCTGATCGGCCGTGAGACCGGCAGGTAGGCGTAACCAGCCATGCAGGCTGCGCAGCTGATGCTGGTAGTTGCTGCCCAGCACCTGGTAGGCCAGCTGCTGTCTGGCCTGGGCCTCATCCAGCTGGGCCAGGGCGATCTGCTCGGCATCCCCTGACGCTATGAACTGGCAGGCCAGCTCCAATCCCAGCGGCGAGGGCATCCAGATGTGGGTCCGGATGATCCGCTGCACGGCTTCAGCGGCCGGACCTGGCAGACAGAGAAAACCGCAACGCAGGCCGGGCAGCAGACACTTGGAGAGGCTGGTAAGCGACAGGGTACAGTCGGGAGCCAGCTGGTAGAGCGAGGGGAGCTGGCCGCGCAGGGTAAAGCCGTAGATATCGTCATCGATCAGAGTCAACCCATGCTGGCGAGCCACCCCAATCAGTGCCAGCCGCCGTTTGAGCGGCATTATGGTGGTGGTGGGGTTCTGCTGGCTGACATTGACAAACAGCAGGCGCAGGGGGGCCTTGGCACAATATTCGGCCACGGCCTCTGGCAGCACACCATGATCGTCCATGGCCAGTCCCTGCAGGGGGCGATCCAGGCTTTGGCATAACGCTATGAGGCCCGGGTAGCACAGCGCCTCACATGCCACGGTTTCGCCCGGTTTGCTCAAGGCCAGCAACAGTGCCTGCAGGCCATGTTGGGCGCCATGCACGGGCAGGATTTGATGGCCGGAAGCCAGAGGGATCCCCAGCCACTTTAGCCACTCCTTGGCGGCATGTTGCTGGTGGGGGAGTAAGGGCGTGGCCGGATAGCCCAACTCTAAGGCGGTCAGTTGCCGGGTTAGCCGGGGCAGGATCCGCTGCAGGGCGGGTTCCGCCAAACTCAGTAGGGGCTGGATTATGCTCAGATTCAGCGGGGTGGCCTGGCTTGGTGAACGTATCACCTGATCCAGGGCCAGTTGACCGCGCACGAAGGTCCCCTGTCCAACCTGGCCATGCAACAGCCCCAACCGTTCCCCCTCCCGGTAGGCGCGGGCGACCGTGGTGGGGTTGACTCCCAGCTGCCTGGCCAGGTGGCGAATAGCGGGCAGGCGTTGACCTGGGCGCAGTTTACCTGCCTGGAGATCCCGTTGCAGGGCGGCGATCAGCGCCTGATAACCGGGTTGTGTCACGTCCTTGGGTTGCCACATGGTCATACAATCCTGTTTTTTGTATGACCAGTATTGTGGCGTATATGGCCGCAGATGTCTTGAGGTTGAGGGGGGCTGCTCTTAACTTGGATGAGGAGTCCATAGCGACAGGGGAGTAGTCGATGAAAGTGGCATTTATTGGTTTGGGCGTGATGGGGTATCCCATGGCCGGGCACCTGCAGCGTCAGCTTCAGGAGCAGGGCGAGCAGGTCTGTGTCTATAACCGCACTGGCGCCAAGGCCGAACGCTGGGTGGAGGAGTTTGGCGGGCATCAGGCTGTTACCCCGGCAGAGGCGGCACAGGGTGCCCACTGTGTGATGCTTTGTGTGGGAAACGATGAGGATGTGCGCAGCCTGGTCTATGGTGCTGATGGGATCTTGGCCACCTTGGCTCCGGGAGCCTTGCTGATAGATCACACCACCACCTCGGCATCCTTGGCTGAGGAGCTGGCGGCCGCTTGTGCCAGCATCGGAGCGTACTTTCTGGATGCCCCCGTCTCGGGGGGACAGGCCGGCGCCCAGCGCGGAGCGCTGACCATAATGCTGGGCGGGGAGGCGAGTGTGGTGCAACAGGCCGAGCCCTTTCTGGCCTGCTATGGCACACGCATCACTCATGTCGGCCCCCATGGTGCGGGTCAACGTTGCAAGATGGTCAACCAGATCTGCATTGCCGGTATCTTGCAGGGGCTGAGTGAGGGGCTGACCCTGGCCAGGGCATCTGGCCTGGATCCGGCCACTGTGGCACGGGTGCTGGGGGGCGGGGCGGCACAATCCTGGCAGTTAGACAACCGTGCGCTGAGCATGGCGGCGGGCGAATTTGACTTTGGTTTTGCCATCGAGTGGATGCACAAAGATTTGGGGTTTTGTCTGCAGGAAGCGGCAACTCTGGGTCTTGCGTTGCCCTTGACCCAGGCCGTGGACAGCCGCTATCAGGAGCTGATGGCGCGGGGTTTTAGCCGGTGCGACACCTCTGTGCTTATCCGACAGTTTGATAAGCCGTGAGTCATCGACAAAAAAGCCCGCACGGAGGCGGGCTTTGCTCAACGTATTGGGCTAGTTAGCGGGTGCCAAATACCACAATCGTCTTGCCGTGGGCGGAGATCAGGTTCTGATCTTCGAGCATCTTCAGGATGCGGCCTACGGTTTCTCGTGAACAGCCCACTATCTGACCGATTTCCTGGCGGGTGATCTTGATCTGCATGCCATCGGGGTGAGTCATGGCATCGGGTTGGTGAGCCAGATTCAGCAGGGTTTGAGCGATGCGACCGGTCACGTCCAGGAAGGCCAGGTTGCCGACCTTTTCACTTGTGGTCTGCAGGCGGCGGGCCATCTGTGAAGAGAGACGTACCAGGATCTCAGGGTTGACCTGGATCAGTTGACGGAACTTCTTATAGGAGATCTCGGCCACTTCGCAAGGACCTTTGGCGCGAACCCAGGCGGTACGGGTCGGGTTTTCGCTGTCATCAAACAGACCCAGTTCGCCGATGAAATCGCCCTGGTTCAGATAGGAGAGGATCATCTCCTTACCCTCTTCATCCTTGATGAGCACAGCAACCGAACCCTTGACGATAAAATAGAGGGTTTCAGCTTTCTCACCTGCGTGGATCAGGGTGCTCTTGGCCGGATACTTGTGTATGTGGCAATGAGACAAAAACCACTCTTGGGTTGGATCGCTTTGCGGCTTGCCAATAACCATTGTTAGTCCTCTTAGGTTAGCTATACCCGGCAAGAAGCGGATTGCCAGGCTATGTCCTTATTATCGTTGCCGTAGCATAAGGGGCCAAGGCCTCGAATGGCAAGGTCTGACGGAGGGTCAGCCTTACTGGCAGATGCTGGTGACCTGGGGCTCTGACTGACAGATCGTATTTTTTGGTACGTTTTACCAAAATGAGGTTCAACAACCGAAAAACTATGTATTGATCCGCTTGCTGACAGCAGATTGCACTAGGTTCAGTCCCATCATCATACTCATCACCCCTGGTAAACTGAAGTGAAGTGCGGTAGTCGCCAGGACTCAAGGATGAGGTTGTGATCCTGATCACTGGGTGGTGCTGATAAACGCCGTCAGCCACTCATTTTTTGTGCTACCGCTGTGTCAGGCTCGAACGGATCAGCCTTTTATCTCGCCCCGAAATTCTCGTTTGGGCATGATATTGACCGTCTCGTGGAGCTCGCTGAAGACCAGTACGGCCTCGCCGCTGAGTAGCTGCTGGCGAACCGCGGCGACCTTGTCGGCCAGCCCTACCTCCTGCTCACCATAATCAGTCCCTTCGCGCAGCACGAAATGTTCTATCAGATTCTCCAAGGTGGAGGGCTCCAGTTCTTGCCAGGGAATCAACATGGTTTGCCTCGTCAGTTTGTTGTCTGTGGCTCTCGTTACCCTGTAGCGATGCAGGATTTAGAGCAGTTGCTGTGTCGCGGCATCGCCTTCGAGCAGGCGAGCCAATATGGCCAGGGCGCGATCCAGCGTCGTGTTATCCAAGGGGTGGCTGATGGAGAGGCGCACCGCCTGCGGGGCCGGGAAATGGCCTGCGGCGAATAACTCGGCTCCCGCCAACCCTATGCCCTGGGCCTCCGCTGCCTGAATAAAACTGGCGGATCGCCAGTGTGCAGGCAGCTCAAGCCAAGCGTGCATACTATCCGGGCTGTAGTGCAACTTGAAGTGCCCTAAGTGGTGTCGCAGCAGCTGTGCTCTCTGGTTCAGTTGCGCTCTTTGGGTCTGCAACATGCGATCGGCCTGACCACTTTGCAGCCAGCGGCAGGCCAGCTCGATCAGCAGGGGGCTAACCATCCAGCTGGCTCCCCGTACCGCCTGGCTGGCGGCGGCTTGCAACTGGGGTGGGATCAGCATGTAGCCTATGCGCAAGCCGGCACTGATCCCCTTGGAAAGGCTGCCCAAATAACAGACCCGCTCGGGAGCCAGGTTGACCAAGGGCTCGGGACGCTCGGTAGGGAGCAGACCGTGGACATCATCTTCGATCACCCAGAGCTGATATTTCTCACACAACTGCAGCAGGGCCTGTCGGCGGGCCAGTGACATGGTAGCCGTGGTTGGGTTCTGCTGAGTGGGGATAAGATAGAGGATCCGGTAATGCCCCTGCTGACAGGCTCTCTCCAGCGCCTCGGGCAGCAGCCCCTCCTCATCCATGGCCAAGCCTTTAAGCTGTAGGCGCAGGGAGTGGGCCAGGGTATTGAGCCCAGGGTAGGTGAGGCCCTCACAGAGTATGGTTTCCCCTGTGGCCCCCAGAGCCAGCAAACTGAGCAGCAGCCCATTCTGGGCGCCGTAGTTGAAGAGCAACCGCTCCGGCTCGGCGGCAATGCCATGCTGACGTAACCAGTGGCTGACGCGCTGGCGCTGATCCAAGCGCCCTTCGGCACAGTCATACTCCATCAGGCTATTAATCATGCCGGGTTCATCCATCAGCGCTTGTAGCGCTTCGCGAAACGCGCCCTCACGATCCTGAGCCACAGGCAGGTTTTGCCAGAGTTCCATGCGGTTCGGATCTGGCTGACGGATATGCCAGGCCAGCGCCTGCTCTCCTTGCTGATCACGCACAAAGGTGCCGGAGCCGACACGCGCCTGCAACAGGCCGGCGTGTTCGGCTTCGCTGTAGGCGCGGGTCACTGTGCCTACCGTCACCCCCAGCCGTTCGGCCAGGGCTCTATGAGTGGGAAGCTTCTCACCTACGCCCAATTCCCCTTGGCTAATGGCGCAGCGGATGGCTTCGAGCAGCTGACGATAGAGGGGGCCTTGGCCATCAAGTTGGGGCGTCCAGATTGTCATGGTGACAATAATCTCATTGATCCAATTCCTGGCTCATATTACCGTGTTTTCGTGCCGTTAAACAGCACAAACATGAGCTTAACCCTCATTTGTATCGATACAATTGCATCCGGATGCGTTTTCTATGCTCGATCAATCGCTAGGCGAGTCGTAAGGAGACGAAGCAATGACGAATGAATGGATTTTACCCCTGGCCGGATTTGCCTGGGTGACCTGTATTACCCCTGGACCTAACAACCTGATGTTGACCGCATCAGGTGCCCGATTTGGTTTTCGCCGCACTCTGCCCCATGTGCTGGGGATCTCGGCTGGCATGGGGGTGATGTTACTGATAGTGGCCAGTGGGTTGGGGCAACTGTTTCTGCACTGGCCACTGCTGCAGACCCTGCTCAAGGTGGCGGGGTCCGCCTACCTGATTTGGCTGGGCTGGATGATTGCAACCGCTCCGCCTACGGTCGCGGAGTCCGAACCCGTGAGTCAGGAGCATGCAGTAAAACCCTTTCGGTTTTATCAGGCCGTGCTGTTCCAGTTCGTCAATCCCAAGGCTTGGTTGATGTCCATATCGGCCATCGGCAGTTTCACTCTGCTGGGAAATCACTACTGGGGCTCAGTGTTTCTGCTGGTCCTGCTGTTTTGCCTCATCTGCACCAAGACCTGCCTGCTGTGGGCTCAATTTGGTGTGCAGATGGGGCGCTGGCTACGCTCGCCTCGGGCCTGGCTCTGGTTTAACCGCACCATGGGGCTCTTGACGGCAGCCTGCGTGGTGGTGATTTGGTATTAGCAATCAGCTAAAAAACCGCCCTAATTATGCGACATCGACAAGGTAGCAGACGCGCCGTGAATCCATCCATGTGTGTGGGGGCTCCGCCGCGCCATCCCTGGCGCGGCGGGGCAGCTTAGTGCGGCCCCGTCCTTATGGTGAGAGATCTACTTTTCGGAACAGCTAGTTAGTGTGATGGCGACTCATGACAGGAGAGAAAATGAAGACAATCGGTTTATTAGGTGGCATGAGTTGGGAATCTACCGTGCCCTATTATCAGCATATCAATCAGTTGGTCAGGGAGCGTCTCGGTGGCCTCCACTCGGCCAAGGTTGTGCTCTACAGCGTGGATTTTCATGAGATAGCCCAACTGCAGCGAGCCGGGAATTGGGATGAGGCTCAAGCCGTGCTGGCGGGGGCTGCTAAGGCATTGGCGGCGGCGGGGGCCGAGATCCTGGTGATCTGTACCAACACCATGCACAAGCTGGCGGCACAGATAGAGGCGGCGGCCGGCATTCCACTGCTGCATATCGCCATGCCAACGGCCACAGCCATACAGCAGGCCGGGCTGCGTAAGGTTGGATTGATGGGGACGAGCTTTACCATGGAGCAGCCCTTTTATCGCGAGCTGCTGCAGGAGCAGTATGGGCTGGAGCTGGTGATCCCCGAGGAGGCAGAGCGAGCCGATATCCACAGGGTGATCTTCGAGGAGCTTTGTGTGGGTGTGGTGCGAGATGAGTCGCGCCAGCGTTAC
>JBOFBS010000324.1:0-5787 GCA_051645725.1 Aeromonadaceae bacterium | reverse complement strand
GAAGTTATCAACAAAATTGCCCACGCCATCCCGTATCGGTGCGGGGATCCATTCCACATAGGAGTGGACAACAGGCCGCAACGCATAACGATCCAGATAGTCGTAGTTAAGCGTCCAGGCTGCCCGGTTTATGGGCTCGAAGGGATCGGATGATCCATCCGCAGCAATCTCGGCCTTATGGCCCTCCCTCTGGGAAGCCTGCGCGGCCAACGCCTGCTCACTCGCCAGCAACAACAAGCAGATCAGGGCAACCCTAGACTTTAGATAGGCTCTATTCATATTAGGGACATTCAATTCCGTTTCGATTCTCGTTAGACCGAGCTAATTATAACTTAGCCCGCCACGACACAGCACAGTTTCCCGCCCCACCCAGCCAAAACACGACAAGAGTGGTTAACATCACGCCACTTGCCGCCACTTTCTGCAATACTAGCAGCAAGAACGGGCTTATGACTCGAACGGACAGGCTTCATGATAGCATAGTCAGATTCATACCCAGCTAACTGCAAAGGGGCGCTCAAGTGGCGAACATCAGGCAATTAGAACAGAATACACCACTTCCTATCGCCCCAGAAAACGACACTGATGCAACCACGCCTGCCCCTATGCTCCCTTCGCGCACACTGGATCCTGCTCTGCTCCGCCAGTTTGTGCAATTGTTGAGTCAACAGCAGGGACAACTCCCCGCCGAGCAAGCACAAAAGCTTCAACCCTTGCTGCGACAATTAGCCCCGTTACTGGAGCAACCGAGCGCCGAGCCGACAACACAGGGCACCGCCAATGCCACCCAGCCGGCGATTCCCTCCTCAGCCGCTCCCCTGCAGCAGTTGCTACAAAGGGTATGGTCTCTGTTGCCAGGCAGTGACCCCTTGTTGCGACAGACTATCGTATATGGCGAGCGCGCCAGCATGCCCCTGGCCCAGTTACAGCAGCAACCACAGATCTTACCCGAGCTATTGGCCCGGCTCCCGCCATTGTTACAAGAAAGCAGTGCACCGGGTCGGGCGTTGAATCAATGGCTCCTGCAACTGGTCACGCTGCGCACTCCCCCCCTGGCCCTGCAGAGTAGTGGCCATCAGCCACTCAAGACTCAACTGCTACAGGTAGAGATTGCCTTACCCAGCATAGCCCTGCTGAACGATAAGCGCGGCCAGGCTCAACTTCAGTTGCTGACCAAAGAGACGCTGCAACTGCTGGCTAGGGCCGCGGTTCCCGTCACCCAGAGCACCGCCCCCACTACCGATGCTTCTCAAATAACCGGTGAATTAAGCTCTGTGCCTGCAGATAAACTCAGCACGGCAGCCCGACCAACCCCATCACAGAGCGCGCCACCGGACCTCGACGCCCCCGGAAAAACCACAACCGGTAGTGAACTCAAAGAGAAAATCACAGCGGCACTGACTCGAATCGCACCTAGCTGGCTGGCCGGTAAACAGAGCAGCGACACACAGCCCCAGGCAACCAACACGAGCGCCGCCACCGCAAGCAGCCAGCCCCTCCCCACGTCACAACCCGCTCTTGCGACTCATGCTCTCATGCCGTCCAAGGCCGGCACTGTCGCCATCCCGCTCCCCGGGCATGAGGAGGGACAAGGCAGTGATGACTCGCTCACCTCATCAGGGCAGACGACTCAGCCCAAAATCGCCAGCAGCAATGGCCTTGCCCCCCAACCAGGTAAACCGCCAATCCCCCACTACGCCTCCTTGCTGACGGCCAATTCAAAAACTCAGAGCGAAACCCCACCTCAAGCAACAACACAGGTACCGGCCAAGCATCATGGTGTCATGGCCCCCGACGCTAAGTGGGGTGACTCAGGCGTGGCAAAGCATGCTCTGCCTGTCGGCATGCCCCCTGCGCTGAGTCACGCTGAGCTTGTTACTGCAGTACTCTCTCAACCATTTGGTGAATTTACTCACCAGCTACAACAGCAAGTGACCAATACCTCACTTCCGTCCCCTCTTCGCCCCCTGCTATTACAGCTGTCAGCTCTGCTGCAACAACCTCTAACCTCAGAGCTGGCTGTTCGTGAGTGGATCCAATTTCTTCGTGCCCCCATAGGCGATACAAGCTCAATGGGTCGAGCCATGCGCCAATGGGGGGTAACCCTGCTGGCCATACGTTTCGGCCTACAAGGCAAACTGGATGAGGTCCAGCAACAACATATTTCACAGCAACTTAGCTTGTCACTGCAAAATATGGCCGCTGATGAGACAGTACAAACCTTGGGAAGATTGACTAGCCACTTTCTGGGTCAAGTTGATCGACTGCAGCAACAAGCCGACCCTCAGCAACCGCTCCCCAATTACATACCGCTCCCCTCTTTGCATCCGGGTGGTCGAGAGGGATCACTCACCTGGCAACGAAGCCCAGGAAAACAGAATCCCTATCAGTGGAGTCTCAATTTTTATCTGGAGCCAGCAGGGCTAGGTGCGGTACAAGTGCGTGCCTGCCTGGACATACCAGACATTCAGTTGCAGGTAACGGCTGAAAAGTTGGCAACCGTGGATCGTGTCAAACAGACACTGCCTCAACTGGAGAGTCGTTTTAGAGAGCTGGGATTAACGCCAACGGCCATGGGTTGTCGCCAGGGAAAAATCACGCCCCCGCCGCAGGCTGCAAACAGCGATGGTGGAGATGGGCTCTCCATTCATATATAGGGAACAGACAGTGAGTGAAGATGAGATAAATCGCGCGATAGCCTTGAGTTATGATGGCACCAAGGCTCCCCACATCAGTAGCAAAGGTGAAGGCTCATTTGCCGAGCAGATATTGGCCATGGCAGAAAAAGAGGGGCTGTATGTTCATCAGGATCCGGCTCTGCTCCAGCGTTTAGCCTCCCTGAATGAAGGCGAGTCGATTCCGCCCGCTCTCTTTGTCGTCATTGCAGAGATCCTCTCCTACTCATATCTGCTACAGGGTAAATATCCAGATCAATGGCGCAGACCAGATGGTAGTCAGGCGATTGACACAGAAATCTGACTCATCGACACGGCTTCAGAAATAAAAAAAGAAGGCTGCGCCTTCTTTTTTTATCTATTGTCACAGCTCATGAAGAGGTCATGGTCGCTGTTTAACGCTTCGCAACGAGATGAGCAGTTCGGCCTCGGCCTTGGGAATCTCGCACTCAGCCATAACCTCCTCCAAACCGGCGCCCAGTTCCACCATTTTGGCTGCTCGGCTGTAGAGTCGACCATCTGGATCCTGTTGCACCAACTCCTGCTGACGTTCGGCAACCGTGAGTATGCCCTTTTCTAACTCACCGATTCGTTGTCCAACCCCAAGGGCGCTGGTGTGCAATTCATTGAGTTGTTTACGGGCACTATCTCTGGCCTTCAGCAACTCTTTGAGTAACAACTCCATTGCCTGCATCTTGCGCTGCTGCCTGGCGCTCAAGAGCCACACCCAGAATAAGGCGAGCACTCCCAACACGAGTGCTACGCCAGACATCAGCAAAGTGATCAGTGTGTAGTTCATCATCAGAGCAGATTCAGCTCATCCCACTCTTCGTCGCTTAACAGCTTGTTGAGGTCGACCAAGATCAGCAGCTCCCCATCACGATTGCTCACCCCCTGGATGAACTTGGCGCTCTCTTCGGTTCCCACACTTGGTGCCGCATCTATCTCAGTCGAGCGCAGATAAACAACCTCGGCCACACTATCCACCAGAATACCAATCACCTGCTTCTCTGCTTCGATGATCACGATTCTCGAGTTATCGCTGACTTCAGCAGGGGGCAAGCCAAAGCGTGAGCGGGTATCGATGACGGTCACCACATTGCCACGCAAATTGATAATACCTAACACATAGTCAGGGGCACCTGGCACAGGGGCTATCTCGGTGTAGCGCAAAACCTCCTGCACCTGCATCACATTGATACCGTAGGTTTCCTTGTCCAGCTGGAATGTCACCCACTGAAGGACTTCATCTTCAGCAATGTTCTGCGCCACGTTACGTTTATGACTCATGTTGGTTTCCTTAATTTCTGGCGTCCTGACACTAAAACTAGCAATAAACTGGCACAAGAGCGATGTTAGCAGCCATCAATATTTACACCGCGTTCCAGTAGTGTGAGCAACTCCTGAACATGGAGCAAGGCACACATCTTTTCTTTGACCATACCGGCCAACCAGGGCCTATGCCCCGCACTGCTGCGCCACTGGATACGATCTCTGTGCAATAATTCGGTACCAATCAGCTGATGACAGGCTAGGCCCCAAACTGAGTTGCCCAGCATGACAAGATAGTTATAAGGCTCAGGACTCTGCTTGCCTGGCATGATCCAGCGCGTAGTATCCACCACATTAAGCTGACTTTCACGCTGTGTCATGACGCCTGCAAACCAGTCTGGCTTGCCAAACAGGGTATTAATTTTGGCCAATTGGTGAATACCGCCCAATTCAGTCAACGGCACGGCGAATGTCACGCCTGACACGATGAAAAACAACGCCTGAAATTCGCGTTCAGTAACAATGTTCTGCCACTTGGGGGGAGCAGGTGGTTCTGGTGCCTTGAGTACACCATGAGCAAGGCCTGGGTGTGGGGTAACGCTTTGTACTGATTGGGTGGTAACCGCAACCTCAGGCTCAACACTGGCCAGTAACTCCGCCAGCTTTTCCTGTTGTGCGGCTGGCTCGGCGAATACAGGAGCCGTAGATTGTGGTTCGGCTGGTGCCTTACCCGGCTCGGAAAGCAACGCTGAAAAGTAACTATCCATTGCTTTGAATTGTGAAGACTGGCTCATCTTGTGGCTCCTTCGGCTTCACTATCCAATGCCAGCAAGGTATTTAACAACTCAAGATAAGCATAGCTTCCCCGACTCTCAGGCGCGAAAATTGACGGAGGAATATGCAGATGGCTGGCATCCCTGAACTTGGTATCTATGGGGATCACCGAGTTCCAGACCCGAGCACCATACAACTCCTTAATCTCGGCCAGCGTCTGTAAAGAGGCACGGGTTCGCTTATCAAACATGGTCGGGACTATGAGATAATTAAAGGATTGAGTCGTATTACCCTGCATCATCTCGAAGGTCTTGACCATACGCTCCAACCCCTTCAGTGCTAAAAACTCTGTCTGCACAGGAACCAGCACCCGTGAGCTGGCTGCCAGGGCATTGACCATCATGACACCTAGAACGGGAGGGCAATCGATCAACACCACATCATATTGCTCCTGAACACTGGCCAGGGCAGTACGCAGGATAAGTCCCATCCCATCTCGTCCACCCAAGGTCCGATCCAATGTTGCCAGTGCGATAGAAGCAGGAATGAGGCTTATATTGTTAAATTGCGTATGTAGCGTCACGCGCTCAACCTGCAATCTCGTCGGAGCAACCGTCTCAAACAGATCAAACAAGGTCCCATCGAGAAGATCCGAATCGTAGTTGAGATAGCTGGTAAGTGAGGCATGGGGATCTGTGTCTATTAACAACACTCGTTTACCTTGAGCAGCCAGATGGCCGGCCAAGGTAACCACAGTGGTAGTCTTACCCACACCACCCTTTTGATTTGCAATGGTCCATACAATCACGGATTGGTTCCTGTCTTCTTCAACTTGAAACGACCATCAGGCAACTGGATAACACCATAATCATCCAAATTCGGTATCTCCTCCGAGTTACCAGCAGGCAGAGCATCGCTTGGCCCATCGGCAAAAACAGGCAAGGCCTTAGGTACATAGGAGTAACGTGAAACAGCAATCACGACCTTTCGATTCTGCTCCCTCCCCCGAATGGTAGAGTTAGATGCGAAGGGCGAAAACTCGCCATACGCCTCAATGGCCAGTTGT
>JBOFBS010000323.1:0-10440 GCA_051645725.1 Aeromonadaceae bacterium | reverse complement strand
CGATCGAGCAGCGTCTGTACGGCTTCATAGCCTATCTGCAGGGCGCTGCGCAGAATATAGAGCCCCAGCAGGATGGCGCACAAGCCATCGGCCCAGAGCCAGCCATACCAGGAGAGGGCCAGCGCGAGCAGGACACCCGCGTTGAGCAACAGATCAGATTGGTAGTGTAGTCTGTCGGCCTTGATCGCTTGGCTACCGGTATATTTGACCACATAGCTTTGAAAGAGCACGAGAAGAGCGGTCAGTGCCAGGGCACCCAGTGTGACCCAGAGACCGAGATCCAGATGCCGCATGGGTTCCGGAGTGACCATGCGGGAGAAGCCGTTCATGACCAGTACCACGGCCGAGCCTGTGATGAAGGCCGCTTGGGCCAGACTGGCGAGGGACTCCGCCTTGCCGTGACCGAAGCTGTGATCATCATCGGCAGGGACCAGAGCGTAACGGATAGCCAGCAGATTGATGATCGAGGCGCTGATATCCATCAGCGAGTCCGTCAGCGAGGCGAGCATACTGGAGGAGCCGGTGAGCAGCCAGGCACTCAGTTTGGCGAGGATTAATACACCGGCCGTAGCGGTGGAGGCCAGCCCGGCCATAGTTACCAGGCGGGAGTAGGAGGCTTGGGTCACAGTGTCATCCTCGACAAACCAGCCGATGCTCCGCATCGACAAATCAACAGAAGGGCTCCATCATACCCGCATCATCAGATAGGACAAACCATCTTGCGTTACTCGAGCTCGGGGAGATATTCCCTGTTGCCGCAGGCTTGGTTATTCTAGCGCCCCCCAGACAGGCCGAGGAGCCACCATGCTGCATATAGTGCTGTTTCAGCCCGAGATCCCGCCTAACACTGGCAACATTATTCGCCTTTGTGCCAACACAGGCTACAAGCTGCATCTCATCGAACCATTGGGCTTTGCCTGGGATGATAAGCGTGTGCGACGAGCCGGGCTGGATTATCACGAGTTTGCAGAGGTGCAACGCCATCCGGATCTGGCCACCTGTCTGCAGCAGTTGGGACATCCCAGAGTCTTCGCTTGTACGACCAAGGGGAAGCAGTCGCCATCGGATGTCAGCTTTCAGGCTGGCGATGTGTTGCTCTTTGGCCCGGAGACACGCGGCCTGCCGCTGGAGGTGATCGAGAGCCTGCCCCCTGAGCAACGCTTGCGCCTACCTATGTTGCCACAGAGCCGCAGCATGAACCTTTCCAATGCAGTGGCTGTGTTTGTGTATGAGAGCTGGCGGCAGCTGGGATACGCAGGCGCCGTGTAGCGCACCTGCATCCGGTTATGCCGGGGGCTTCTGAGCCATGGGCATGGCGACTGAGCGAGCCTGCTTGCTGAGAAAGCTGGCTCGCTCTGTTTGCGCCACGCTATGCGTAATCAGGGGCGGTGGGGGGAATCTTAGTGCCAGTCACAGTTGCGGATCACACCCACGGCCAGCCCCTCGACATTCAGGCTCTGCTCGGTGAGATCGACCAGGATGGGTTCCAGCTCCTCGTTTTCGGGTAGCAGCCGTACCTGGTTACCCTTGCGCTCGAAGCGCTTTACCGTGACTTCATCATCACCCACGCGAGCCACTATGACCTGGCCGTTGCGCACATGTGTGGTTTTATGTACGGCCAGCAGGTCGCCATCCAGTATGCCGATGTTTTTCATACTCATGCCGTGCACACGCAGCAGGAAGTCGGCGTGAGGATGAAACATGCCAGGGTCTATCTGGTAGTGGGTTTCCACATGCTCCTGCGCCAGTATCGGCTCACCCGCTGCGACACGGCCAATCAGCGGCAGCCCCAGCTCCTCCTGGGAGGGTTCGTCATGCTGCAGCAACTGGATGCCGCGGGAGGTGCCCGGCATGATATGGATCACTCCTTTCCGGGCGAGAGCCTTGAGATGCTCTTCGGCGGCATTGGCGGACTTGAAGCCCAAGCGCATGGCTATTTCGGCCCGAGTCGGAGGCATGCCGGTTTGCTGCATGCACTCTTTGATGAGTTCCAGGACTTCGGTCTGCCGGGGAGTCAGAAGTTTCATAATAGTCGCCTGTTTATTTATACAGATTACTGTGAGTATATACAGGCATCAGCAGATCGCAAGGTTGACCCCCTAAAAGAGAGTAAAAAATCTGCAGCGTGGGAGCTGGCTCTCTAATGCAAGTCAGTGCGCGAAGTCGGCTTGCCCGAACCGCTTAACTGACAAGGATGAGAGCGGACTCTTTGCTTTTCTATCGAGATCATTTTTTCGGGCAATGGGGCTTCAGGACAAGTCGGGCCAGTTTTGCTATGCTGGCGCGGTATTAATTTGTGAGGATCCTCTCCCATGTCCTTCGGCTCTGCTCTGGCTCGTAGCCTGTGCCGCCTGCCGGTTCGCTTCTTGGTTAACCATACTAGCCTGCCGGACGATCCGATCACCCAACTGCAGCTCGATCTGACCCGGCCTATCGTTTATGCCTTGAGTACGGAGTCGTTGAGCGATCTCTTGACCCTCGAACTCTGTGCCGCCGAATTAGGCTTGCCCAGTCCTTTTACACCGTTGCAGTGGCAAGGGCAGAGCTGCCCCCGTTATGTCTGTCTGGATCGCCCCCCCTTGCCATTTGGGCTCAAGCACAGGGAGGAGCCCAAGCTGGCGACTTTCCAGCAGTGGCTCACTTTGCATCAACTCGACCCGGCTCTCGATGTCCAGCTTCTGCCGGTTACGCTTCTGTGGCAGCGGGCGCCAGGGCGTGAGCAGCAGCGTCTGCAGCCGCCTCCGCGCGTACCGAATCCATTGCGCAAGGCCCTGACCGTCCTGCTGCATGGTCGTGAGAACCGAGTGCGCTTCTCGACGCCCGTCTCGTTACGCGCTCTGGTCGATGAGCTGGGGACGGACGAGAGCGTGGCACATAAACTGGCTCGGGTGGCACGGATCCACTTTAGCCGTCAGCGTCAGGCGGCCAAGGGGCCCAAGCTGCCGGTTCGTGAGCAGTTGTTCCGCCAGTTGCTGCGCAGTGAGGTGATAGTGCAGGCCATCCAGGCCCAGGCCATGGCCGAAGGGGTGGATGAGGAGCTGATGCGCAAGCGGGCTCATGATTATCTGGATGAGATGGCCTCTGATTTTTCCTATCGCTTGATCCGTATCGGCGACAATCTGCTGGGCTGGTTGTGGCACAAACTCTATCGCGGCATCTCTGTGCATGGCGCTGAAGCGGTACGGCGTCTGGCGCGCGAGGGGCATGAGATCATCTACATGCCCTGTCATCGCAGCCACATGGATTATCTGCTGCTCTCCTATGTGATTTACCATCAGGGCATGGTGCCGCCGCACATAGCGGCCGGCATCAACCTTAACTTCTGGCCAGCAGGCCCGCTGTTTCGCCACGGTGGCGCCTTTTTCCTGCGCCGTAGCTTCAAGGGCGACAAGCTCTATAGCACGGTATTTCGCGAATACCTGAACCAGCTCTTTGCCCGGGGCTATGCGGTGGAGTATTTCACCGAAGGCGGACGCTCCCGTACCGGGCGCCTGTTGCAGCCCAAGACCGGCATGATCGCCATGACACTGCAGGCTCAGTTGCGCGGTATCAATCGACCGCTCACCTTTGTCCCCGTCTATCTGGGGTATGAGCATGTGATGGAGGTTAACACCTACCTCAAGGAGCTCAAGGGGAGTCGCAAAGAGAAGGAGAACTTCTGGCAGGTGCTGGGGATACTGGGCAAGTTGCGCAATTTTGGTCGCAGCTTCGTCAACTTTGGTGAGCCCCTGACGCTGCATCACTTCCTGCAGCAGGAGGTGCCCGAGTGGCGAGCCGATCTGGATCCTAGTGGTCAGCACAAGCCTGAGTGGTTGGCGCCGACTGTGGATAAGCTGGCCAATCAGTTGATGACACGCATCAACAGTGCGGCGGCGGTGAATGGCCTGACGCTGAGCGCCATGGCCCTCTTGGCTACCGAGAAACAGGCGCTGCCGCGTGAGGAGTTGCAAGCCCAGATCCATCTCTATACCGAGCTGCTAAGGCGAGCCCCCTATAGTCGGCATAGCACAGTGCCCAGTATAGGCGCCGAGCAGCTGCTGGCCCAGGCGCTGGAGCTCAACAAGTTCCAGGTAGTGGAAGACAGGTTGGGGCAGATCATCACAATGGATCGTTACCAGGCGATCCTGATGACCTTCTACCGTAACAACATTCTGCACCTCTTCGCCCTGCCGAGTCTGGTGGCCAGTCTGATAGAGCGCAACGAGGGGCTGGATAAAGCCACCCTGCTGGATCACTGTCTGCGCCTCTATCCGTTACTCAAGAGCGAGCTCTTCCTGCGGTTTGAGGTCTCTGCGCTCTCCACCGAGGTGGAGACCATTCTCCAGGCTCTGGTCGAGCTGCAACTGATCGAGGTGCGGCAGCAGGGGTACTGGGTGCGGCCGACCGAGCAGATGCGTCTGTTGTTGCTGGCCCAAAGCATTCAGGAGACCTTGCAGCGCTATGCCATCACCTTGAGTCAGATCCAGCAGCAACCCGCCATTACACTGGCGCAGCTGGAGTCAGATTGTCAGATGCTGGCGGTACGCCTGGGAACGCTGCACGGCATTCATGCGCCCGAATTCAGCGACAAGAGTCTGTTTGCGACTCTGCTGCAGACGCTCAGACGCGAGGGGTATCTGGAGTGCCAGGCGGAGGATGGGGCTGTCGTCTGTCATCCGGATGCCATCGCCAAGCTGGCGGAGATACTCTTGCCGCTCTTGCCGGACAGGATACGCCGTACACTGCAGATTGAACCCGTTAGGGGGAGTTGAGTGAGCTCGGATATCAATCACACTATCAATAACCCCCATCCACGCCTCTTCTGGCGGGCTGGAGCGCGGTAATGGAGACCCACCTGCTGCTGTTGCGTCTGGCGGATGCCGATACCTTGCCTGTGGCTCAGTTGGATGCTGCCACCCTGGCGCGAGCCCAGGGGATGGCGCCAGCCAGACGGCAGAGTTACCTGGCCGGGCGCTACCTGCTGGCAGTGGGGTTGGCTCAGCTCTACGGTGTGGCCGCTTGCCCGGAACTGGTTCTGGGTGAGCATGGCCGGCCCAGTTTTACCGATCCGGGTCTGCCAGACTTCAGCCTTAGTCATAGCGGTGAGACGCTGGCCTTGGTGCTCGGCTCTGGCCCTCTGGGGCTGGACATAGAGCAGTATCGCCCCAGGCGTAACCTGCAGCGCTTGCTTGAGTCGCTTCTGAGCCCGGATGAGCAGGCTTGGCTGGCCAGTGAGGAGGATGGGTTGGTGGCATTTTACCAGCTCTGGACCCTGCGTGAGGCCATACTCAAGGCCAGTGGTCGTGGTTTGGCTGGGTTGTCCAGGTTGCAGTTGCTGCCTGCCGAGCGGCGTCTACTAACCGCTGAGGTGGCTCCGGGGCATGTCAGGACAGCAACCCTGCCGCAATGTGCTCTGGCCCTTTATGGCCCTCAGGTCAGAGAGATCCCCTGCTGGCAGTGGCAGGCCGCTTCAGGTTTGCTGCCGATAGAACTGGATTGGCAACCCTCCTATCGAGTAGAAGCACCTTGATGGGCGTGTTAATCTCCATATGACGCCATCATTTGGTCAATATAGTCAACTGCACCAAGTTTCATTGCCGAATAAATTAAAAAATGCACCAACTTGCACCAAAATATCCATGATGGGGCTACACATTTGGGATAATTAAGCGGTATAGTATCAAGCAGAGGGGGAAATAATCTCCTCGGCGCCAATAAAAACCTTCAACTATCCCATTCTCCCTCCGCTAAAACAAGAAAAATCGTGCAGAAATAGTTTGGTTACTTTCAACGTAAACATTAAAACGCTGCCATTTATAGATCTGAATCCCCACCTTTATAGTGAGCTCAACTGGCCTAGCCGACGAAGAAGAGCAGATTAAACAATCTCCTGGTTATTTAATTTGAACTAAATTAATTCCGGCCACCATTTTTAACATCATTATTAATATGGTGTAAGAGAGCCCTATGAAGCAGCAAATACCATTCGTGCAGTTTGAAAGTATTCAGAAAAGCTATGATGGCAAAAATTTAATTGTCAAAGATCTGAATCTGGATATTTACCGGGGAGAGTTTCTGACCCTGCTGGGCCCCAGTGGCTCGGGTAAAACCACCAGTCTGATGATGCTGGCCGGGTTTGAAACCTCCACCAGCGGCAAGATCACTCTGGGCGGTAAAGTATTGAACCAGCTGCCGCCCCATAAGCGGGATATCGGCATGGTGTTCCAGAATTATGCCCTCTTTCCCCATATGACGGTGGCCGAGAATGTGGCGTTCCCGCTGACGGTGCGCCGTCTGGCCAAGAGTGATATCGAGGAGCGGGTCACCAATGCCCTTGGCATGATCAAGATGGGTGACATAGCCCACCGCTATCCCAGCCAGCTCTCCGGCGGCCAGCAGCAGCGGGTGGCCCTGGCCCGAGCCCTGGTCTTCGAGCCGCGTCTGGTGCTGATGGATGAGCCGCTTGGCGCGCTGGATAAGCAGCTGCGCGAGCATATGCAGATGGAGATCAAACAGTTACATGAGAAGTTTGGTCTGACCATAGTCTATGTGACCCATGATCAGTCCGAAGCTCTCACCATGTCTGATCGGGTGGCAGTCTTCCACAAGGGGGAGATACAGCAGATCGATGCCCCCAAGGTGCTCTACGAGGAGCCCAAGACCGCCTTTGTCGCCCAGTTTATCGGCGAGAATAACCAGATCCACGGCACCATAACCCGCATAGAGGGTGACCATTGCGAGGTGAAACTGGCCGATGGCACCCAGCTCAAGGCGCTGGCCATCAATATCGGTGCCGTGGGTGAGGCGACCACAGTCTCGGTGCGTCCGGAGCGCATTCTGCTGGGTGAAGCCGCCAAGAGCTGCGACAACCTGGTGAGTGGCCGGATCAAGGAGTTCGTCTATCTGGGCGACCATATCCGTCTGTGTCTCGATACCTGTGGCTCGGACCATTTTGTTGTAAAAATCCCTGCTGGTCAGTTTGATAGCAATATCAAGTTTGGTGACGAGCTCAATATCGGTTGGCAACGGGAATATACCCGCGCTCTGGATGTTATGGATTAACTTCTGTCTATCAAGGAATGTATCATGAAATATCAATCTCGCTTGTTAATGAGTGCGCTCGCCATTGCTTCACTGGGTGTGCAGGCCAAAGAAATTTCCGTCATCTCATTTGGTGGCGCCAATAAGGATGCCCAGACCAAGGCGTATTATCAGCCTTTCACCAAAGATACCGGTGTGAATGTCATTGCCGGTGAATATAACGGTGAAATGGCCAAGTTAAAGGCCATGGTGGAAACCAAGAGTGTCTCCTGGGATGTGGTGGAGGTGGAATCTTCCGAAGTAACCCGTGGCTGTGACGAGGGTTTCTTTGAAAAACTCGATTACAAGATCATCGGCAAGAAGTCCGAATTGCTGCCTGGTGCCGCCAGCAAGTGTGGTGTCGGTTTCTTCGTCTACTCCACTGTATTTGCTTATAACAGCAAGAAGGTCACCACAGCTCCCACCTCCTGGGTCGATTTCTGGGATGTGAAGACGAACCCGGGCAAGCGCGGCATGCGCAAGACCGCCAAGTACACCCTCGAAGCCGCCCTGCTGGCCGATGGGGTGGCTGCCAAGGATATCTACAGCGTGCTGGCGACGCCGGCCGGGGTGGATCGTGCCTTCAAGAAGCTGGATGAACTCAAGCCCAATATCCAGTGGTGGGAGGCGGGTGCTCAGGCTCCCCAATACCTCATCTCGGGTGATGTGGTGATGAGTGCCGCCTATAACGGCCGTATCACCAATGCCCGCAACGAGGGCAACAAGGATCTGGAGATAGTCTGGAACGGCGGCCTCTACGAGATGGAGTACTGGGTCATTCCCAAGGGGACACCCAACAAGGCCGAGGCCATGAAGTTTATCGCCTCCACCCTGTTGCCTGAGCGCCAGGTTGCCTACTCCACCCTCATTCCCTACGGTCCGACCCGCAAGAGCGCCAATGAACTGGTCTCTGCCGATCTGGCCAGTGTGCTGCCCTCTTCCGAGCAGAACATCAAGCTGGCCGCCGCCATCGACCCCACCTTCTGGCTGGATCATGGCGAGGAGCTGGAGCGTCGCTTCAACGCCTGGGCCGCCAAGTAATCCTCTTCTTCTCATATCGGTCGGGAGCCCAGGCCCCGACCTCCTCCCTTTCCGATCAGGATGATGCCTATGAGTGCAACGATTGCCACCCCCACCGGCCCCCTCTCGTCGGTTGACACCAGCAAGCTGCAACAGCAGCTATACCGGGCGGAGCGCCGCAACCGGATCAAGTCTCTGGCCCTCATCGCCCCTCTGGTGCTGTTTCTGCTGCTGATCTTCCTGTTGCCCATGGGACTGATGCTGAAAAAAAGCATAGAGAACCCGGATGTGGCGGCCCTGCTACCCGAGACCAGCCGCGCCCTGGCCAACTGGGATGGCAAGAGCCTGCCCGATGATGCCACCTTTCACTTCCTGGCCGAGGAGATAGCCGCCGCCAGTGAGGCCGACAAGCTGGGCAACCTGGGTAAGCGACTCAATAGCGAGATCTCGGGTTATCGCAGCCTGCTCAATAACACGGCCGATGGTCTGCCCTTCGATCCGGCTCCGGCATCCTGGCAGGAGGCTATGGTCGAGCTGGACCCGCGCTGGGGAGATCTGCCCTACTGGCAGGCCATAGCGCGCAACAGCTCTCCCTATACCGATGCCTACCTGCTCTCCTCCATCGATCTGCAACGGGACAATGCCGGGCAGGTCGTCAAGGTGAGCGAAGATCAGGCCATCTACCAGAATGTCTTTATCCGCACCTTCTGGATGAGCCTGGTCATCACAGCCTGCTGTCTGCTGCTGGCCTATCCACTGGCCTACCTGCTGGCCACCCTGCCGGAACGCAAGGCCAACCTGCTGATGATACTGGTACTGCTGCCGTTCTGGACCTCGGTGCTGGTGCGGATCGCCGCCTGGATAGTGCTGCTGCAATCCAATGGCCTGATCAACCAGTTCCTGATGGGGATTGGCCTCATCGACACACCGCTGCAGCTGGTCTTCAACCGCATCGGCGTCTACATCTCCATGGTGCACATCATGCTGCCCTTCATGGTGCTGCCGCTCTATAGCGTGATGAAGAGCATCCCCAACAGCTATCAGCGCGCCGCCATCTCCTTGGGCTGCTCGCCCATCGCCAGCTTCTGGCGGGTCTACTTTCCCCAGACTTACGCCGGTGTGGGGGCGGGGTGTCTGCTGGTCTTCATCCTCTCCATCGGCTACTACATCACTCCGGCATTGCTGGGTAGCCCGAACGATCAGATGGTGAGCTACTTCGTCGCCTTCTACACCAACACCACCATCAACTGGGGTATGGCCACGGCGCTGGGCGGTCTGCTGCTGCTCGCTACCCTGCTGCTCTATATCGTCTACAACTGGCTGGTCGGTGCTGACCGCCTGAAACTGGGCTAACCAAGGAGCCGTTATGCTGCAACCCTACGCCTCTGGCATTGACCGTACCTGGTACTGGAGCCATCGTCTGCTCTGCGGTTTGATCCTGCTGTTCCTGATGCTGCCGGTACTGGTCATCATACCGCTCTCCTTCAACAGTGGAGCCTTTCTGGTCTACCCGCTGCAGGGCTTCTCGATGCGCTGGTACGAGACCTTCTTCTCTTCAGCTGAGTGGATGCGCGCCCTGCGCAACAGCCTGATCGTCTCTCCGGCGGCGACCATGGTGGCCATGTTCTTCGGCACCCTGGCCTCCATTGGCCTGACCCGCGCCAGCTTCCCCGGCAAGGGACTGCTCACCAGCCTGCTTATCTCGCCCATGGTGGTGCCCGTGGTGATAGTGGGGGTCTCCTCCTATCTCTTCTTTGCGCCACTGGGGCTGGCCAACAGCTATCTGTCGCTGATCCTGGTTCATGCCGCGCTGGGCATCCCCTTTGTCATCATCACTGTGACTGCCACGCTGCAGGGGTATAACCAGAACCTGAGCCGCGCCGCCGCCAGCCTGGGGGCCTCACCGGTACTCACCTTCTTCCGGGTGACCCTGCCGCTGATTGCCCCTGGCATGATCTCCGGCGCCCTGTTTGCCTTTGCCACCAGTTTCGACGAGGTGGTGGTGACCCTCTATCTGGCGGGCCCCGAGCAGGCGACGCTGCCGCGGGTGATGTTCAGCGGCATACGGGAAAATATCAGCCCCACCATAGCCGCCGCCGCGACCTTGCTCATCCTCACCTCTGTGGTGATGCTGTTGACCCTGGAGTGGCTGCGCGGCCGCGCCGAGAAGATGAAGGCGCAGATCGCCTGAGGCTACCCCAGCAATGGCGTGCGTAAAGAGATGACCTGGCGACGGGGATAGCTTGAAAGCCGACCGTAGGCATCAGGGAGGATGCCTTCGAGCCTCCAGGGACGGATTTACGGCGAGTCGGCGTCAAGATATCCCCGATGTCCGCAACCACTAAAACAAAACGGGAACCG
>JBOFBS010000322.1:0-2099 GCA_051645725.1 Aeromonadaceae bacterium | reverse complement strand
AGCCCCGCTGGGCCGGATAGATGGTTTCCAACCTCCGGAACAGTTTCTGGACACCCTGCCCAGTTGCCAACAGGATCACTGCTGATCCCCGGATAAGAGCTCGCCATGCCTTATATGGCGAGCGTCTTATCGGCTCAACTTGATCTAAGACAATCACAGCCAAGTGACCCGATGGCAGGATGAACCGCCTCTTCACCTCTTGTCATCTCATATAGATGGCGTGAGGAGCAGCAGGCAGATGGTATGGGCAGTGTTGCCCAAGCAAGCCTGGCTGGATGGCAAGCTTACCCGCCCAGTCAGAACAATATTGAGAACATCTATTTTGGGTTTTGGGGAGATTTTCATGCGTAAACAAGGAGTTCAAGCACTGGCCGCTGTGGCTGCATTGGCAGTTAGCCTGACAGCAGGTGCCACCGAGCAGGCTCACTGGGGCTATGAGGGTGATGTCGCCCCAGCCAAGTGGGCTCAGCTAAGCCCGGAATTTGCCACCTGTGGCGCAGGGCGTAACCAGTCCCCCATCGACATTCAGGGGGGCTTCAAGGCCCAACTGCCCAAACTGCCCTTCAGCTACCAGGCCGGTGGCAACCAGATCACCAACAATGGCCACACCATACAGGTGAGCTATGCCGAGGGTAGCCAGATCACGGTAGACGGCACCCCCTTCACCCTTAAACAATTCCACTTTCATGCTCCAAGCGAAAACCTGATCCAGGGCAAGCAATACCCGCTGGAAGTGCATCTGGTGCATGCCGACAAGAGCGGTAATTTGACGGTCATCGGCATGATGTTCAAGGAGGGCAAGGCTAACCCGCTGCTCAATACGCTGTGGCAACAGATGCCAGCCAAGGCCGGAGATGTCGTCACTCTGCAAAAGAGTGTCAACGTGAGCGAGCTGCTGCCATCCGATCACAGCTACTACCGCTTCTCAGGCTCCCTCACTACGCCGCCTTGCAGCGAAGGGGTACGCTGGCTGGTATTGAAGAAGCCGATGACCGCCTCCAAGGAGCAGATCGAACAGTTTGCCAAGTTGATGGGACACCCCAACAACCGTCCGGTTCAGCCCCTCGGTGCCCGCTTTGTAGTGGAATAAGCCGTGGCGCAGGACGAATCCTGTAGATATCAGCAGAGCGAGCCGAAGGGCTCGCTCTTTTTTATCCCACCCCATCCACCTCAGAGCCGAGCTGGGCAGGACAAGCTGCCATAGCCCATGTATGATCGTCCAAACGTAACGATCACTCTATTTCCTACAGGGTTGAGGATGAGATCGGCGCTTCAGCCGCATGGCGCCACGGGGAGGCGGTCTAGCCTCACGGCCCCCCAGCAGGGGTTCACAACCTACCCGCGTCTGCTACCTGGTCTATGTAGATAATTTAGGTGCGGCTAGTTAGGCTGAGCAACAAGTTGGCAGCATGGCCAAGCTTCGGGAGCGGATGTGAATTTTCTGGCACATATCTTATTAGCAGGTGAAGAGCCGGCCATGATGGTTGGTGGGGTACTGGGTGACTTTTTCAAAGGCCCCCTGCCAGGCCACCTGCCCCACAACCTGGCCCTGGGGGTCAGATTGCATCGCGCCATTGATGTCTATACCGATCAACACCCCTGCTTCATGGCCAGCCGCAACCGGGTATCCTCTGCTCGCCGTCGCTATGCCGGCATCATGGTCGATCTCTTCTATGATCATTTTCTGGCCAGGCAGTGGCATCGCTACACCTCACACACCTTGGCCGACTATACCCAGCACTTTTATGAGTGTACCCCGGATTTTTCCCCTTGGCTCCCCTCCGAACTGTTGACCATGCTGGAGCGGATGAGACGTCACGATTGGCTAGCCAGCTATCAAGAAAGTGCCGCCATTGGTCGGGCCCTGGATAACATAGCCCAACACAGGATACGCAGAGAAAACCCGTTACGAGGAGCCGGCGAGGAGTTGCTGACACACTATGGTGCGTTTGAGGCAGACTTTTTAGCCTTCTTCCCGGAGCTATTGCGCTTTGCTCAACACCAAAGGGCCGATCTCAACACAGATGGCAAGATGGGAGCCTCTCTTGGTTGAGCCCATGATGACACCTGGCAAAGAGGTGTGCCTGACGACAACAAGC
>JBOFBS010000321.1:0-3026 GCA_051645725.1 Aeromonadaceae bacterium | reverse complement strand
CTGGGAATGCTCACCGCCGATCAGGCAAGCCAGCTGGCCGGGGCGGGCCTGGATTACTACAACCACAACCTGGATACCTCGCCCGAGTTTTATGGCGACATCATCACCACCCGTACCTATCAAGACCGCCTGGATACCTTGCAGCATGTGCGTGATGCGGGGATGAAGATCTGCTCCGGTGGCATCATAGGCATGGGGGAGAGTAGCGATGACAGAGCCGGTCTGCTGGTGCAACTGGCCAATCTCAGCCCCCAGCCTGAGTCTGTGCCCATCAACATGCTGGTCAAGGTGAAGGGGACGCCGCTGGAAAATGAGGGGGATGTCGACCCATTTGATTTCATTCGCATCATAGCCGTTGCCCGCATCATGCTGCCGGCTTCTCATGTCCGCCTCTCTGCCGGGCGTGAGAAGATGAACGATCAGATGCAGGCGCTCTGTTTCATGGCCGGGGCCAACTCCATCTTCTACGGTTGCAAGCTGCTGACGACCAAAAATGCCGATGAGAACAGCGATATGCAACTCTTCAAGCGCCTGGGGATCCGCCCCGAGCAGCGGGTGCAAAAGCCCGATGCGATGCAGGAGCAGGCCATTCGCGAGGCGGTGCTGGAGCAGAGTGAAGAGAGCGAACTCTTCTATGATGCTTCTAAGCCACGTAATCCGACTCAGCCTCGCAAGCCCAAGGTAAGTGCGGATGCCTGAGCAGGTGATGGCACAGCCGTTGATGGAAGAACGCTCTCCCTTTGCGCTGCAGCAAGCTCTGGATGAGCGGGCCGGACAGGGGTTGCTCCGCCAGCGGCAGCGCTTGGCTTCGCCTCAGGGGGCGCGCATCCAACTGGGGGAGCGAGAGTATCTTAACTTCTCCTCCAACGATTATCTGGGGGCGGCTACTGCGCCCGAGATCATCGCCGCCTGGCAGGTTGGAGTGGCCCGCTGGGGCGCAGGCTCAGGCTCATCGCCCCTGGTGACGGGCTACACGGATGCCCACGCCGCACTCGAAGAGGCTCTGGCATCCTGGTTGGGGGTGGAGGCCGTGCTGCTCTTCTCTACCGGTTTTGCTGCTAACCAGGCACTGCTCAAGGCACTGCTGGATGAAAAACATGCCTTGTGGCAAGACAGACTCAATCACGCCTCATTACAGGAGGCGGGGGCCTTGAGTCCGGCCAGGATGCGCCGATTTCGTCACAATGACATGGCGCACCTGCAGAGCCTGCTCGATGATGGCAAGGGGCTTATCGTCAGCGAGGGGGTCTTCAGCATGGATGGGGATGAGGCGCCCTGTGCCGAGCTGCTGGCCCTAAGCCGGGGCAGTGGTAACTGGTTGATGCTCGATGATGCCCACGGTTTCGGTGTGCATGGCACTCAGGGGCGTGGCACCCTGGATAAGCAGGGGCTTGACCCCGCCTCGGTCGACATAGTGGTGGGCACCTTTGGCAAGGCGTTTGGCACGGCGGGCTCGTTTGTGGCGGGCTCGCGCCAGCTTGTTGATTACCTCATCAACTTTGCCCGGGATTATGTCTACAGTACCCATATGCCCGCCGCCCAGGCCCATGCCACCCTGGTGGCGCTGGGGTGGGTGCAGCAGGCTGATGCCGAACGGCAGCATCTACAGCGTTTGATTGGTCAATTTCAACGCGGGGCCGCAGAACTGGGGCTGGCGCTCATGCCTTCGCAGACGGCTATCCAGCCACTGTTAGTGGGCAAGAGCGACGAGGCTCTTCTTATGGCAAGCCGCCTGCGCGAGATGGGGTGCTGGGTCACGGCTATCCGTCCGCCTACCGTGCCTGCTGGCTCGGCGCGTTTGCGGATCACCTTGAGTGCCGCGCACACGCTGTCTGATGTTGATCAGTTGTTGAGTGCCTTGGCCCACGCCGGAAGTGTAAAAGGGGGGACTGATGGGTGATTGGTCTTTGGCGGTAGATAAACAGGATCTGGCCGAACGCTTCAGCAAGGCGGCCTGTGACTACGATAGCCTTGCCCGAGTGCAACAGTTGGTGGGGGCCCAGCTGCTCTCTCGCTTGCCGGAGCGCCGGTTTGAGCGGGGAGTGGATTTGGGATGTGGTACTGGTTTTTTCTTACCCGACTTGGCCAAACGTTGTGATACTCTATTGGGGCTTGACTTGGCTCCCGGTATGTTGCGCGTGGCGCAGCAGAAGGTAGAGGCCGCCCAGATGATCTGTGGTGATGCCGAGCAGTTGCCTCTGCGGGACGCCAGTGTGGATCTGATCTTTTCCAGCCTGGCTCTGCAGTGGTGTGCTTCGCTGCCCCAGGCGCTGGCTGAAATTCACCGTGTGCTGCGACCGGGGGGGATTTTTGCCTTTGCCACTCTGGGCACCCAGAGCCTGCACGAATTACGGTCAGCCTGGCGTGAAGTAGATCACCTGGAGCATGTAAATCCCTTTATTAGTGACCATACACTGCAATACTTATGCTTGGAGCATGGTTTTTCTTCAATTGATTGGCTGAATTGTTCTCATACCTTGCATTATGCATCGTTGCATGAGTTACTCATGAGCCTCAAAGGGGTTGGAGCCAATCAGGTAACTGGGGCTCGCGCTTCCGGGTTGGGTGGACGTCAGCGTTTGCGTGCTTTGGCGCAAGCCTATGGAAAAATGCAAGGGCCTACCGGTTTGTTACCGATGAGCTACGAAGTTTGCTACGGAGTTTTGATGCGATGACTAAAACCTTCTTCATCACAGGTACTGATACCGAAGTGGGTAAAACTGTCTCTACGGTCGCCTTGCTGCGAGCTGCGTCTAAGCGCAACCTGTTGGCTGCGGCCTACAAGCCTGTGGCGTCAGGCTGTGATCTGATGGAAGAGGGGCTCTGCAATCAGGATGTGGTCATGTTGCAGAAAAATGCCACAGTGGGACAAGCTTATGATGAGGTGGTGGGTTACTGCTTTGAGCCCCATATTGCCCCCCATATCGCCTCCGAGGAGTGCGGCATCCCTATTCAGTTCGATGTCTTGAGTCAGGGGTTGGCCCGTCTACGTGATACGGATGCCGACATGATTTTTGTCGAGGGGG
>JBOFBS010000320.1:0-5435 GCA_051645725.1 Aeromonadaceae bacterium | reverse complement strand
TCTTCCGCTTCCTACTTCCTGGCAGCGGGTGTCATCAAGGGGCGGGTGCGTGTCACCGGAATTGGTAAACACAGTATCCAGGGTGATATTCGCTTTGCCGATGTGCTGGAGAAGATGGGAGGCAAGATCACCTGGGGTGATGACTTCATCGAAGCCGAACAGGGTGAGTTGCAAGGGGTGGATCTGGATATGAACCACATCCCCGATGCGGCCATGACCATCGCCACCACTGCGCTCTTTGCCACGGGCAAGACGGTGATCCGCAATATCTACAACTGGCGGGTCAAGGAGACGGATCGCCTCACTGCCATGGCGACCGAGCTACGCAAGCTGGGCGCCGAAGTGGTGGAAGGGGAGGATTTCATTGAGGTGACCCCCCCCGCACAACTGCAGCATGCGGCCATCGACACCTATAACGATCACCGCATTGCCATGTGCTTCTCGCTGGTGGCCTTGAGTGATACCCCAGTGACCATCAATGATCCGGATTGTACCTCAAAGACCTTCCCGGACTATTTTGACAAGCTGGCAAGTATCACGGTGAAGTGAGTCTGCTGTTGAGGTGATGTTGCGCCCAAGGATGCCAGTCTGTGCAAACCGACTGGCATTTTACTATCTGCGTTCTGGTCTTGACCTGTTCAATCTGACTGAATTGTCGAGGCTAGTCCTCCAAACCCTGGTTTTTGTTTGTTCTCTATCGAGCCTGCATTACTATTTGCAGGTCTAGTCAAGGGAGTTGCAAGATGAAGAAGTGGTTTCTAGCCGGGTTGTCGGCTGCGCTATTGGTAGCCTGTGCTACCTCACCCACGGGACGTAAGCAGTTGATCCTGTTTGATGATAATGAGGTGGCGCAACTGGGGTTGGCCTCGTTTGATCAGATGAAAAAAGAGCAGAAGATCTCCAGCAACAAGGTGCTGACCCGCTATGTGCAGTGTGTGGCCGATGCAGTGGTGCGAGAAATTCCGGCCTCTTATCAAAATAGCGCCGCCCAGTGGCAAGTGGTTTTGTTCGACTCTGACCAGATCAACGCCTTTGCGTTGCCTGGTGGCCGCATCGGTGTCTATACCGGCTTGTTTAAGGCGGCCAAGGGGCAAGATCAACTGGCTGCCGTGTTAGGGCATGAGGTTGCCCATGTGCTGGCTCGACACTCCAATGAGCGCCTCTCACAGTCCCAACTCACCAATCTGGGGCTGTCAGCTGCCGATATGGCGATGGGGGACTCATCGGTACGGCAGCCTGCTATGGCGGCCCTGGGGCTGGGGGCACAGGTGGGGGTCTTGCTCCCCTACGGTCGGGTTCAGGAGTCTGAGGCGGATCAATTGGGGTTGCAGTTGATGGCCGCGGCCGGATTCAATCCTGCCCAGGCTGTGTCGCTTTGGCAAAATATGAGTGCGGCCAACAAGGGTAAGCAGACGCCTGAATTGCTCTCCACTCACCCCTCTGATCAACGGCGTATCGCCGAGATTGAGGCTCAGTTGCCAGGTGTCATGCCCATATATGAAAAGGCTCGCGGTATGGGGCGTAAACCTCAATGCCAGAGCTAACCTTGCGGCCCGCTCTGGTTGCCGATGCTGCGGAGATAGCGCGGGTGCAACATGAGAGCTGGGCTCAAGCCTATAAGCGTTTGCTGCCCGAGGGTGTCCCTCTCAGGAGCGAGGGGGAGAGGGTCGCGCTGTGGCAGCAAAGGATGCAGGAGCATCCCTGCCATACGCTCCTGGCGGAGCACGCCGGTGCCTTGGTTGGATTTGTCTACTGGTTGGGCGAGTCGACTAGCGAGGCTCAGCTTCGCTCCTTATATTTACATCCCTTCTTCTGGCGGCAGGGAATAGGCTCGCTCTTGCTCAGACAGGCCATGGCGGACATGCGGCATGAGGGGTTTCGCAGGGTGTCACTCTGGGTGCTGGCCAATAACCTGCGCGCCGAACGTTTCTATCTGAGCCATGGTTTTTACTACGATGGCCAGCAGCAGAGCAAGGGCGCCGGTGCGGCCACCTACTTACAACGCAGAATGCTGCGAGCCCTCTAATGTGGTGCGATACCGACAAGGCTTCACAGGCGGGCACACTCACCATTCAAGACGGAACAGGGGGTGGGTTCGAGCCATAAATCTGTTATTATGCCCAGCCTTAGCATCACTATTTGCCCCTCTGGTTGGGGCAATTTATGGGAGTACTCATGAGCCAATTTAACACTACAGAGCAAAAAGCCAGTTACGGTATCGGCCGTCAGATTGGTGACCAACTGGCCCAACAATCCTTTGAAGGGTTGGATCTGGCTGCTGTGAAACAAGGCATCGAAGATGCGGTGTTGGGCAATGAGTTTGCCGTGAGTCATGAAGCCATCGGGCAGGCATTTGAAGAGATCACTGCCAAGCTCGAAGCGGCCGAGCGTGAACTCTCTGCCGCGGCTCGTTCAGAAGGTGAAGCCTATCTGGCCAGCAATGCCGCCCGTGATGGGGTGACGGTTACCGATTCTGGTCTGCAGTTTGAAGTGCTGACTGCGGGCTCCGGCGCCAAGCCAGCCAAGAGCGACAAGGTGCGTGTTCACTACCACGGTACCTTCCCGGACGGTCGTGTATTCGACAGTTCAGTTAAGCGTGGTCAACCTGCTGAGTTCCCGGTAACGGGCGTGATCGCCGGTTGGGTTGAAGCCCTGCAGCTGATGACGGTTGGCTCCAAGTGGAAGCTGACTATTCCTCATCACCTGGCTTACGGTGAGCGCGGTGCCGGCTCCATCCCTCCCTTCTCTACTCTGGTGTTTGAAGTGGAGTTGCTGGATATCGTTTGATAACCGCTCTAATAAGGCCGGATGATTCCGGCCTTTTTTATGGCTGCGATTCCAAGGGCCGGTTTTCAAACAGGGGGGGCTCTGGTTACACTGCAGGTGAACCAGTGAGTAACAAACAGATGATGAAAAGATAAGGATGGATATGGAAAATCAAGTCCGCATTGCCTTGGTGGGGTGCAATGGCCGAATGGGTAAGGTGCTGGTCGAGGCGATCAATCTCAACCCGGAGGCGCGCCTGACGGCGGCCCTGGAACGCCCCGGCTCTGCGGTGCTGGGGCTGGATGTCGGCGAACTCAATGGGCTTGGTACCCTGGGTGTCACCATCACAGATGATCTGGCCAAGGTAAAAGATGAATTTGATCTTATCATAGACTTTACCCGCCCTGAGGCGACCCTGGCGCATCTGGCTTTTGCCTGCGAACATGGCAAGCAGATTGTCATTGGCACCACAGGCTTTACCGAGGAAGGCAAGCAAGCCATCAATCAGGCTGCCGAGCAGATGGGGGTGGTCTTTGCATCCAACTACAGCGTAGGTGTGAACCTGGTCTTCAAGTTGTTGGAGCAAGCAGCCAGAGTGATGGGGGATTATACCGATATCGAGATCATCGAAGGGCACCACAGACACAAGGTCGATGCCCCCTCAGGTACGGCGCTGAGTATGGGGGAAGTGGTTGCCAAGACGCTGGGACGAGATCTCAAACAGTGTGCCGTCTATGGGCGTGAGGGGATCACGGGGGAGCGGGATCGCCAAACCATAGGTTTTGCTACCATACGGGCTGGCGATCTGGTCGGCGAACACACAGTCATGTTTGCTGATATCGGTGAACGGGTAGAGATAACCCATAAGGCTTCCAGTCGCCTCACTTTTGCCAACGGTGCGGTTCGAGCCGCTGTTTGGTTGGCGGCCCAACCTGCTGGTTTGTATGACATGCAGGATGTGTTGCAGTTGAAGTGAGAATGAAACCGCCGCAAGGCGGTTTTTCATAGCCGCCATGACTCGTGGTGACGGGGTGAGCGGCTCGGTAGCGCAGGGCGAGTCACTCGATGCGTTTTTCGCATATGTATGCGAATCTGGCTTGATTTGTGTTTTTGCCATTAATTTATGCTTTATGCTGGTTTTATTTTGTTTTATTAGTTTATTTTTATAATTATATTTCCTTATATATCATGATAATAGTTTTTATCATTTCATTTTTAGATGCATATAGATAGCCTAAGCGAGAAACACTCCATTTTTGTCATTTTTCCAATTTTTGCCAGTGGGCGATCCAGTTGCTAAATGGTGTTTTATGCACTTATTTGGCATTAATTTTCTGATTGTGGTTTTTAGGGGTTGAAAAGCATCGGCGTTAAGGTAAAATACGCCCAATTTGCCCGGGATAGGGTGCTTGATAGCAATAAATCAAGTGTTCACGGCTTTTCGACGGCAAAATCACTCTGGAATCACGAAATTGGAGGTCGTCTTGACTCATTCTGCCTTACTCGTGTTGGAAGATGGCACGGTATTCAAGGGCGTATCGATTGGCGCTGAAGGTTGTTCCGTTGGTGAGGTGGTCTTTAACACCTCGATGACGGGATACCAGGAGATCCTCACCGATCCCTCTTATTCCCGCCAAATTGTTACTCTCACCTATCCTCACATCGGCAACACCGGCACCAACAGCGAAGACGAAGAATCCCCAAGCGTTCATGCTCAAGGCCTCATCATTCGTGATCTTCCCCTTATCGCATCCAACTTCCGTTCCGAAGAAACCCTTTCTGAATACCTGAAGCGTCAGAATGTGGTAGGGATCGCCGATATCGATACCCGCAAGTTGACGCGCATTTTGCGTGAGAAGGGCGCGTTGGCGGGCTGCATCATGACTGGCAAGGTTCTGGACGAGGCCAAAGCACTGGAGCAGGCTAAGGCCTTCCCTGGTCTCAAGGGCATGGACCTGGCGAAGGAAGTGACCGTCAGTGAGGCCTATGAGTGGACAGAGGGGAGCTGGAAGCTGGGGCAGGGTCATACCAAGCCAGCCGAGTATCCCTTCCATGTAGTAGCTTACGATTTCGGCGCCAAACGCAACATACTGCGGATGCTGGCCGATCGTGGTTGCCGTCTGACCGTCGTGCCGGCTAAAACCTCGGCTGCCGAGGTCCTGGCCATGAATCCGGATGGGATCTTCCTCTCCAACGGTCCTGGTGATCCTGCGCCTTGTGATTACGCCATCGCGGCCATTCAAGAATTCCTCAAGACCGAGATCCCAGTATTTGGTATCTGTCTGGGCCACCAGTTGCTCGGTTTGGCCTCCGGTGCCAAGACAGTCAAGATGAAATTCGGTCACCACGGCGGGAACCACCCGGTGAAGGATCTGGATCGTAATGTGGTGATGATCACCAGCCAAAACCACGGTTTTGCGGTTGATGAGGCCACGTTGCCAGCCAACTTGCGTGCGACCCACAAGTCGCTGTTTGATGGCTCATTGCAGGGGATTCACCGTACCGACAAGCCTGCGTTCAGCTTCCAGGGGCATCCGGAAGCCAGCCCAGGGCCCCATGATGCGGCACCCCTGTTTGACCATTTTATCGAGCTTATCAAGAAGTACCGCGCATAAGGAGTAGGGTAGAGTCATGCCAAAACGTACAGACCTTAAAAGCATCCTGATCCT
>JBOFBS010000319.1:0-5294 GCA_051645725.1 Aeromonadaceae bacterium | reverse complement strand
GCTAATAAATAAGGTGCCTCAAACGAGGCGTATCTTATCTCAAAAAAGTTATGGCTGTGAAGTCGATTAAGAAAAAATATATGGATAATTTTTCACTGATTAATATTTGGCGTATGCTTTTTAATCAAGTTAATAGGGTGTTTTTAATATCTAAGGAGGTGCCCGGTGGTGCTACATTATTTTGTCCTTTTCATCGGCCTTTTGTGGGGGGCGACGGTTATGTAGAAGTGGGCAAGCTTTAGTCGTAACATGGCTCAATGCCAGACCTAGACCACCTGGCACTATATGACCAACAGGACCCAGACAATGACCAAGCAACACATTCGAGATCTATCCGCAGTTTGCTTCTGTGGAAATTCCTGCATTCTCAATAGGCCCCCCGTGGTTATAAGCCGCAGGGGGTGATGTGGATCTGACCTTGCTGAGGATGTCTGGCGGGGTTTTGGTTCCATCCACCCCGGCAGATGCAGAAGTTATTCGGTTGAGGCCTATTGGTACCACTATCCAGGCGCAGGGTAGGGGACGCCGTAATCCCGCCTTTCACCGTCGCTTCTTTGCCTTGCTCAACCTGACCTTCGACTACTGGGAACCAACTGGCGGCTTAGTCTCGCCAGCAGAGCAGAGGATATTGGATCGCTTTGTTCGTTACCTCTCACGCTTCGGTGCTTCGCACACCTTGGACCAAGCTAAAGAAGAGTTCATAGACCAACTGGCCTGCCTCCGGGTCGAGCGCCATGGCCCCCAGGCCGAGAAGTCATTCGAGGTGATGCGTAAATGGCTTACTGTCGAGGCCGGCTACTACACGATCGTGATACTCCCGGATGGAGGCATACGGAAGGAAGCCAAGAGCATTAGCTTCGCCAAGATGGGGCAGGAGGAATTTGCAGATCTCTATCGCGCAGTCTTCGGCGTGTGCTGGCGGTATGTCCTCAGTTTGCAGTTCAGCTCTGAAGCCGAGGCCGAGGAGGCCGTGACTCAACTTATGGGATTTGCCTGATGAGATTTGAGACGAGCCCGGTCCGTTCTCAGGCGCTTCGTGATGGTGCCCGCAGCCAGGCCTGCAAGCTTCGACTGCCCGGTGTCTGTATTGGTGGCACCGATACTACCGTTCTGGCTCACCTGCCTAGTGCCCCACACGGTATGGCCCTGAAGGGGGATGACCTGGTGGCGGTTGAGGCATGTTCTGCCTGCCATGATGCTATCGATGGCCGGCTTCCCTATGACTGGGAACCAGGGGAGCGAGAGGAGGTGATTTATTCCGCGTTGACCCGCCAGCTGCACAGCTGGGTTGTGCGGGGGCTTATCAGCGTCAAAGGCGCAGCATAAGCCATTTGCTTTTAATCAGGACCAAGACCACACGAGGACCAACTCATGAGTAACTCACTGGAAATGGCATTGAGACTGTTCTCCCCCAAGGGGGCACTTCATGAGCCAACCAGCGGCAGCTTCAATGCCCTAGGTCGTGATGACTTCATTGGCGCTCTACAGGTGGCGGCCAAGTCAAACGAACAGGGGCTGCAATATCTGATGGCAGATCACCTTGTTGACCCGCAGGCTATTGTTGCGCTGCTTGCCTTCTTCGGCAGTGAGCTGGGCAGTGAAGAGGCTGCAGGCATGGCCTTGGCCATATTGCTTCGGCGTCCACTGCCTGAACAGTTAGACCGGCTGGTGTCATCGCATCCTTACTTTGATAAGGAACGGCGCAGAGCAGCGGTGGTGATGGAAAGAGCGAAGCGGGCTCACCGGGCTGGTAATGACCACGAGTATCGCCGCCTGCTGGCAGAGCGTAACGGGATATTGAGCGCTGCCCGGGATCGCTGTGCTGATGAGATCCTGCAAACCGGACGCTGCCCGCAGTGCAAGGGAACCGGCAGGCGTCTGCGACTGGGTGATGAGTGTCCGAAGTGCCACGGTACCGGGCGAGTGGTCCCAGATGCTGAGCTCGTGTCACGGCGCTTTGGAATGGCAATGAGTGAAGCAATGGAGCGGTTGGTAGACGAGGTGATTCACCAGGCGTCGGACTTGGTGCGGATCATGGACCGGCAGGTGAGGGAGATGCAGGTTGGATAATTCGCTGTCTCTACGTGGATATCCCTGATCTGTATGGAGTTGAGTGGTGCCTCGTTATCTACTTCTTAGCCCTCCAGCCACGAGTACAACAAACAGGGCGCAGCAGCGCCCTGAGCCATATGGAGTTCATAGCTGCACATATCTCGCACAGTGATCAGATGGTGGAGCTGTATCTTTCCCATGAGGCACTTTTTGCCCGTTCAGCACGTAACCCACAGGAGTCATTTCCAAGCTATGGGTTGAAGATGACACTCGCTTGAAGAGTCTGTCGCTGATCACAACATGGTCAATACCCACAGTTTTCCCACAAAAATAGTCTCCAGCTAATAATTTCCCGTCACTTTTCTTTTTGTGAGATATAACATGTACTCGACTTCCTGGGGGAGTATCATCATTCCATTCTGGTGCCATTACCTCAATGTCTTCGACTGCTGTGTTGCCAAACCTACTGCTATCTGGGATAGGGTATAACTCAAGCTCCTTCAACATACTGCGATTGAAATCCCCTAATATGACAAACTCTTTATCTACTCGCTCGTCGATCCATTTCTCGATCTCCCGCACCTGTTGAGCCAGTGTTGAGCAGGCCACGTTCATATTACTAGGAGGGGTATTCATCGGTTGGCTACGGCAGCCGGCTTTCAGATGGACAACCAAAAATTCTACTGGTTTACCATCTATGTCGTAACTAAATTGCAGACCAGGGCGTAAAGGTCTATTGCCAATGGAGGACAGATTAGATAAGAGGCTAATATTCTTTGGAGAATTATTAGATATTTTCCAGGCAACTCCGACGTGTTGTGGAATTTTTGGCGTATGTTCCTGACTGGCCGAGGTGATCACATTCCAGCCAACAGGTAGAATGGCTCGAACGGCCTCCTCATTACTTACTTCTTGTAATGCTACCAGCGTGATGCCATTTTTATCGATTGACTGGAATGTTTCGCGCAGCGCTTGTAATTTATATTCGTATTTTGGCCAGCTCGCTAAGTCCGCTGATTCACGGCACTTTCCGTCGTTACTATCAACGTTGGTAGGCCTATTGTGAAGTTCCCTGCCCAGTTCTTCGTTACAACTATTGTTGAAATAATCAATGCCATTATGAACATTGCAGTATGGTAAACCACTCAAGCTTTCAGGAACTGGCTCCCCTGCTATTTCAAGTTCTTCTACCGTTTTCCAGCCAACAGAGCGACAAGCTTGGACCCAGCGATCATGCGTCTGCTTATCCATTAACCAAGCTAGATTCCACGTTGCGATAGAAGTGTTTGCGTCTGCCATCAGTGGTGCAGCGCATGCCAAGATTAATCCTCTCAGTAGTGTTTTGAACATTCTATTATCCTCTAGTTTGAATACGTTCTTAACGGCTACAGCGCATTGACATATAGACGGGATTCGGTATTTTTGCCGGATAATTTCTGTTTTTTCATGCGTAGTCATGTTGCAATAGGTAGTTCTGATAATGCAGTGGTATATTTTGGGCTGAGTTGCTCCCGCTTCATCATCCACTCTCGGTTATCTTTGCCTCGAGCCCCGAAAAAAACTTTCCCCAAGCCTTCCTGATTGATCTTGTCGATCACCTGCATCAGAGCCCCGCTGCGAGGCTCTTGCTGCCCCATTGCAAACAGGTCACCTTGCTGGGTTCCTGAGGGAGTGAAGTCCGCCAGCATGACGCCGGCTTTCTGGTACCGGTAACCATCTCTCCAGACTTGTGAGAGGAGAGGGGGGATAAGAGCCAGCAGTGCTCGGGTATCGTTGGTAGGGATGGCGACCCTGGTACTGATGTGCTTGCCGTAGTAGGGCTCTTTCTCATTGAAGGGACTGGTACGAACAAACAAGGTTACATGGCTGCAGCACATGCCCTCAGCCCGTAGCTTCTCCGCGGCTCTTTCCATGTAGCCGGCGAGAGCCTGATGCATAGGGCCAATGGCTGTGATGCGTTCGCCAAAGCTCCTGCTGCAGATGATCTGCTGTTTGGCCTGGGCTACTTGCTCGAGGTCTGCACAGGGGATCCCCCGCAGCTCCTGTACAGTCCGCTCGACGACTACGCCATACCGGCTCCGTAGACTCTTGGGGTCGGCAGCAACGAGGTCTGCGACCGTCTTGATGCCTTGAGCCTCCAGCTTGGCTGTCAGCCGCCTGCCTATGCCCCAGACTTCCTCGACCGGTGTAATAGCCATCAGCCTGGCCCGCCTTGCCTCATCACGTAGATCGACCACTCCACCGGTGGCCGGCCATTTCTTGGCGGCATAGTTGGCAAGCTTAGCCAGGGTTTTAGTGGGGCCAATGCCAACACCAACGGTGAGCCCGGTCCATTGCTGCACACGTGCCCGCACTTGGCGGCCATATTCCAGCAGGTCGCCAGCCCAGCTTTCGCTCAGTTCAATGAAGGCCTCATCAATGCTGTAGACCTCAACTGTCGGCGCCATCCCCTCCAACACGGTCATGACTCGGTTCGACATGTCGCCATAGAGGGCATAGTTGCTGGAGAACCAGACTCCCCCCATCGCCTCAAAGAACTGGCGGATCTGGAAGTAGGGGACTCCCATCTTGATGCCAATGGCTTTGGCTTCTGGGCTGCGGGATACCACACAGCCGTCGTTGTTGGAGAGTACGACGATCGGCACCCCCTTGAGATCGGGTCGAAATAGTCGCTCGCAGGAGGCGTAGAAGTTGTTCACATCGACCAGGGCAATCACGTGGGACATGGCTTACCCCAGCTTGGTTTTGTGCAGGACGAAGGTAACGACCCCGAATATCTCGAGCTCTTGTCCCTCTTGCAGATAGATGGGAGCAAAGTCCGGGTTGGCAGGCATCAGTGCAGGATACGGACGCTCCTGCAGCCGCTTCACTGTGAACTCGCCATCAAGACAGGCCAGCACAATGGCGCCATGGCGTGCTTTGAGCGCCCTATCGACGATCAGCAGATCACCATCATTGATTCCTGCCTGCACCATGCTGTGCCCGCTGGCTCTGACATAGAAGGTGGCTGCCGGATGCTCCACGCATAGTTGGTTCAGGTCGATCGTCTGTTCGATATAGTCCTGAGCAGGGGATGGAAAACCACAGGCCGCAGGGGACAGATATAAGGGGATCTCAAGTGCTGGCGAATCGAGTTCAGGTACTGCAAACATGGTTAGGACTCTACTGTGCTGTATATAAATACAGTATAGCCTTGCGGCAGATGAAGATCACCGTGATCAAATGAAGCTTGCCTAGTGGTA
>JBOFBS010000318.1:0-1777 GCA_051645725.1 Aeromonadaceae bacterium | reverse complement strand
GCAAGCCTACTACCGCCAGTGGACGCCGCTCTTTGCCGCCGGTACCCAGCGGGAGTACTCCAACCCCAGCATAGGTCTGTTCGGCTATCTGGCTGCGAGCTCTCTGGGCCAACCCTTCGAGCAGCTGATGAGCCAGACCATGTTGCCGGGGCTCGGCCTTGCCCACTCCTACCTCAAGGTGCCTGCGGCAGCCATGGGTGATTACGCCTACGGCTATGCCAAAGAGGAGAAACCGATCCGGGTCAATCCGGGAGTGCTGGCGGACGAGGCCTATGGCATCAAGACCAGCTCGGCGGATTTCATCAAGTTTGTCGAGGCCAACATGACCAAACGCGGTGATGTAACCATGCAGCAGGCCATTGCCATGACTCATACCGGTTTCTTCTCGGTAGGAGAGATGACTCAGGGGCTGGGCTGGGAGAGTTATGCCTATCCCGTTACCGAGCAGGCACTGCTGGTGGGCAACTCGCCTGCGGTGAGCTATAAGGCCAATCCGGTGGAACGCTTTGCCGCGCCCAAAGATATGGGGGAGCCGCGGCTCTACAACAAGACGGGATCGACCAACGGCTTTGGTGCCTATGTTGCCTTTGTCCCGGCCAAGGGGATTGGCATCGTCATGCTGGCCAACCGCAACTATCCCAATGATGCCCGGGTCAAGGCGGCCTACGCCATTTTGAGCAAGCTGGCCGACTAATCACGGGAGCAGAGTTTTACCGCAAGCAAGTGCGCCGGAATTGCCCGGCGCACTTTTTATCGCGTTTATTTTTACTCAGCTCACGGTGCTCTTCTGCCCGGCGGCTTGTCCATTCAGTTGCCTTAATCGCACATTGGCAGAAACAATATTTCCATTTTGGAATGTATCGATCGCCATCTCTTCACTAGGTGTGGTGGTAGGCCCCCCCCTATAGTGCTCCGCATAGTCACTTGCTTGCCTGCTGTTTGCCGCGCTTTTGGCAGAACAGGGGCCAGATTTCTGTTACGGAGCCTCCATGAGAACTTTTCTGCTGTGCGCCTTTCTGATGATCATCCTCTATCCGGTCGGCATTGATCTCTATCTGGTCGCCGTCCCCCGGATTGCCGAGAGCCTGCAGGCCAATGAGGCGCAGATCCACACCGCCTTTTCCATCTATCTCTTTGGCATGGCTGCGACTGTCCTGCTGGGAGGCATGATTGCCGATCGTTATGGCCGTCGCCCCGTGGTGCTGGGCGGAGCCATCATCTTTCTAGCCGCCTCGCTGGTGGCGGCTCATTCAACCGATGTCACCCAGTTCTATCTGGGGCGATTCTGGCAGGGGGTCGGGGCGGGAGCGCTCTATATCATGACTTTTACCGTGTTGCGGGATGTGCTGAGCGAAGAGCGGCTGGCGATGGCACTCTCCATGATCAACGGGGTTATTTGCGTCATTCCGGTACTGGCGCCGGTGTTGGGCTACCTCATCCTCTCCCGTTTTCAATGGCAGGGGATCTTCGTCACGATGGCTCTGGTGGCGGCATTGACTGGCCTGATCAACTTCCTGCTACTCAAGGAGACCCGGCCGACAAACAGGCAGGAGAGTGCTGGCAGTTTGCCTTTTGCCTTGTTGCGCTCCCCGCGCTTTATGCTGATTTCGCTGCTGACCAGCACCAGCGTGACTGCCATTTTGGTCTACGTCAGCGTTTCTCCCCTGATCCTGATGCAGGAGTATGGGTTCTCCCCCGAGCAGTACTCCGTCGTCATGATGGTGATGGCAGGAGTGAGCATGTCGACCTCCTTCCTGACGCCACTGCTGTTGCGCTG
>JBOFBS010000317.1:0-21216 GCA_051645725.1 Aeromonadaceae bacterium | reverse complement strand
CTCAAGGAAGTGGGTTGCCCGTTCCGCATGCCAGTGGCTCCGCTGTTCGAGACCCAGAATGACCTGCAAAATGCCGCTCTGGTGATGAACCGCCTGCTCTCCGTCGACTGGTACCGCGGTTACATCCAGGGCCAGCAGTACGTGATGATCGGCTACTCCGACTCCGCCAAGGATGCCGGCATGTTCTCCGCCAACTGGGCTCAGTACCGGGCGATGGAGCAACTGGTCGAGATCGCCGAGCGTGAGAAGCTGAAGCTCAACCTGTTCCACGGTCGTGGTGGTACGGTTGGTCGTGGCGGTGGCCCGGCTCACAAAGCGATCCTCTCTCAACCGCCAGGATCCCTCAAGGGTGGCTTCCGCGTGACCGAGCAGGGCGAAATGATCCGCTTCAAGTTCGGCCTGCCACAAGTGGCCATCACCAGCCTCAAGCTCTACACCAGTGCCGTGCTGGAAGCCAACCTGCTGCCGCCGCCCAAGCCGAAACAGGAGTGGTGCGAAGTGATGGAGCAGCTGGCCCAGGTCTCCTGCGATCACTACCGCAGCATCATTCGTGGCGAAGCCAACTTCGTTCCCTACTTCCGTGCCGCTACCCCGGAGATGGAGCTGGGCAAGCTGCCGCTGGGCTCCCGCCCCTCCAAGCGTAAGCCCAACGGCGGTATCGAATCCCTGCGCGCCATCCCCTGGATCTTCGCCTGGACCCAGAATCGTCTGATGCTGCCCGCCTGGTTAGGTACCGGTGAGGCCATCAATGCCGCCCTGGCCGATGGCAAGGAAGCGCTGCTGGTCGAGATGAGCAAGGAGTGGCCCTTCTTCCGCACTCGTCTGGAGATGCTGGAGATGGTCTTCCTGAAGGCTGACCTCTGGCTCTCCGAGTACTACGATCAGCGTCTGGTGCCGGAAGAGCTGTGGCCGCTGGGCAAGCGTCTGCGCGAAGAGCTCAAAGCCTCAACCGAAGTGGTACTGCGCCTGCGTCCACAAGGTGGCCTGCTGGATGACCAGCCCTGGATCAAGGAGTCCATCAAGCTGCGCAACCCCTACACGGATCCGCTCAACGTACTGCAAGTGGAGCTGCTCAACCGCTCCCGCAAGAGCCCGGATGACGTACATCCACAAGTTGACCAGGCCCTGATGGTCACCATAGCCGGTATCGCTGCCGGTATGAGAAATACGGGCTAGTCAGTCAAATCAACAGGCCGGGAGCAATCCCGGCCTGTTTTGTTTCTGCCCCTCGCAACACCTCGTCACACAGGTAACATACTGCTCTGCTAGCGTGTCAACATTCATAACTTGGAGAATAGGTGCATGACCCCTGCTATCCGCTTCCTGAAAATCACCGGTATCGACTTCACCACCCACAGCTACGAATGCGAAGTCCATGAAGATTTTGGCCTGCATGCCGCCGCCAAACTGGGGCTGCCGCCCGAGCAGGTCTACAAGACCCTGCTGGTGCAGCATGAGAAGCAGGTGGTCACGGCAGTGATCCCCGTCTCCTGCATGTTGAGCCTCAAAGAGGTGGCCAAGGCAGCCAAGTTGAAGAAGGTGGAGATGATGAAGCCAGCCGATGCCGAACGCCTGACCGGCTACAAGGTGGGAGGCATCAGCCCCTTCGCCCAGAAGAAACAGCTCCCCACCCTGCTCGACAGCCGAGCCATGAGCCAGTCCACCATACTGGTCAGCGGTGGCCGCCGCGGCCTCTCGGTTGGGATCAGCCCACGGGATTTTGTCCAGTTGTTAGGAGCCACAGTCGCGCCGATAGGCGAGTAAACCTCGCAGTTACGCTTATGTGTGGGTGCTCGCAAGCCTAAAAGCGCCTTACGCCGACGCACAGTTAATCCCATCCTGGAGATCAGAAGGCCTAGCTCCCTAGCGAACGCATGGGTTGGATTTCATACTATTGAACCAAACCACTAGGCTAACCTCTCTTGACGAACGCCTAAGTCGCAAAGGAGCAACCCGTGTCGACAACACAAGAGTATATCGAAAACGTAATGGATCAGATTGATGGCGCCTGGAACAAGCGATACCGGAAAATGTTTGGCGAATATATGGTTTACATCAACGAGAAGCCGATACTGCTGGTGTGTGACAACACAGTGTTTGTCAAAAAGCTGGAGGCAATCAAAGGGCTTATTCACGAGGAGAGCGTTGGCACACCCTATAAAGGGGCAAAAGAGCACTTCGTTCTCGATATTGAAGATAGGGAATTACTCAATGGGGTCATAACAAAGCTGGAAAGAGAAACCGCTATTCCAGTCAAGAAATCCAAGAAGAGCCCTTAATCCAAGCTTGATCTTCAACTATGGGATGTACTGGCGCGGTAGAGCGCCCCCTTGCCGATCCATAGCCTCGACGCCTTACCTCTCCACCCGCCGCCACTCAGCCGTTTGCTCTCTACCGACGGCAAACGGGTCACTTTTTTTTCATCGCGGCAGGCCCGTGACCAGCAGGCTTTCGCCTGAGAGCCAGGCTTGCTAGGAATCGCCGGCTTTTATCTTGCGCGAATTGTACATTTTATGTTCCGTTTCCTACTCTTTGAAAGAACTAGCGCATAAACAGGATGTGAACATGAGGCTTTCCCGCTTATTTAACACCTGCATGATAGGCCTGTTACTCATGGTCGTATTGTTATTGGTCCGGATCCAACTGACCATGGTGCGGGATTCGATCCATGATCAGATGGCCGCCAATCTGGAAACCGCCTCCACCTCCCTTGGGCTGGTCCTTCAGGGAGCGGTTCTGAGCGAGGATACCGTCATGGCGGAGACTATCGTCAATGCCATGTTTGATGGCGGCTATGTCAAATCTATCCGACTGGTTGACCCGGATGGCAAGGTGCTGTTTCAACGTGAATTTGCCAATGACCAGGCATCTGCTCCCGGTTGGCTGGTACGGTTGCTGGACTTCCCCCGAACTGATCTTTCCCGTGAAATTACCGATGGCTGGAATATCCTGGGAACCCTCTATATCGAAGGGCACCGAGGCTATGCTTATGCCTACCTCTGGCGCGCCGTTCAGTCACAGCTCTGGATAATGGGGGTTGGCCTGCCCCTGGCCATAGTGCTGATGGCCCTCTTGAGTCACCTGCTGCTGCGCCCGCTGCGCCGGGCCATAACGCGGATCGCCATCTTGTCTCTCAACCACCTACCCACCCCGCTACCCGGTTCGGCCATTTCTGATCTGGATGAACTCGCGCAGTCCGTGAACCAGCTGATCCAGGAAAAGAACCGAAACTACCAGCGGCGTAAGTTGAAGTTGCTGCGCTGGCGCTACGCCCTCACTGGCCAGGCCCCCCTTACTGCAGCCTCCTACCCTGTTGCGCCATATCGCTTTGTCTCGACTCAGGGGGAAATCCTGCTCTATCAAAGAGTGCCTATCCCCTGGCCACTGCTGCTCTCCTGGCGGGAAAGCCCGGCGAGTGAGGCAGAAAAGGTGTGGCTGGAATTTCAGCACCTCTGGCCCATGGCACTGGCGGAACCCGCTTTGGTATTGCCTGTGCCATTGATACTGCTGGAGGATCCCTGGTGGCCGAAATTACGGGAACTGATAGCAACAAGGCGCCACGCCAGGCTACAACTGGAGTGGCAGCTGACCCCAGCGGCACTACCCGAGTCAGCGATTGCCCGGCTCGCCGAACTGGGCAAACAGGGCATCACACACCACCTTGGTAATTTCACTGCCAATAAACAGGGGTTTGCTCTGCTGGAAAAGGTGCAGCCACAATGGGTGATCACCCCCTGGATAAAGGAGCTGCCCTCCACCTACTGGATTCTCCACAATGTCACTATCCACGACTTGGGTGCCGGTGTACTGGCAGAGGGTGTGGCCGAACGCCCCCTGCTGCTGGAGCTGGAATTTAATGGCTATCCACAGGCCGGAGCGAGCCATGAAACTACACATTAATCCTTTGCTGGCCGGGCTACTCTTCGTGAGCCTGAGTCAAGTTGGCCAGGCCTCAGAGCTCAAGCCGATCACCATTGCCGGCGGCAATGTTCATGGTGTCTATTTCCAGATTGCCACCGAACTATGCCGCCTGGTGACAAGCCAGAGACCCGAGCAGGCGTGCTCTGTACTCTCCAGTGAGGGGAGCGCTGAAAACCTGCAACTGCTGCGCAACGGGGTCGCCAATACTGCTCTGGTGCAGGGGGATCTCCTCTATTGGGCCCAGCGTGGTGAAGGCCCCTATCAGGGTGAGGCCATGCCTGGCTTGCGCGCCATCATGGCCACCCATGCCGAACCCTTAACCCTGATGGTGCGGCAAAATGAGGTTACAGACATCGCCTCGCTGCAAGGCCGGCCTCTCTATCTGGGCAGCGGCAACTCAGGATCACGGATCACGGCTCAGATACTCCTCACCCACGTCGGGCTGGCGGATGTCAAGCAACAGGAAGTCGCGGTCGACGAGCCCGCCGCTGCCTTGTGTGACAAGAAAATTGCGGCCTGGGCCCTGGTAATCGGTCACCCGAATCAACAGGTGCTGAACGTGGCCAAACGCTGTGCCATCGGGTTTCTCCCGCTCAAGCTGGAACGACCACAGGATGCCGCCGAGCACCCCTTCTACCGGGTGAGTCAGATACCCGGGCGGCTCTATCCCGGAGTGCTCACGAGCACCACCACGCTGGCATTACCGGCCATACTGGTCACCACAGATAAAATGGATGCTGACGCGGTAAACAGCCTGATCACGAGTTATTGGCAGAATCGGAACACCTTCAACAAGAAAGTATCCGCCTACGCCAATCTGTTCCGCCTGCCTGCCCACATGAAACAGGCCGCCGAGCTGATCCCCATGCATCCGGCGGCCATTCGAGCCTTCGACGAGTTGCCCTAGCCAAGGCTAGGGCTACAGTGTCATGCGGGGTGACTTGAAATTTCCCTGGCCGATGCGGCTGCGGTAGTCGCTCCAGAGCTTGAGGCGGTCCGCATCACCCGCCAGCTGGGACTCCTTCCGCTGGTTCATGATCCACAGGCTCTTGGCATCAAAACTATAAACCGGGAGCAGATCCGGGCGCCGACTGGCCGGATAAATGCCGCTCTTAATGTTATCCAGCACCAGAGGATCCGCTTTTTTGGTGGGATAGTAGGCGAGCACCATGTGAAATTGGTTGTACTCCAGGGCCTTGACGTAAACCAGCCGCAATTTTTCCTCTGCAACACCCAGCTCCATCAAGGTGTAGTACTTGCCCAGGCTGTAATCTTCGCAGTCACCCCCACGCGCCCCCAGAAATTCCAGCGGGCGCGCCCAATAATCATTCTGCCCCCACAGCCGCTGATCAGGGACATAGACCAGCTGGTTAAAATAGCGATTCACACTCTCGATCTTGCTGCGCTCTGCCATGCCCTCCTGGCCTTTGATGAGTGCCACCCACTGATCTATGCGGGAAAGCACCCCTTTGCCATAGGTAGCCCTGAGCTGCTCACGCAAAGCCTGTTGTTGCAGATAGTTATTGAGCGGCGAATCTATGGCCACCGCCTGGTTCGAAAATGACGGCAAAAGTGCGGCGAGCAGGAGTATCTTGTATCGATTGAACATGGTTGCAGGCCCCATGCAGCAAGGTGCTGCTTTGAGCTTAGAATCCATATCAGACAAGTCAATAAATTACACCCTATCGCTCTAATGCGTTCACTTACGACAAAAGCAGAGGCACTGCCTCTGATCAACCTGCCGTATGCCATCCCCCCTACTCTTCGTGCTTCTGGCAATGCATCTCAGGAGCGCCATAGCCCCAGACGATAGTCGCCTCGCCCTGATGCTCCCAGTAGCTTTCGTTGCGACCGACATAGCGGCTGCCACTGCCACTGATCTGCTGGGTCATCAGGGAACGTTGATCCCCGCGCTCGGCGATTAGGGTGCCAGGGCTAGTCTTGAAGAAGGTGGTGAGCACCTGGTTGTGCGGGTTGCCATCGCACTGCCAGGTGACAGGGCCTATGCTCTCCACCAGACGGTAGCGGGCCTGAAGCTCAACGATGCGCTGCTGGTAACTCTCGGCAACACAGCTGCGCTTATCCTCGCTCTTCCAACACTCATCCCGCCCCTTGATCCAGCCTCGCTGCTCGGCTTTGAGCGTTGGCGGCTGTTCATTCACCGCCTGCTTGCTGGCCGCGGCGTAGACAGAGGCGAGCTGACGATCCAGCGCCGAGAGCCCGGCATCCTGACACACCAGCGCCGCTATGCTCCCCTTCTCCACCTTGTCACAGGCAAAGGCCGGGCCTTCGGCCGCGCAGGCCACTGCCGAGAACCCCAGCAGCAGCCCCAATCCAGATAAACCAATCCACTTTTGTGTCATAGCCTTCCCCTTTTGTGACTCCAGATATCCGGCATCTGTGATGCCACGCCCCTAGGCAACCAGATGACAACCGGATGCAAATAACATCATTAAAGCCTGGTTGTGCGCCTCCTGCTGCAAAGTCGCAACACAAAACAAGAGCGCCCTCAAGAAGAGTAGTACCCGTCAATTAGTGAAGAGGAGATAACCTTTTGAGCCAACCGTTGGCCGAGCCCCCACGGCAGGGTTTAAGGCGAATTGGCGAGAAAGGCTCTCTCGCCCGAACCTCTTAACTGACAAGCCCCTCTCAAGAGGGGCTGATGGTGACTCAAAGCGCGGCGCAGATGCTCCACAGGTCCGCTTGTACGGCGGCGGCCGTTACCTCCCGCCCCGCCCCTGGACCTTGCAATATGAGGGGGTTGGTACGATACCAATCCGTCTCGATGGCAAAGATGTTGTCGCACGGGCGCAGATTGAGGAAGCTGTGGTGCGGATCCAGCTCCTCCAGGCCAACGCTGGCTCGGCCATCCCGTTGCAGGCGGGCCACATAGCGCAATTGCTTGCCGTGGGCTTGTGCCTCCTCGAAGGCTTCGAGTATCGCCTCATCCAGCTCGCTCAGTCGCTCCATAAAGGCTTCACGGCTGAGTTTGCGCAGGCGGGGGGGCACCAGGCTCTGCAGGGTGATCTGTTCAGGCTCCAGAGCAAAACCCGCCTCCCGGGCCAGGATCAGCAACTTGCGGCGCACATCCTGCCCCGAGAGGTCCTCTCGAGGATCCGGCTCGGTCAAGCCATGCTGCCACGCCTCCTCCACCAGCTCGGAGAAGGGGCGGCTGGCGTCATACTGCTGGAATAGCCAGCTCAGGGTGCCGGAGAAGATGCCGCTGACCCCATGAATGCGATCCCCCGAGTGGGAGAGCATCTGCAGGGTGCTCTGGATGGGCAAGCCCGCACCGACGGTGGCGTTATAACGCCACTGCCTCTGGTGGTCGACAAAGCTCTGCTTGACCCTGTTGTAAAAATCGATGGGGGCGGAACCGGCGAATTTATTGGCCGTGATGAGGTGCGCCCCCAACTGGCCAAAGTCTGGATAGTAGTCGCTCAACTCCTCGCTGGCAGTGAGATCGATGAGGATCAGGGCATCAAAGTTATGCTGCTCCAGTTGAGCCAGTAGCTCACTCCGGCTGTAGGGCTCGGGTACGAAGTGGTCAAGCATCTGAAGCGGATCGAGGCCACTCTCATTCAGCATCCCCCCTCTGGAATCAAAGACCCCATGCAGGGTCAACTCCAGGTGATGCTCCCGCTCCAGGCGCGCCTTCTCCTGGGCATAGAGATTGAGCCACTGGCTGCCGATATTGCCCCGGCCAAAGAGAACCAGGCCAACACGGCGAGTGTGATGGAACAGGCTGGCATGCAGTGCCAACAACAGGGGTTCGAGCGTCAACTCACGCACCACGGCGACCAGACTGAGCCCCTCTTTGCTGGTCTGGATAAACTCCAGAGGCTGATCGGCCAGCAGACGATAGAAACGGTGACACTGTTCGGCATGATCGCAGACACCGGCCCCCACCAGAGCCAGCAGGCTATAGCCTTCGCGCCGGGTCAGCGCCGTGAAGAGCCCCTGTTGTTGCAACTGCTGCAACAAGGCCTCGGCATTGGGAGCCGCTTCTGGCGTGTAGGCCAGGCGTAGCAACTTGCGATCAGCCTGGTGATGGGTGGCCAGGGCGCTCAGCTGTTGCTGGGCTAGCGCCTCCTCCAGTGTTGCTATGGCCTCAGGATAGCTCTGCTGCGGTGCGACTTTCAGCTCCAGCAACACCACCTGATCCAAAGAGGTGACAATCCGCGCCCCCTTCACCTGGGACTTACGGCGCAATATCTGGGTGGAGCCCGACTCAGGATCATAACTGCAGCGCAGAGCCAGACGTTGCTGGCTATCGAGCAGCGGCTGCAGCGTCCGGCTGTGCAGCACAGGCGAACCCAGGCGCGCCAGTTCGTTGGCCTCGGCCAGGGAGAGGCGCTCCAGCAGATGAGCCGACTTGACCCGCCGCGGATCGGCACTGTATACCCCGGCCACATCACTCCAGATGGTGGTGGCCTCGGCATCAGCCAGGGCCCCCAGCAGTGTGGCGGAGTAGTCAGAACCATTGCGTCCCAAGAGCAGAGTCCGCCCCGCCTCATCGGCCGCGATGAAGCCGGTCACGACCACTCGCTGCTCCCCCAACTCGGCGAGCAGAGCCTGCAACCGTTCACGGGAAGGGGCTATGGCCACGCGCGCCAGCGCTGCCTCTTCGGCCAGCAGGAAACGGCGGGCATCCAACCAGGTGGCGGCGCTACCACGAGAGTGCAGCAGGGCCGCCAACAGACGCGCCGACCACACCTCACCAAACGAGAGCAGTCGATTGCGCTCGAAGCGGTCTATGGGCGAGGCCAGGCTCAGGGCCAGATCCTGCAGATCGGCCGCCAGCGCCGAGCTCAACTCCGCATGAGCCTCAGCCTCCAGCAGCCCATCGATCAGGCTCTGCTGATAGCTTTGCAATGCGGTAAAGACCACGCTCTGAGCGTGATCCCCCGCCTCAGCCAACTCCAGTAGTTGCAGCAGGCGATTGGTGGTCTTGCCTGCAGCCGAGACGACGATAAGCTCATTGCCCGATGCCTGCTGTTCGATAAGACCTGCCACCCGACGATAACAACCCGGGTCTGCCAGACTACTACCACCAAACTTATGCACCTGACGACCAGACATGACCCCTCCTGCAGTGCGCCTATGCGCTGATATAAAGTCGCTACTATAGAGCCCGCGCCTTGGCGAAGGCCAGCTCCAGATCCGCAATCAGATCAGCGGCGTGCTCAATCCCCACAGAGAGACGCAGCAGCTGATCCGTGATGCCCGCCACCAGGCGCGCCTCGGCATCCATACCCGCATGGGTCATACTGGCTGGGTGAGCCACCAGACTCTCGACCCCACCCAGTGACTCGGCCAGACAGAAGAGCTCGAGGCTGCCGAGGAAACACTTCATCTGCTCCAGGTCGAAATCCACTTCAAAACTCAACATGGCACCAAAGCCCTGTTGCTGACGTTTGGCAATCTCATGACCAGGATGTGACGGCAGACTGGGGTGATAGATCTTGCGAACCAGGGGCTGTTGCTGCAGATAGGCTATGATGGCGGCGGCATTCTCCTGATGCTGGCGCAGGCGCGGCGCGAGGGTGCGCAAACCACGCAGGGTCAGATAGGAGTCAAACGCCCCGCCCGTATGCCCCAGGCAGTTCCCCCACCAGGCCAGCTGTTCGGCCAGGGTCGGATCCTTGGCAATGACGGCGCCCCCCACCACATCGGAGTGACCGTTGATGTATTTGGTGGTGGAGTGCACCACCACATCAGCCCCCAACTTCAGCGGTTGTTGCAACAGGGGCGAGAGGAAGGTGTTATCCACGGCCACCAGAGCACCGGCAGCGTGAGCGGCGGTGCACAACGCCGCCACATCCACGACCCGCAGCAGGGGATTGGAAGGCGTCTCAACCCAGAGCAGCTTGGGCTTCTGGGCCAGCGCCGCGGCCAACGCGGCGGCATCCCCCTGATCCACAAACAAGACCCGGTAGTGACCGCGCGCCGCCATGTGCTGGAAGAGGCGGTAGGTGCCGCCATAACAGTCGTGCGGTGCCACCAGCAGATCCTCACTCTTGAGCAGGGCCGTGGCGACCAGATTGATGGCCCCCATGCCAGTCCCCGTGATGACACCTGCGGCCCCCCCTTCCAGATCGGCCAATGCCTGCCCCAGCAACTCGCGGGTCGGGTTGCCAGAGCGGCTGTAGTCAAACTGACGCTTTTCACCATAGCCGGCAAAGGTATAGTTGGTGGAGAGATAGATGGGGGGCACCACGGCGCCATGTTGCTGATCACAGGCTATGCCCGATTTAACTGCGTAGGTTTCGCGTTGATACTCCGCCATGTGCCTCTCCTGGCTGCGTGCTGGGTAATGGGATTGAAGATGAAGTTGAATCCAGCTTACACCTTAGTCAAAGAAGCCGTCAACACTTCTAGACGTCTAAATGGCTTTGCTGTTGGATTGCCATTACCAGGTATAAGGGTTAAAATCGCGCGGCATTGGGCAGAATATGGGTTGAACGATGAAGACAGAGTGGAGCGGCGACTACATCAGTCCCTACGCCGAGCATGGCAAGAAGAGCGAACAGGTGAAGAAAATCACCGTCTCCATCCCGCTCAAGGTGTTGAAGATACTCACAGATGAACGCACCCGACGCCAGGTAAACAATCTGCGTCATGCCACCAATAGTGAGCTCTTGTGCGAAGCCTTCCTGCACGCCTTCACCGGCCAACCCCTCCCGGGTGACGAAGATCTGCGTAAAGACAGACCCGATGACATACCCGAGTCTAGCCGAACCATAATGGCGCAGCTAGGCAAGCCCATCGAGAAGTATGACGAATAGCATCCAGAGCAGATGACACAAGGCAGCCCAGGCTGCCTTGATTGTTTCTGGCAGAGTGCAGGTGCATCAGAAGCGGGTGCTTGAGTGCGCTGGAATGGCGCAAAAAAAAACGCGGCAAGCCGCGTCGATAAAATAATCAGTTGAGAGACAAGGAGTTCGTAGGCATCGACCCTTGCAGCCATCACTCCGACTTAAGGAGATGTAACAGCCATGAGCACCACTTTACTCCCCCAGTCGAATATTGCCGTGATGGAAACCCTTTTCATGGGTTCTACGCTCATCTTAAGGCGAGTAAATCCCCTCCTGCCTTAGCCAGCGCAGTGCCAGCAAGAGAGCCGTAATACTGCGAGCCTCGTTAAAATCAGGATTATCCAGCAGAGCATCGACCTCGGCCAGGGGCCAACTCACCAGCTCCAGCGGCTCGGGCTCATCCCCTTCCCGGCTATCGGGGTAGAGATCCCGCGCCAGCAGCAGATCCATGCGACTGGCGAAAAAGCCCGGTGCCAGGGCCACCTGCTTCAGGTAGACCAGCTCATGAGCGGCATAGCCCGCCTCCTCCATCAATTCACGATTCCCGGCTGTAAAACACTCCTCCCCGGGATCGATCACCCCCTTGGGAAAGCCCAGCTCATAGCTATGGGTTCCGGCCGCGTATTCACGCACCAGCAATAACGTCTGGTCATCCAGCAGCGGCACCACCATGACGGCGCCCCTGTGCCCACCCTGCATGCGCTCATAGATCCGCTCTTCCCCGTTGGCAAAACGCAGGTGAAGTGACTCCACCTTGAAGAGGCGGCTCTCGGCCACCAGCTCGCGTTTAAGGATCTCCGGCTTGCTCTTTTCCTGTGTCATCGCTGTTCGGCTATAATCGCCGCCTCCGCCACATCAGATGGCCATTGTAAGCAAAGTCAGACAAGGAACACCATGCTCGCCTGGCAAGAGATAGAAACTGTGCTGTTAGATATGGATGGCACCCTGATCGATCTGCATTTCGACAACTTCTTCTGGCAGCAACGGGTTCCGGAGCGCTGGGGGCAGGCCCGCGGTCTCACCCTGGAGGAGGCGCAACGTCAGCTGCAGCCCAAGTTTGCCGCCGTAGCTGGCACGCTCGAGTGGTACTGTCTGGAGTACTGGAGCAAGACGTTGCAATTGGACATAGTGGCGATGAAGCAGGAGATAGAGCACAAGGTGCGCTGGCGTCCCGATGTCCGCCCCTTTCTTGAAGCACTGCGCCTGAGCGGCCGGCGCCTCTTCCTCTTCACCAACGCCCATCCGGCCAGCCTGGCGTTAAAGCTCAAGCATACCGCTCTGGACCGCTATCTGGATGGCCTCTACTCCACCCATGAGTTTGGCCTCTCCAAAGAGCATCAAGGCTGCTGGCAGGCCCTGCGTCAACGACTCGACTTCACCCCAGAGCGCACCCTCTTCATCGATGATTCCCCGCGCATTCTGGGTGCAGCCAGGCAATTTGGCATAGGTCATCTGCTTGGTATTCTCAACCCGGATAGTGAGCAACCCCATCAGCAGGTGGTCGGCTTCCCTGCCATCAGTGATTATGGCGACCTGCTTCCCGGCCTGCTGGCCGCCGGTCCACAGAGATAAAAATGAATAAGGCTCCCAAAAGGAGCCTTATTCCATGCTGCAAACCAGGGCTAGAAACGGCCCGCATAGTCCAGCCGTACCCGCCCCTGGCTGTCCCGCTGGCCGATGAAGTTCAGCCCCTGCGCCAGATTATCGGGTAGCCCTTCTCCCGGCGTCAGAGTCCCCTGGAAGCTATAGGTATTGGGCAGGGTCAACTCGCCACGCCCCTCCACCTTCAGCTGATCTGAACTCTGCTTGAGTTTGATCACCAGCTTGCCCTTGTCACAACTCAGATCGAGTTTGGCCGTTCCCAGTCGCAAGGCGCCGAACTGGGACTCAGCATTGGCACCACTCCACTGCACACTCCCTTGTGCCACCTCACAACGAGTCGGGGTGAGCTGGAGCTCGTCCAACTCCAGCTGGACTTTACCATTGACGCTCACGGGTAACGGGAGTCTAGCCTGGGCCATGATCCACTCCGCGGGTGCCTGCAGGCTCACCTCACTCAACCTGGGCTGCTGCAGCTGACTCACCTCGGCACGCCCCAACAGGGTTTCTGGATCCTTGAAGGTCAGCTGCAGAGCCGGGCTCATGAGCAGCAGACTACTGAAGGGAAGCCGCCAACCCACTTTACGCAAGGTGGTCTCCCGCCAATCAATACGCGCCACCTCGCCCTGCCAGATGGAGCCGGATACACCACTTAGTTTCAGCTCTGGTGGCAATGGCAGCCAAGGCAAGACACGCTCAGCCGGACACTGAGCCAACAAGAAGAAGAGGTAACAGCCCAGGGCAATGGCGCACCCTTTAATCATTTGCTTCATTAGTCGCGGCCCACCTGCAGACGACGGATCTTCACAATTCCCTTTCGCTCACCCTCAGTGCCAATCTCAATCACCTTGACACCTACCCCATAGTCCCGTTCCATCGCCACCAACCAGTTGATCAGACGGTCAAATTCCACCTGCTCAATCTCCACCAGCAACTCTTTGTCCATAGGCTGCAGCCGGGTCAGGCTGAGGCCAGACTGGCGTGAGGTAAGATTGACTACGGCCTCCAGCGTCATGGTCAGATCAACTCGACTCCCGCCCGCGGCCTGCAATTGGCGGATCTCCGCCCCCTTCTGCGCCATCCAGGCCAGAGTATTGCGCTGAGAGGCCAACTGGCGCTCGGTATCCTCGACATGTTGCCGAAAAGGGGCCCAGGCCCCCCAGTAGAGAATGGCCAGCAGCAGCAGCGGGCCTCCGATACTCAGCAGACGGCGCTCTCGCTCATTGAGCTGCGCCCACCAACTCATCATGACTTGCTCCTTAACACCAGAGTGCCCTGCACCTTACCACCTTCACTCTTCATGTCTCCCGGCTTGACCTCGAACTGCCCTGCCACCAGTTGACGGAAACGGTCGAAATCCTGATAGCCATCAGCCGTCGCCTGCAGGCGGATCTCGCCGCGGCTGTCATCGTAGCGTAATTGGTCAGGCCGCAGCGTTGGCAGTTGGACAAACATGGGTACCAGCTTCATCAACTGCTGCAAGAAACCCTCCTGGCTACTGCGACCACTCAACGCCTTCAGGTGTTGATTCATCTGCTGTCTGGGATTGATCACCCGCTTCTCACCCGGGAAGAGCTGCTGATAGAGGCGCACCGTTTGCAACTTAATCTGTTGACTCTCTTGCTGCATGTTGCGCAGCAAAAGCAGTTGATCGGCTAACAGCAGCACGATAAAGAGCCCCGCCACCATGGCGACCTTGCGCCAGGGTTGTAACAGGCGCTGCCATTCTGGCTGCTTGCGATAGGGGCCAGTCAGCAAGTTGCCTCGCGCCGTGAGTGCCCCCTGGGCCATCAGTTGCATGGCCAGCTCGGCAGGTTGCAGGCGCCACTCACCCGGGCAATCAGGCGGGGCGGGGCTGTAGCTCGCCACTACCGGAGCGGGATCATAGGTAGCAAAGAGGGCGCTCAACCATTCAGGCTCAGCCTGCAACCCCATCCATTCGCTCTGACGAACCAACCAGTGGCCATTCAGCTCAACAGCACTCCAGAGCCCCTCTTCAGCCAAAGGCAGGGTGAGCACATCCGGCAGCAGAGTCTTCAAATCCAACCCTGCCTCAGCAAATGCGCTGAGCCATTGGTTCATCCGCTCCTTCTCCACCGCCACCACTCTGACCTGCCGTTCCTGGCTGCTTAACACCACCAGATGCAGGGACTCCACATCGCTGGCCACCTGCTCTTCCAACAAGAAGGGCAGTGCCTTGATGGTCTGCCGATTCAGGCGACCAGGCAGAGTGACCTCTCTGAAGAGGAGTTCGGATGCCGGTGCCAGGCCTATGATGGGACGCCCACCCGCCCGCTCCTGAAGCTGGCCCAGTTCAGCCGCCCCAGCTAACGTGCCGCTGGCTATGATGTCCCGTTCACTCTGCGACCAGACCAGCCAACTGACTGAGTCCGTAGGCTCCGCCCCCAGGCGGACTACCAAATATTCGTTCACTCCGAGCCTCCGTACTGTCGGCTGATCACGCTTATCTTGTTGTTATTACTCTTGAACAAACTGGTGAAATGGACTTTGGTCTCATCCAGAGCAACCTCCAGCTTGGCCTCGAAATAGATACTCTTGACGCCTATGTTTTTCTTCATCTCACCACCAGGATTGGCCGCAAGCACCAAGGGCTCCTGCAAGAAGAGATCTGCGCTAGTCCAACCATCCCGAGGTCTCGCCTCAAGTAACCGCTTGCTCTGTTCTAGATCCATGTTGCCAAGGAACAAGGCCCCTATCAGCGGCAACTGCTCCTTGCGCAGGGTATTGACGTTCAGTGCCATCTCTTTATTCGGCAGTGCACAAACCATGGGCGCAAGACGGCGATAGATGCTGGCGGTAATCCCCCGCACCAACCGCAACTCACTGATATCACTCATCTGGCGATTGGCAGCCAGATAGGGCACCTTCTGTGACTGATACCAGGCATCTTCTGCTCCGAGGCTTGAACCCAGATCATCATCCACATCTATCCAGTCTCGCACTGCAGCTGTGATCTGCTCAGCCTCGAAGGTCTCGACCTTGAGATTGATCAATAGATTCTTGAACACATCTGCGGCATAGGGCAGCCCGTCTGGCGGCTGAGTGCCTGAGTTGATAGCGTTGAGGTTGAAGCAGCCCTGAGCATCATGGATCACGCCCTTGATAGTTCCGCCCTCGACCGGGAATATCTGCCCCTGACTGGCCCAATATTGAGCCAAGTGGACTCGGTCTGGGCTATCTTTGAGATCCTGGTGTAAAATCTTGCTCACCAGGGCCTCTGCCGCCATGGCGTACCACTTGCCTTGACTCAGCGTGACCAGATTGCTGGTACGCATCAACTCCAACTGAAAGCGGCTACTGATATTGGCGGCCACCACCATCATGATGGCCAGTATCAGCATCACCACCAGCAGGGCTACCCCGCGCTGGCGCCTCATCCCTGTTTCTCCGCGCTATCCATGGCCACCAGGAAGAGGCGACGTATCTTGCCGTAATCTTCCAGCACCAGCGTCACCTCCACAGCCGCTGGCAATGCGCTGCTCTTGCTCCACTCCTCGACCCACTCGGTTCCATTCCAAAAACGCAAGCCGAAGTTTTTAACCTGCTCCAGCACGGGCGTGACAGTCGGCTCTGTCCCTATGACCGGATCCACATAGAGATAACTCAACCGCTCCAGCTTACCCTCACGCAGGCGATATCCCACCTTCTGCAACTGCGATCGCGGCAGCACGGCTCCCGGGTTGAGCCAACCGCCCCGCACAAAACTCACCGACCAGTCATCACTCTCCATCTGATAGCGAGCAGCCTGAAAGACCACACTGCTGGCCTCCCCCTGAATACGCGAGGGGCGATTGATGATCTGGCTGAAGTCCCGCTCTAGCAGAGCAAGGCTTCGCTGCAGAGTGGCCAGCCGCTCGACCTTGATGCGACTCTTCTCATCACTTTTTAACACCCCCTGCAGCACCTGATAGGCACTGAGACTCAGGGTGGCAAAAACGACCAACGCCAGCAATACCTCAAGGAGGGTGAAGCCGGCGCTAGGGGCATGAGGAGGAGCAGGTGACCGCTTAACGATTGACATAGGTTCGCAACGTCACTCTGGGGTTTTTCGATTGACTATCGGTACGCACTTCCACATCGATAGCCCGAAATTGATCGTCTTCGGTCTCGACACCACGCCAGCGCCAATACCACTTTTGACCCGCCATCTCCTCCGTCCCTTCAGTCCAGGAGAGACCTGGCCAAGCCTTGGCCAGCTTGACCTCGGCCAGATGGTTATCCGCCACCCAGGTGGCGAAGGTCTTCTCTTCGAGCGCGGAGAGTCCCACCGTCTGCTGAGTCACGGTGCGAACCAGGGCAAGCCCGGCCACGGCGAAGATGGCCAAAGCCACCATCACCTCCAGCAGGGTCATGCCTCGGGCGTTCACTGGTTATCCTCCGCCTTGACCTGATCGGCCGTCAGCAAACGGACCTGACCCGTCTCATCTCCCCGGATTTGGCGATAGAAATGGCTCTCACCACCTGCATCATCGCCTGGCAACACTTCGGTGATGGTCAGCTTGAACGGCGTGATCTCACCACCGGGCAACAGGAAAATCTGGGGCTCTGGATTCGGTTTACCCTCTTCGTCACTACCCAGACCAAACCAGTCCGGCTTCTGCTGACCTATCCTGGCCTCATCACTCTCCAGGGCCAACCCTCCCAGCTCCAGCTCAACCTTGGTGTTCTCGGGGAACTCATGACTGGCCGCAAACTTCTCCTTCTCATAGGGAACCCAGACCTGATCCTCCCAAGCGGTGGGGATCTCCTTGGTGTTACCCTTGCTCTCGCGTTGAGACTCGTCATCGGGGTTCTCCCCCTCCTTCCCGTCACGAGGCGAACTCTTCGCCTCGCGCACCAGGAACTGGTAGCCCGCATCATCCACCTGAAGGGCAATGGTTCGTCCCTCCAGCACAGACTGCTCGGCTGCCATGCGGACAGACGCAGTAAGTTGTTCGCTCAAGCTTTTAAGATCCCGATCGCCAGAGCCCCCCACACCGGGTATCGACAGCACAACCACACCGACGGCACAACCGATGATCACGATAACCAGCATGATCTCGATAAGGGTGAAGCCCCGGCTTCTGCAGGACATTTATTTATCGCCCTTCTGATCCATGTTCCAGTTACCAATGTCATCATCGGTACCGGCTTCTCCATCTAACCCCATGGAAAAGACATCGATCTTGCCGTGTTCACCCGGGCTCACCAGCTGGTAGTCGTTGCCCCACGGATCTTTGGGCAGACGCTTGATATAACCATCTTCCGCATAGTTGCGCGGCTCGGGCTGGCTTTGAGGCTTGGTCACCAGCGCTTCCAACCCCTGCTCAGTGGTCGGGTAGACGCTGTTATCCAGCTTGTACATACCCAAGGCGTTTTCCAGCGCGACAATGTCACTCACCGCCTTTTGCCGATCCGCCTTCTCCTTGTTGCCCATCAGATTGGGCACCACCATACTGGCGAGCACCCCCAGGATCACGATGACCACCATGATTTCCAACAGGGTAAAACCGCGTTGACGTTGCTTGTTCATCCACTACTCCCGTTAATTGCTAAGTGACAAATTGCACCGGAAAATTGGCAGCCGCCAGGCTGCCCAGAAGAAAACCAGTCAGAGCAGTTACATGCTCACCATGTTGTTCAGTTGCAGTAGCGGCTGCAGTATCGCCATGACGATAAAGAGCACCACGGCCGCCATGCTTACCACCAGGGCTGGCTCGAAGACCCCCAGGGCGATATTGACCTGACTCTCGAACTCGCGATCCTGGTTGTCAGCCGCCCGCTCCAGCATGGAGTCCAGCTCACCACTGCGCTCGCCCGAGGCGATCATATGCAGCATCATGGGCGGGAAGAGCTTGGTCTGCTCCAGGGCAGAACGCAGGCTGGTCCCCTCGCGCACTCGTTCGGATGCTTCAGCCAGACGAGCCCGAGCCAGATCATTGGTCAACACCTCACCACTGATCCGCATCCCTTCCAGCAGGGGAACGGCACTCGAGTTGAGAATACTTAAGGTCCGGGCAAAGCGTGCCGTGTTAAGACTCCGGCTAACGCGTCCTACCACTGGCATGCGCAACAGCAGGGCGTGATAGCGCAGACGCCGTTCCGGTTTCTGATTCCACCAGCGAAACAGAAAGAGCGCCCCAATCACCAGGGCGACTATCCCCAAGCCAAAATCACGGACAAAGTCACTGGCGCCCATCAGAAAACGGGTAGATAGGGGCAGTTCCTGTTTCATATGGATAAATTGTTCAACAACCTTGGGTACCACGGAGGAGAGCAGAACAGAGATAACCCCTATGGCCACCAGGGTCAGCATCACAGGATAGATCATCGCCTGCATCAGCTTGCTCTTCATCTTCTGCCGCTGCTCTGTGTAATCGGCCAGGCGGTTAAGCACCTTATCCAGATGGCCAGACTTTTCACCTGCCGCCACCATGGCCCGATAGAGCTGATCGAAGATGGAGGGAAACCCGGCCATGGAGTCCGCCAGACCATGTCCCTCGACAACCTTGCCCCGCACCGCCGCCATCAGGGTTCGCAGCTTGGGTTTCTCACACTGTTGCGCCACCGCCTTGAGGGCCTCTTCGATGGGCAAGGAGGCGGCGACCAATGTCGAAAGCTGTCTGGTGACCAGCGCCAATTCACCTGTCGAGATGGTCGGCCGGAACAGCGAAAAGCCCTGTGCCTCGCGACGAACCTTCTCCACGGCCTCGGTCACTTCCAGCGGCGTGAGTCCCTGTTCCCGCAGTTGTTGGCGCACCTGACGGCCTGAATCCGCCTCCAGCACCCCCTGCTTGCGCCGCCCCTTGCCATCCAGAGCTAGATATTCAAACGCCGCCATACTTAATCCTCGCGGGTAACCCGCAGTACCTCTTCCAGAGTCGTTTGCCCAGCCAGCACCTTGTCCAGACCATCACGGCGAATACTCGGCGTGTGACCGCGGATCAGCCGCTCTATGGTCAGCTCACCCGCCTCGGCATGGATCGCCTCACGCACCGCCTCATCGACGATCAGCAACTCATGTATCCCGGTCCGGCCGCGATAACCGCTGTGGTTGCACTCTTCACACCCCTTGGGGCGATAGATGGTTGCCGCCTCATCCTCTGTCAACCCAAGCAGCAACCGCTCCTGGCTGGTAGGCTCGTGCGGCTCGCGGCAATGAGGACAGAGGGTTCGCACCAGACGCTGGGCCAACACGGCCAACAGTGAGGTAGAGAGCAGGAAAGGTTCGACCCCCATATCCCGCAAGCGGGTAATGGCGCCGATCGCCGTGTTGGTGTGCAGGGTGGACATTACCAGGTGACCGGTCAAGGAGGCCTGTACCGCGATCTGGGCGGTTTCCAGATCCCGGATTTCCCCCACCATCACCACATCCGGATCCTGACGCAAGATGGCGCGCAGACCGCGAGCAAAGGTCATGTCTACTTTGGAGTTGACCTGGGTCTGGCCTATGCCTTCCAGATCATATTCGATAGGGTCTTCTACCGTGAGAATGTTGCGATCCTTGGAGTTGATCTCCGAGAGCGCAGCGTAAAGCGTTGTACTCTTACCCGACCCCGTTGGCCCGGTAACCAGTATGATACCGTGAGGCTTGCGGATGAGTTCGGAGATCTGCTTGCGGCTCGGTGCCGTCATCCCCAGTTGTTTCAGCTCCAGGCGCACGTTGTTTTTGTCGAGCAGACGCATAACCACCCGCTCGCCATAGCTGGAGGGCATGGTGGAGACCCGCACATCAACCGCCCGACCGCCGATACGCAGCGTGATACGACCATCCTGCGGCACCCGCTTTTCGGCTATGTCCAGCTTGGCCATAACCTTGATCCGCGAGACCAGCAGTGAGGCCAGCTTGCGATGTGGCCGCAGAATTTCACGCAGCACGCCATCGATGCGGAAGCGGATCACCAGATTCCGCTCGAAGGTCTCGACATGGATATCGGAAGCCTCCTCCTTGATCGCCTCACTCAGCATGGCGTTGATGAGACGAATGATAGGAGCATCGTCATCGGCATCCAGCAGATCTTCATTCTCTGGCAGCTCTTCGGCCAGGGTGAAGAAATCCACCTCGTTGCCAATATCCTCCATCAGCTGACGCGCCTCGGAGGAATCACGCTGGTAGCTCATCATCAGCCGCTCATCGAAGGGCTCAGGCTCCAGAAACTCAACCCGAAAACTCCCCCCAGCCACCCGACGCACCTCAAGCAAGGTCTCTGCCGTCACACCAGGGCGGCAGAAGAGCACACGTTGCCCCTCCAGCTCCTCCAGGATCACGCCACGATCGCGGGCGAAGGCAAAGTGCAGCCGCACCTCCTCCCCCCACTCCTGGTGCTCTGCCTCCTCGGACATCACCTCTTGTGCAAACAGCGTGTTCTCCATTTACTTGCCCGCCTGACCATTTTGCGGCAGCTTGGGCAGATTGGTCCCGCTGTTATATGCCGGCATCACTGGCGTGGTGAGCTCTGGCATCAAGGGCAGCCCCTTGCTGGCGCGATCCAGCTGCTCGGCACGGAACATGGAGTACTTGCTGCTGGAGATCCCAGAGTAGGTCACCGGGTCCCGCAATATGATGGGGCGAATAAAGACCATCAGATTGCGCTTGTTCTTGTTGGTAGCGGTCGACTTGAACAGCTCACCCAGATAGGGAATGTCCCCCAGCAAGGGCACCTTGGAGATCTGCTCACTAGTCTGCTCATCCAGCAGGCCACCCAGCACCACAGTCTCACCACTCTTAACCAGAACGGCGTTCTTGATGGTACGCACATTGAAGGTAGGGCCCAGATCGGATGTACCCTTGGCTCCCGTCGCGTCAACGCTAGAGACCTCCTGCTCGATATCGAGCAATGCAGAATCGCCTTCGTTGATCTGGGGCTTGAACTTGAGT
>JBOFBS010000316.1:0-1973 GCA_051645725.1 Aeromonadaceae bacterium | reverse complement strand
TTTCTGGGTACCTACATTCAGGATGTCGGTGCTATGACGCCTGTCTTTTTTGCCTTCACCGACAGGCAGAAGATCTACACCATCATCGAGGCTATCACTGGCGCGCGGATGCATCCGGCCTGGTTTCGCATCGGTGGTGTGGCTCATGATCTTCCCAATGGTTGGCAACGATTGGTACAGGAAAATTTACTCGACTGGTTGCCAAAGCGGCTCAATGAGTACGTCAAATCAGCGTTACAGAACAGTGTCCTCATGGGGCGAACCCAAGGCGTTGCCGCCTATACCACAGAGGAGGCGCTGGCTTGGGGGGTAACGGGGGCCGGACTTAGAGCCACGGGGCTAAATTTTGATGTTCGCAAGTGGCGTCCTTATTCCGGTTACGAGCAGTTCGAGTTTGATGTGCCAGTGGCTGAAAATGGCGATGCCTATGATCGTGCTATGGTTCGGGTCGAGGAGATACGCCAGAGCTTGCGCATCATAGATCAGTGTGTAAAAAATATGCCATCAGGTCCATTCAAGGCCGATCATCCGCTGACTACTCCACCGCCTAAAGATCAATCTCTGCAGCATATCGAAACCCTGATCACTCACTTCCTGCAGGTTTCCTGGGGGCCTGTCATGCCTGCTTCCGAATCATTCCAGATGATAGAGGCGACTAAAGGCCTCAACAGTTATTACCTGACCAGTGATGGTAGCACTATGAGTTACCGAACCCGGATCCGGACACCGAGTTTTGCGCATCTGCAGCAGATACCTTCGGTGATCCGCGGCAGCATGGTGTCGGATCTGATTGTTTATCTGGGAAGTATCGATTTTGTTATGTCTGATGTGGATCGCTGAATATGACTCATGCATGCCAGTGTCATGGAAATGACAAAAATGTTTCTGCTGATGTGGATTTTCTCACTGCGGATGAGCGTGAGGCTATTGCCCACGAGACCGAACATTATGAAGAGCCGCGAGCGGCAACCATAGAAGCCTTGAAAATAGTGCAAAAGGCGCGGGGCTGGGTACCGGATCCGGCGATTGGCGCGATTGCACAATTGCTGGAGATACCTGCTAGCGATGTGGAGGGAGTTGCTACCTTCTATAGCCAGATTTTCCGTCAGCCCGTCGGACGCCATGTGATCCGTCTTTGCGATAGTGTGGTCTGTTTTATCACTGGTTATCAATCTGTACTGGATGCGCTCAGTGGTGTGCTCGGTGTTGGACTCGGCCAGACAACCCCGGATGGCAAGTTTACTCTGCTACCTGTTTGTTGCCTTGGTAATTGTGACAAGGGGCCGACCTTGATGATTGATGATGATACCTACTCTTTTGGTTCTGGTGAGCAACTCTCTCTCTTGCAACTTCAGGAGTTACTGGAGCGCTATTCATGATACTGACAGCAGAGAAACATCCACTGACCTGGCGACTGCGTGCCGATGGGGCTCCTGTATGGCTTGATGAGTATCAACGCAAGCAAGGATATGAGGCTGTCCGTAAATCTATCGGAACATTAGCTCCTCAGGATGTCACTGCTCTGGTCAAGGAGTCCGGATTGCGAGGACGGGGAGGCGCTGGTTTCCCTACCGGGGTCAAGTGGAGTCTGGTGCCCATGGGGCCCGAATATTCTCGCAAGTACCTTCTGTGCAATGCCGATGAGATGGAGCCGGGGACCTATAAAGATCGCCTGCTGATGGAACAGTTACCCCATCAACTGATTGAAGGAATGATCCTTGCTGCCTGGGCTATGCAAACCTATCGGGGGTATATCTTCCTGCGTGGTGAATACGTGGTGGCGGCTGAACATTTGCGCCGAGCCATTCGGGAAGCTACGGAGGCGGGGTTATTGGGGAAAAATATTCTCGGTAGTGGTTTTGACTTCGAGCTGTTGGTGCATACCGGAGCTGGGCGATATATCTGCGGTGAAGAGACTGCCCTTATCAATTCGCTTGAAGGGCGGCGAGCCAATCCCCGGGCAAAGCCACCAT
>JBOFBS010000315.1:0-16339 GCA_051645725.1 Aeromonadaceae bacterium | reverse complement strand
CGTTGAAACTCTTCAACCGTATCTGGCGCCGCCCCTTCTGGCCGCCCCACGACGGTACCATCCTGGTTGATCTCAATTTTTTCCATGGGCAGAGGCAAAATGATGGGTTGCCCGGCATCATCCACCACGCTCAGACCCGTACTGGTCTCAAGCACACCCAAAGGAGAAACACGCAGGCTCCCCATTCGCGTGAAAGCCTCTTGGCCGTTGGCATCCTTGACTGCCAACATACCGTCACCCTGGATCGCCACATCCAGGTCTCGGCCTGTGGTCATCAAACCACCCTGCTCCATCCGCTGACCAGGACGCTCTGTCATGGCAAAAACCCGGGAAGGCAAGCCGTCACCATAGACTTGCATGGCCCGCGCCTGCTCCAGATCGGCTTTGAAACCAACCGTGTTGGCATTGGCTAGGTTGTTACCGCGGATCGCCAGGCTATTCATGTTTTCCTTGGCGCCCGACATGGCGATGTACAGCAGATGGTCCATGGCTCGCTCCAGTCAAAAGGGTGACTTAATCATCAAGCTTGCAACTAGGGTGCCAATATTTTGAGGAACGGGGATAAAATTACGCATAAAAAAGGGCGGCAAGGTTTGCCGCCCGAAGGGAAGGTTCTATCAGCGGATCTGCAGTATGGTCTGCTGCAGAGTACTGTTCACTTCAAGTGCCCGGGAGTTGGCCTGATAGTTACGCTGAGCTGTGATGAGATCCACCAGCTCGGAGGAGAGGTTGGTGTTCGAGGCCTCCAACGCAGAAGACTGCACACTCCCCACTGTCCCTACCCCAGCCAATGATGGAACCGCCTCACCTGAATCTAATGATGCCTTCCATGAGGTATCACCTATCTGGGTCAGCCCCTGAGGGTTAGAGAATTTAGCCATGGCCACCATACCCAGATTGACTGTAGAGCCGTTGCTGTAGGCTGCACTGACGAGTCCATCGGAGCCAATATTTACCTTAGTCAATTGTCCGACAGTCGAACCGTCCTGTGACAAGCTATTGACTTCAAAAGGCGAAGCATATTGGGTAATGGTGTCATATTTCATGTCAAAGACTTGAGTGCCATCGGCGCCGTTGGTAATGACCCCCGCCCCTGGTGTGCCCAACGCTTCGGTACGAAGCGGATTCGGATCCGGGTTTGTTGCAACCGTTGTGTCCAAGACCCCCTGAGAATCAAACACCAGAGTCGCGCCCAGCGGCATGTTTGCCGTAGTCAGCGGAGGGGTAGCGGCATAACCACCGGCAATATCCACAGGCTTGTCATCGACATAAGTAATCTGACGCCAGGTATTCGGATTGGCAGCAGTTGAATCTTTCAAAAAATACTGGCTAACAGTATGTGACTGCCCCAAGGAGTCATAAATGACCACAGAGGTAGAGGAGGTATAGGTATCAGAGTCTGTAGGATCGAACTTGGCCGGATCCACACTCTTGCCATTGGCCGGCAAGTTGAGACTGGCATTGATCTGCGCCGTCATCTGCGGCTTTCCTGCCACAGCCGGGATCTGCAACGGCTGGGTAGAGTCCAGACTGACAGCCTTGGGGGTGCCATCCGTGTTGACCTGATAGACCTGAAGATAGTTGCCTTGTGCCGTGGTGACAAAACCGGAATCGTTAACCTGGAAGGCTCCGGCACGCGTGTAGGAACGATCCAGACTCCCGACACTTCCCGATGTCACAAAGAAGCCATCTCCCTTGATAGCCAGATCAAGGGCGTTGTTGGTGTTTTGCAGTGCCCCTTGATGAAATTGCTGGGTCACTGCGGCCGTAGCCACGCCATTACCCACCTGAGTGCGGGCATTGGCGAAGACTGAGCTCGAGTAGACATCCGCAAATTCTGCTCGGGAGCCTTTAAAACCCGTGGTATTCACATTGGCGATGTTATTTGCTGTCACATCCAGGTTTTTCTGTGCGGCATTCAGCCCACTCAGTGCAATATTGAATGACATAATGGCTCCTTCGCGATGCGCCTATAACTTACTTGGATACTTCCAAAACCTTGCTCAACTCAATGGAACCCAATCCACTGAGATTCAAACTGGTTGCGGTACTGGATGAGCCGAGCGTGACACTGTTTACCTTGCCGTAAACCAGCCCCGACAACTCCTGGCTCTTACCATTCACCAGCCCATTGACCTTCACCGTGTATTTACCCTCTGGCATGGCCTCACCATTGCTGTTTTTACCATCCCAGCTAAAGGGCACGTTGCCACTCTGAGTCCCAGGGATAGAGTAAGAGTGCACCACTTCACCGTTAGCATTCTGGATAGTGACCTTAAGATCCGAGGCTCCCGTCCCCGTGGCCAGCACACCATCCATAGAACCATCTTTAGCCAGATAACCGGTATTAGTCGGCAAGAGAACCTTCTGCCCCACCAGACTTGAGGCAATGAGCGCCTGACTGGAGGTGACCGAACTACTGAGGCTGGTCACCGACTGATTCAGCGAGGCGATACCATCCACGGTAGATATCTGTGCCATCTGGGAGACCATTTCCGCGTTATCTACCGGTTTGGTTGGATCCTGATAGGCCAACTGGGTCGTCAGCAGCGACAAAAAATCGCTCTGACTCAGGGCGCCACTATTTTTTGCCGACGCACTCTTCGCTGCTGCCGCGGTAGCAGTTTCATTGGTGCTCAGCCCCAAATTGCTATAGATAGACACGATACGCCTCCTTAGCCTTTACCCAATCGCAGGGTTTGCAGCAACATCTGCTTGGCCGAGTCGGCTACCTGCACGTTGGTCTGATAGGAGCGACTGGCACTCATCATGTCGGCCATCTCCTCCACCTGATTAACATTGGGTCGATAAATGAAACCATCTTTATCAGCAAGAGGATGAGTCGGATTGAACTCGCGCAGCAAGGGCGCATCGCTTTCGACAATTCCTTTCACCTGCACCCCGGCGGATTGTTCTGCCCCCATGGCATCATCGAGGGCGGCGGCAAAAACTGGCCGCCTGGCGCGGTAAGTCGTATCCGCACTGGAGCTGACACTTTCGGCATTCGCCAAATTACTGGCTGTGGTATTCAGGCGCACAGACTGTGCACTCATGGCCGAGCCGGCAATGTCAAAAATCCGAAACAGACTCATGCTTGGTCTCCTTTGAGCGCCTTCATCAACCCTGAGATTCGGCTATTGAGAAACTCCAGTGAGGCCTGATATTGCAAGCCATTTTCCAGGAAGCTACTGCGCTCCTGCTGTATGTCCACTGTGTTGCCATCACCGGTATCAGCTTGATTTGGAACACGAAACTTGAGTGCGCCACCACTTCTCACGTCACTGCGAATATGGTGTTCATTGGTCAATGCGAGACCAAAACTCTGGCCGGACTGGGCTTGCTGTAACGCAGCCGAGAAGTCGAGATCTTGAGCCTTGTATCCGGGGGTATCCGCATTCGCGATATTGGTCGATAACACCTCGGCGCGCTGAGCGCGTGCACCTATGGTGTACTGGTGGATCCCGAATGCTTTATCAAATGAAATGGCCATGGCGCACCTCCTGTCAAATTTAATCTGCAAGAGGTATGCCATGAATTAAGGTGGGTTATTTGACTTTATAGACTATGCCTGGATTACAACGAATCATCTCGAAACGATCAGTCAAGCCCGTCAGGGACTCCGAGGCTCCCAGCATCAAGTAGCCACCAGGGTTGAGGCTACCGGCAAACTGGTTGAGGATCTTCGACTTCACCTCAGGCGCAAAATAGATGAGCACATTGCGGCAAAAAATAATGTCGAACTTACCAAGCAGGCTGTAGTTGTCCAATAGATTGAAGGGGCGGAAGGTCACCAATTTTTTGACTCTATCGCTGACACGCATCTTGTTCTCACCAAAAGGCTCGAAAAATTGACGCTTACGCTCCGGTGACAACCCTCTAGCCAGTGCCAGACTATCGTACACTCCGTCTTTACACTGATTGAGCATAGAGGCCGAAATGTCCGTGCCGATAATCTGAACGCCCCCAGGCAGAGTCCCTGGTTTCTTGAATTGGTGCTCCAGCGCCGTCATGGCAATGGAATAGGGCTCCTGCCCAGAGGAGCTAGCGGCGGACCAAATTTTCAGTGGACGGCCATTTTTGCCGAGCTCGGGGAAAATCTTGTCCGTCAACAGTTGAAACGGATAGATATCGCGAAACCAGAGTGTCTCGTTTGTTGTCATCGCATCCACGACTACCATCTTCAGATCCCGTTCCTTGGGATCCATGGCGCGCTTGATGAGATCGGAAAGAGAGTCTGAGCCGTATTGCCCCAGCAAAGGAGCAAGACGGCTCTTGACCAGATACTGCTTATTGGCGCCCAATACAATCCCGCATTGGGCCTCCAAAAAGGCACTGAACTGTTTATACAAGTCTTCGGACAGTGTCTTCATTCAAATTCTGCATCTAATAAGTTACATGGCATCCTGAACGGCCTTTGCCAGTTCATCCGGATGAAACTTGGCGATAAAATTATTCGCCCCGACTTTTTGCACCATGGCCTGATTGAATACCCCGCTCAACGATGGATGCAAGATAATGTGCAGCCCCTTGAGTGCAGGATTATTTCTAATCTCGGCAGTCAGGGTATAACCATCCATCTCTGGCATCTCTATGTCTGAAATCACCAGGGCAATCTGCTCCGAGATAGGCCCCTTCTTTGCCATCTCATTGAGCATGTCCAACGCATCCTTACCATCTTTAGCCAGGATACAGCTTACACCTATGGCGTTGAGCGCCCGTTCAACCTGCTTGCGAGCCACAGATGAGTCGTCAGCCACCAGCACAGGACGATTATGAGGCTCCCCTTGGCTGCACTCCTCAACCACACTCTTGCTCACCTCTGTATTGATAGGAGAGATCTCATCGAGGATCTTTTCCACATCCAGGATTTCAACCAGCTCACCATCCACCTCGGTGACCGCCGTCATATAGTTATAACGGCCTGCTCCCTTGGGAGGAGGCAGGATGGATTCCCAGTTCATGTTGATGATACGCTCAACATTACTGACCAAAAAGCCCTGCACTGAACGGTTGTACTCGGCAATGATAATAAAGCATTTAGAAAGGTCGGCAATTGGCCGCCCTCCGGTCGCCATGCTCAAGTCGATAACGGAGATGGTGTGACCGCGAATGTGAGCAACACCGCGCACATAAGGGTGAAGTTTTGGCATGACGGTCAAGGTTGGACACTGTAGCACCTCACGCACCTTGAATACGTTGATGCCAAAACGTTGGCGCCCATTCAAACGGAAAAGTAGTAGCTCCAATCGGTTTTGCCCTACCAATTGAGTAAGCTGATTCACTGAGTCCAGGATACTCGCCATAGTTGTCTCCATTTTAAGGCTGTTGGCACCAAACCTGCATAATCGGCTAAGTGGAAAGTGGCATCTGGCTGTCAACCCTCTGCGACCGAGGCCATCTCAGTCGTCATAATTCAAGGATAGTATATTTCCCTATGTCGTTATTCTGCTTTATCGGCAAGCACTTGAAAACGATTAGTCAGTTATCTCTTGTCGTGTCAGGGCTCTGCATCACCTTTTCGAGCTGGGCGGCAACTGATCTCCTGCAGCAACTGCAAGAAGAGGCCGAACAGTTTGTGTACAACCAGCTGATCATCGATCCAACCAGCCAAGTTGAGGTCCATGCCAGCCAGATAGATTCACGACGACAACTGCATGCCTGCCAAGATCATCTTACAGCTAGTGTAGCTGGTAATGGGGAGATCAAACGCAACACGGCCGTGAAATTAAGTTGTGATAGTGAACCCCGTTGGGAGATTTACGTCCCAGTCCGCGTCAGGGTATTGCGACCCTATGTCACGGTGAGCCAAGCCGTCGCCAAAGCTACGCCTTTATCCGCCGAGAATTTGAAGGTGGAGTTTATGGATGAAGTACAGATGCGCGGTGACAGCTTTGATAACATAGAGAAACTCATCGGCACCCGAAGCAAACGTGATTTACGGCCAGGCCAGCCTGTGCGCAGCAACCAAATCTGTGTAGTATGCAAGGATGACACAGTGGAAATTGTTGCCGAGACAGGTGGTATATCGATTCGCACCGCAGGTAAAGCGCTACAGGATGCCAGTTACGGTGAGCAGGTACGGGTCGAAAATTTACGTTCTCATAAAGTCATCTCAGCTCAGGTAGTCGCGGTAGGTGTGGTGAGGGTCGAGATGTGAGAAAGAGCAAAATTATTCCTAAAGTTAACCTCTACTCTGCCGATACCAAGGCATGAAGAGAATTTGGCAACCAAGGTAGCTCATCATGGCCATCAACAATCTGAACAATATGCTGAACAATGCAGGTGGCAAAGTCACCGGCAACAAGTCAGCTCCAGCACAAACGAGTGGCAGTGTCGCAGCCAGCAATAACGCTACCCAGGAAGCGGTAAACAGCGCCAGCAAGGGCGCAGTGCGTCAGGATTCCGTGCTACTCACCGACCAAGCGCAACTACTGACCAAGATGCAACAGAAAATAGGCTCCTCATCCACCACCAACCAATCCAAGGTGGAAAATCTGAAGGCCGCAATAGAAAAGGGCGACTACACTGTTGACGCTCAGCGGGTGGCCAAGAAGATGCTGGATATGGAAGCCGAATTGGACAAACTGAATAAATGATGCCATTGATAGAGCTACTGAGCCAACAACAACAAAATCTCGACACCATGGTGACGCTGCTTGAGCAAGAGCTGGACTTGCTCAAGCAGCGTCATGCTATTCCCCTGGCAGAAATTGCCGAGCAAAAACAGCAATTGCTTGAACAGATCCAAGCGCTCGATAGTGAGATCTCGGCACATCCGGATGTGGCAGAGCTCAACGCCTCCCTGCTCGACCAGCAGCAGACCCTGCGTGAGACACTCCTCCGTTGCCAGGAAAGAAATGAGGTCAATGGCCGCCTAATTGAACTGACGCTCAATTCCAATCGTCGTCTGGCCAGCATGCTCACCCAGATCCGCGACAAGAACAACATCACCTATGACAGCAAGGGACACACCCGCCCCAATAGTTCAACCATAGGGATCAAAGCCTGACACTCGTCAGGCTTTTTCTTTTCATCTTGGCTTCACTCGGATGCCAATCCGTTTGCAACACCTGACGCCACTCGCAGTTACTCCGCCCCAGAAAATCAGGATCAGAAATTAGCATCAAGAGATAGCCCATTGAGCCAGCGGTTGGCGGCAGTGATGCCACCATAAAGCCCCGTAGGAAGGCTTTACGGCAGGCTGGCAAAAGAGGTGATGGGAGAGTAAAAGGCGAAGGATAGAAAGAGCGATCCACTACGCTCAATAGGCATTCTGCAGTTTGTAGAGATCGTAAAGCACCCGGGTATCAAGCTCCAGTTCGGTGGCGTACATGTTGTCAACCGGATAGCTCTTAAGCACTCTAGCACCACGTACCATGCCCTCGACCGAAGCCTGCATCTGATTGTTGGTCTGAACCGCATCGCGCAGTGTGGTCGAGCCCTGTAGCGACTGCCCATACACCTGCTCGGTCAGCTCGCGGTAGGCATCCAACTTGGAGGCGCGCAGCGCCTGCAGCATCTTCTCAGCCCGGCTGGGGCCTGGCTGCACATCGACTATGGCATAGCCGACCGCATGCAATACCGGGAAGCGATCCGGCTCCTCTACCTGGTAGCGAGTCACACCGTTACTGGAGCATGCTGCCAACCACAACGCCATACTACCGATCAACAATCGCTGCCACATGATCTGTGCCTCAATGGGTTAACGTAACAGATGGAGTGTACTGGCCAAGAGGATAGTCACCCCGCACTATCATGCCCTTGGTGACCGTCACGGTACGCCCGGTACTCCCCGGCTCCAAGCCCCCCTTGAGCATATCGCTCGGGATGAAGCCTTGAGCGGTTGCCTCGACCATATGCGTCTTCAAACTCACAATACGGGCATTCACCACCACCCCTTGATCATTGCGTGAGAGGGTGCCCGTCAGAATACGCGAAACCGGAACCCGCTTGGCAAGCTCGGTCCAATCACGGCTAAAGATGAAATCCCCTTCCGGGGTCACCTTGATACTGCCTGTTACCTTATAATCCAGTACCACCTCACCGCGTCTATGCAGTTCGTGGATCATATCCTCTGCCATCTGCTGACCAAGCCAGTTGGTATTTTCCAGGGTATTAAGGTTAACGAAGGAGGCGACCGCAATCGGGTTCAGTATCGAGCTACCACTTAACTTGGTCTGAAACAGGCGATCGGCCAACTCTGATACCAGGCGATTGAGCTCTACGCCTGAACCTGTGGGCCCTGCATAGGGAGTTCTCTTGAGCTGAGTCTGATTACTGCAGGCACAAAGTGGTAGCAACAGGCAAAGCCACAACACTGTTTTATTCATAAGAGTCTCCACCCTTTATCCTTGTTTCACAGGTTATCGGCCTGAATCTCGATTCCTGAAGCGGCATTTCATATCGGCTTCGCGGCATGTTAAATGCATTGGAACGGACATCATGATAAAAACCTAGCAAGATGGATACCATGAATAAGTGGATTTGGCTCATTCTCCTGCTGGCCCTCCCCGTTCAGGCCAACTGGATCAAGGCTCGCGGCAGCGCCCCCATAGTCAATGGTGATACTGAGTTCGCCCGCGAACAGGCTACCCAGGATGCCCTGCGTCAGGCCATGCTGCAGGCCGGTGCCTCAGTCTCCAGCATACAGAGTCTCAGCAATGGCGCCCTCACTCGCGACATGTTCCAGATCCGCGCCAACAGTGAGATCCGCCAATACAACCTGCTGGAGGAAGAGCGCAAAAATGACCGGTTGTTTGTGACTCTGCGAGCCTACATAGTGGCCGACCGCAGTCGCTGCAGCGGTGCCCGCTATGCCAAAGGTATCACCCTGATCCGCTTCCGTCTGGCCGAAAGTGACCAAGCCCGACATGGTCAAATTTATGAACTTAACAGCGAGATCACCCGTCAACTCTTCAACCGCCTGAGCGGCTTGAGTCAAAATTTCGTCACTCGCCGCTGGCTGGATGAGAACCTGGGGCTGGATCCTCGCCGCCTGCTGCAGGGGGAAAACAGTTACCGCCGCCAGCTGCAAAGTCTTGCCGCCGAGACAGACAGCCAATACCTGCTGTTTGGGGTATTACAGGATATCTCCCTGCGCGATGCCCAAGGCAACCTCTTAGATCAGTGGCTGAATGATCCCATCCGCCACTTTAGTATGCAGCTCTATCTGTTCGATGGCCTCACGGGGGAACTCACCGAACAAAATCACTACCAGGGCGAAGCAGTCTGGAGCTTTGATAAACAAGAGCGGGTGGATGTCAGCGGCCAGAAGTTCTGGAACTCCTCCTATGGCATGGAGATCAGCGCACAACTCAATCGGGCCGTGCAAGATCTGCAGCTCAAGCTGCAATGCTCAGCTCCTGTTGCCCGAATTCTGCGCGTCGATGGCGACAACTACCATATCAACCTGGGCAAGCGTAACGGCATCAAGACAGGAGACCGTTTCTATATTGAGCAAAAAGCCGATTTTACCGATGGCTTTGGCCACCAGCGCACCATACGCAACCCAACTACAGGCATGATGGAGGTGAAACGGGTCTATGAGGATAACGCCGTCATGATGCCACTGAATCGTTACGCACCAGGCAATATTCAGATCAACGATCTGGCGGTGCTGGAATAGCGCCACCTGCTTGGTCATGGCCGTTGATGACCAAGCGAGCAACCGCTGCACTAACAAGGCTCGGTCTAAGCAGCTCTTCTCATGATGCGTTAGACCAAGCTACACCCGCTCTACACCACGAGAAGAGTAACGGGTACCATCACTCTCGATGATTAAAGAGCTTGGGGTTACGTGTTATTGCAACGGCAATAAACAGCGTAGCTCCCAGGGCAACCATAAAAGCCGCAGCCATATCTTCAGGGAAATGAACGCCGATATAGATCCTCGCCCATGCAGTAGAGAGAGCTAGTAGCAACATGATCACGGCAACCCTCAAACAGCGCTTGTTCAACAACAGGGCAAACCCGAGCGCAAATAAAAATGTGGCATGAAGACTGGGAAAGGAAGGGGTTGCCTCATGAAAAGCCAAGGTGTTGCCGATCCCCACAACAAAGGGTCTGGGTTGTGGCCACACGGTTCTAATCTCATAAGAGGTGAGCATGGCCAGCCCTGTGATAGCGAGAGTGCGCCATAAGAAGAGACCATCTTTCTGCCGCCACAAAGCCCAGAGTGCCATCACTATCGCAAGAGCAACCGGCCACTCCGCCAGAATTTTGGCCACAACCACAACACCATGGGACGCATCATCTCCAGCATTGAGCAGGAGAAAGAGTTTCTGATCCAGAGATTCCATCAGGCAGGCTCACATCATCACTCGCCAAACTGCTCACACAGTCCAGGAGAGGGGCTGATCCAAAAGGCAAGCTGGCAAGGGTTTGAAATAGCCTCACCGCACCGTTCTAATACACGCCACGAACAAGCCTAGGCGTGTGCGTACCTATAGTGTGAACCAGCACACATCGAGTCAAATGGCACAAAGAGAGAGTTGCCTTCTTTTCACTCACTCGCCATCCCCGTTTACCCGGCATTCAGCCCTGCCGGAAAGGGCCCAGCCATAATTGTTACTCAATAAGAGTCCAGATAACCGGCCAGGTTAACTCTCTGCATTTACAAATCTCTTCTGCCTTGATAGCATGCCGCGCGGTTCGTCTCAGTAGCTCAGTTGGATAGAGCGCACCCCTCCTAAGGGTGAGGCCGCTGGTTCAATTCCAGCCTGGGACACCATACCGCTTCCCTCTTCAATGTCGCTTATCTCCACTCTCTACTCCATAGCCCCGACCCGGCAGATGCAGCAATCTGAAGGCGAGCTAGTCGCTCTTCTCCCTACCCCAGCCTCATGGCTGCCTCTTGCACCTACTCGCGCCACGCTTTCTCTTGTGACTCCATCAGCTCTTTTCGGTAACGCATCAGCCCCTGGCGATAACTCTCGGCATCACCATATTCAAAAAAACCGGGATAGCGATCATGGGCGGCCCGGATGCGCCGGGCATGTTTGATAGGGCACCAATACTGCTCGGTGCGGGAGGCCACCTCGCGGAAATAGGCGGCCAAACCGTTGCCATAGGAGCAGTAGCCACAGTTGAGTTTTTCGATAAGGTTGAGGTAGGGCAGATCGGCCCGATCAAACACCAGATACTCTGCCCGCCTCACATAGGGAATACCGTAAATGGGAAAGCAGAGGCGCTGATAGATAAACAGGAAGAAATCGAGCAGCAGCAGCGGAATGATCCCCGAGTAGATGATGGGCGCCGTTAATAGATTGAGCAATCGAGCCCGGCGCAAGTAGCGAAACAGGCCCGTTTTGAAGTGGCGTTGCTGACGTGCAACCTCTTCGCTAAAGAGAATGCGCTTCTTATCTATGATGAAGTGAAAATGCTCCCGATTGAGACGAAACTCCTGCTCCATCTCCTCCTGCAATAGACGGATCTTGGCAATCAACTCACTGATCTTGTCGCTCATAGCTACCTCGTCATAGGGTGACGAGCGCAACGGGGCCCACAGTGAAGATGCGCTCACCCTATGAGTGTAGCTGGCATCATATTGCCCGGAGCCTAGGCTGGCATATACTCTTCACTCCATTCTCATCAGGAAGCGATTCAGTGCCTCGTTATCTGCTTATTACCGGTTGCTCCAGTGGCATAGGCCATCATGCCGCACTGCGACTGCAGCAAGAGGGCTTTGCCGTCATCGCCTCGGCACGCAAGGCCGAAGATGTGGCCCGGCTGCAGGCCGACGGGCTCACCGCCATCCAGCTGGATCTGACCGACAACGCCTCGATCACAGCCGCCGTCACCCAAACCTTGGCCCTGTGCCAAGGCCGGCTCTATGGCCTCTTCAATAACGGCGCATACGGTCAGCCCGGAGCTCTGGAAGATCTGCCCACTGCCGCCCTGCGCGCCCAGTTTGAGACCAACTTCTTTGGCTGGCATGAGCTGATCCGGCAACTCTTGCCGCATATGCTGGCCGCAGGTGAAGGGCGCATCATTCAGAACAGTTCGGTACTGGGACTGGTGGCCATGAAATATCGCGGCGCCTATAACGCCAGCAAGTTTGCCATAGAGGGCTATAGCGACACCCTGCGTCTGGAGCTGCGTGGCACTGGAGTACATGTGTGCCTGATTGAGCCAGGCCCTATCGACAGCCGCTTTCGCGCCAATGCACTGGCCGCCCTGCATCAGCACATAGATCTGCAGCATAGCCGCCATGCCGAGGTCTATGCCCAGACGCTGGCTCGGCTAGAGCGGGTGGTGCCCGGAAATCGCTTCACTCTGTCGCCGGAGGCCTGCATTCCCCCCCTGCTGCATGCGCTCAAGGCCAAGCGTCCGCGCCATCGCTACCAGGTGACCACCCCAAGCAAGCTGTTAGCCCTGCTGCGCGGTTGGCTCCCCAGCCGCTGGCTCGATGCCCTGGTCGCCAAGCAGAGTTAACTCCTTAAGACAAATGAGGCGCCCTGGTAGGCGCCTCGTTTCGACTCAACGGCCGTAGTGCTGGCCATTGTCGTAGTAGCCGGTGCGCGTCAGTGGCAACACCACCACGGCCACATCCTGGGCCTCACCCAGTTGGGCTTTCACGGCTGAGGTGATGAGTCGCGCCGCAGCATCTTGTATCTCCTGGCCACGATCGAACCATAATAGCTCAACGAAGGGATAGCCCGGGGTGGTCTCTCCGGCGATAATGAATTCACTCTGCACCCGCTCCAGGGTGAAATGGGCCACGGGGGCTCCGGTCAGCTCGCTAAGCTGTGCCACCAGTTCGCCACTCAGGCGCGCCAGCGGTTCCCGCTCGATACCGCGAAAACGTAAGTGAGGCATAACATCTCCATGTGTGAACAAGACAAGTCCAGATCAGACTCCGCAAAAACGCTTCATGATACGGTGACCACCGAGGCGAGGGAAGCGGCAAGCCAAGCCAAACGTACCCGCCAACGCTGGCAAAAGGGGCTCTGCACCCTGCTGCTCTTCCCTGTCATGGCCCTGGCCGAACCCGGCTTCTGGCATGCCAGCAAGGAGGGGCGCAACCTCTGGATCCTGGGCTCTATCCATGTGGGGCAGGATAACTTCTACCCCCTGCCCGCCCCCATAGAGCAGGCCTGGAAACAGAGCGACGTGCTGATCCTGGAGACGGACATGCGGGATGTGACCCCCAATGAATCGGCACAGATCGCCACCATGAGTCAGCTGCCCGCCGGCAGCACACTGGCCAAGGTGCTGCCCCCGGCCCTCTATCAGCAGACGCTCAAACAGACCCGGCTTTATGGCCTGCCCGATGCCCAGATCAATCAGATGCAACCCTGGGTGGTCGCCATCACCCTGACCCAGCAGGCCTTGCAACGGGCCGGTTACCAACCCGAGCTGGGCGTGGATGAACACTTTGCCTCTCAAGCCATGCGCCTGGGGACCCCCATCCGTGGCCTGGAGCGAGTGCCCGAGCAATTTGCTTATCTGGCAGGCTTAAGCGAGCAGGAAGATGAGTTTCTGCAGGCCACCTTGGAGCAAATTGGCACCATGGATGCCGAGATCCCCAAGCTGCTGCAAGCCTGGCAGGCAGGCGATGGCCCGGCCCTGCAAAAGCTCTTAAGCCAGGAGCAGGGCTCTTCGCCTGCCCTGCAGGAGTATATGGAACGTCGGCTGCTCAAGGAGCGTAACCATAACTGGATCCCCAAACTCCTGGCCATGCCGGAGAAAAACCAGTTTCTGGTGGTCGGAGCCCTGCACCTCTATGGCCCAGATGGCCTGTTGACGCTGCTGCGGCAACAGGGGTATCAATTACAGGTAGTGACCGACGCTCACGAGTAATTATCGCCCCACTGCCTGCAGCAGGCTAAACCGCCAGACAAGGCAGCCAGAGCTGGCAGTGGGAGTTCCCGCATATCGACTCAGATCATCCCCCTTCGCAACCAGGAGGCCTCATGTCATTTGCCCAGCTACTCAACCCCGAACCCACAACGGATGCCGATGAAATGGCACTCTTTTTGGCCGAGATGAGCGGTATTGCGCCTCTGACTCAGGATAGTGTGCGCCAACCACGAGAGGTGCCCCATGCCGATGCGCTGCTGGCCCGCCGTAGCGCCGCCGAGCAGGAGTCGGATCTGGACCCGGATTTTCTCTCCATGGAGTATGTCGAGCTGCGGGACCCGCATGACATACTGGAGTTCAAACGCGATGGCGTGCAGGAGGGGGTCTACAAGAAGCTGAGGCTGGGGCGATATGAGCTGCAAGCCAGCCTGGATCTGCACCGCCATACCCTCAAACAGGCCAAGGCGGCCCTGCTCGAGTTCCTGCGCGACTGCCGGGAGTGCGAGGTGCGCAGTGTATTGATACGGCACGGCAAGGGGGAGCGATCCAACCCCAAGGCCCTGCTCAAGAGCTATGTGAGCGAATGGCTGCGCCAATGGCCTGAGGTGCTGGCCTATCACAGTGCCCAGCGGATGCACGGCGGCTCAGGTGCCCTCTATGTCTTGCTGCGCAAGAGCGAGCGCCAGAAACAGGAGACCCGGGAGCGGATCTACCGCCACCTGCCCTGACGCAGAGACTTAACGCGATAAACCCTACTAACGAGAAGAGGGCCACTGCCCGCCCCCGATATGATGCAAGGAGATCTATGAGCTACAGCAAACTCGCCCAACGCTTCACCCAACTGCACCACTTTGCCCACTTGGGGGCCATCTGCGGTTGGGATCGCGCCACCATGATGCCCGATGGCGGCAATGAAGCCCGCTCTGCCGCCCTGGCCGAACTCTCCGTCTTGATGCACCAGCGACTCACGGCGCCCGAGCTGGCGGAGTGGTTCGCCGCCGCACAGGAAGAGAACCTGACCCCGCAGCAGGCGACCAGCCTCAACGAGATGCAGCGCCAGTGGCAGCAGGCCACCCTGCTACCCGAAGCCCTGGTCCAGGCCAAATCCCTGGCCGGCTCACGCTGCGAACATGCCTGGCGCGAGCAGCGTAAACAGAATGATTGGCAGGGGTTTCTTGCCAACTTCCGCGAGGTGGTACAGTTGTCGCGAGAGGAGGCTCAGATCCGCGCCTCGGCCAGCGGCCTGCGCCCCTATGACAGCCTGCTGGATCTCTACGAGCCCGGCATGAGCAGTGCACGTCTGGATGGGCTCTTTGGCGATCTCAAAGGCTGGCTGCCCGAGCTTATCCAGCAGGTGACGGAGCGTCAGCGCGGCGAACCCCTGCTTACCCCGCAAGGGCCCTTCCCCACCGCCAAACAGGCGATGCTGGGCAAGCAGGTGATGCAACTGCTGGGCTTTGACTTCCAACGCGGTCGCCAGGATGTGAGCGTCCATCCCTTCTGCGGCGGTGTGCCCAGCGACGTGCGTATCACCACCCGCTACGATGAGAGCGACTTCACCCAAAGCCTGATGGGCATCATCCACGAAACTGGCCACGCCCGCTATGAGCAGGGGTTGCCTGCAGAGTGGCTGCAGCTACCCGTCGGTCAGGCGCGCTCCATGGGCATACACGAGAGCCAGAGCCTCTTCTTCGAGATGCAACTAGCACGTCACCCGGCCTTCATGGCGCGCCTCTCCCCCTTGGTTAACGCCACGTTTGGCGAGCAGAGCGCCTTGGATAGCCACAATCTGGCCCGCCTCTACACCCGGGTCGAGCCGGGCTTTATCCGGGTCGATGCCGATGAGGTCACCTACCCAGCCCACGTCATGCTGCGCTACGAAATTGAGCAGAAGCTGATCGAGGGGCAAATCGAACCCGAGGCCATCCCCGAGCTATGGGATCTGCGCATGCGAGAGTATCTGGGACTCAGCACTGCGGGTAACTACCGCAATGGCTGTATGCAGGACATTCACTGGACCGATGGCAGCTTCGGCTACTTCCCCAGCTACACGCTGGGCGCCATGTACGCGGCACAATTTGCCGCCGCCCTGCAACGGGAGCTGGGCAGCCTCACCTCCCTGCTCGCGAGCGATGGGGGGCTGCAGCAGGTGTTCGCCTGGCTACAGCACCATATCTGGAGCCAAGCCAGCTTCCACAGCACGGATGAGCTGGTGATGAGGGCAACCGGCGAAACGCTCAATGCCCGCCACTTCCGCCATCATCTTGAGATGCGTTATCTGGGCTAAAGAGGCGGATAGACCGCCATCGGTAATATGAGTCCGCTTGCTGCTCGGGTGATTGTTCTGTCAGCAAGCAACCCCGATGCCGAGCCCAGCCAATACCTTAAATTCGCGCCTGATCAGCGATGTGACCAGGCCCATGCCCAACGAGCCGGAGCGACTATGTTGCGTTATCACACCCTTGCCACCCCATGCGGCCCCCTGCTGCTGGTGATCGATGAACAGGGGCTACGCCATGTGGATTTTTGCCATAGCCCC
>JBOFBS010000314.1:0-13773 GCA_051645725.1 Aeromonadaceae bacterium | reverse complement strand
GACTTGGGCGTGTTTAACATGCTGCTCACCGATGGGGAGTATGTGATGTGCTACTGTACGACCAATTTGCACTGGCTGACCCGACGGGCCCCTTTTGGTCAGGCTCGGTTGCTGGATGAAGATGTTTCCATCGACTTTCAGCAAGAGACCACGCCGAATGATGTGGTCACCGTTATCGCGACGCTACCACTGACTCAAGATGAGCGTTGGCAAAAGATGACTCAGGGGGAGTTTACTCTCTTTCGCCATGGTGAGAGGGTGCAGTATGGTCCCGTGGAGTAGCACTCCCGCTTGCCATACTCTGGGCAGCCAGACCTTGCGTTGCCGCGCTAACCCTGCTGTGGCGTGCGCATAAAAAACAGGAGGACCTAGGGTCCTCCTGTTGCTATCGCCATGCCTAGGTCATTTACTCCGACAGGCTGGAATCATCATCTTCATCGCTGGCGTAACCCTGAGTGGGTAACGCTTTACCATCCAGCCATGCGCGACCGTGCTGCATTTGCAGACGCCCTTGGCAGAACCAGTTGACGACCAGTGGGTAGATCTGGTGCTCCTGGGTCAGCACCCGGGCTGCCAGTTCATCCTGCGTGTCTTCCGGGAAGACGGGTACCTTGGCTTGCAGCACAACCGGGCCACCATCGAGTTCTTCGGTAACAAAGTGTACGCTGGCACCGTGAACGCGCTCACCCGCAGCAATGGCGCGGGCATGGGTGTTGATCCCCTGATACTTGGGGAGCAGTGCTGGGTGGATATTGAGCATGCGCCCCTGGAAGTGTTGCACAAAGGCTGGTGTGAGTATGCGCATAAACCCTGCCATCACTATCAGATCGGCATGCCATGTTTCCAGGGCGGCTAGCAGGGCTGCATCATACTCCTCTCGACTGGTATAGGCTTTGTTGTCGAGGATCTGGGTGGCGATACCGGCCTCCTTGGCCCGTACCAGGCCATAGGCATCGGCGCGATTACTCAGTACGCCGACCAGTTGGCCTTGCACTCGTCCTGCCTCACAGGCGTCAATCAACGCCTGTAGGTTGCTTCCATTACCCGAGATCAGAACAACAATACGCATCAGCAGATCTCGACTTGCTCTTCATCCGCTGCAGCCGCAGCAATGTGGCCGATATGCCAGGCTTGCTCACCTTCGGCTTGTAGCAGTGCCAGAGCTTGAGCGACTTGCTCGGCAGGCAGCGCTATGATCATGCCGACACCACAGTTGAAGGTGCGGTACATTTCGTAGGTATCGACGTTGCCGTTAGCTTGCAGCCAAGAGAAGACTGCCGGCCATTCCCAGCTCTTGCCATCGATCACCGCCTTGGTGTTTTCTGGCAGTACACGCGGAATGTTTTCCCAGAAACCACCACCGGTTATGTGGGAGAGGGCATGGATGTCACAGGCTTCGATCAGCTTCAGCACTGGCTTCACATAGATACGAGTCGGTTCAAGCAGGGCATCAGCCAGGCTCTTGTCTCCAACTTGTTGCTGCAGATCTGCTTTGGATACTTCCAAAATCTTGCGGATCAGGGAGAAACCATTGGAGTGGGGGCCTGAGGAGGCCAAGGCGATCAGCGCGTCACCCGCTTTAACCTTGGTGCCATCAATGATTTCCGAGGCTTCAACAACGCCTACGCAGAAGCCGGCGATATCATAATCTTCACCTTCATACATGCCAGGCATTTCGGCAGTTTCACCACCGATCAGGGAGCAGCCGGACATCTCGCAACCAGCGCCGATACCGGTGACAACGGCGGCAGCCGTGTCGACATCCAGTTTACCCGTGGCATAGTAGTCGAGGAAGAAGAGGGGCTCAGCACCTTGTACGATGAGATCGTTGGCACACATGGCCACCAGGTCGATGCCGACCGTGTCATGCTTTTTCAGGTCGATGGCCAGACGCAGTTTGGTGCCAACACCGTCGGTGCCAGAAACCAGAACGGGCTCGCGGTAGCCAGCCGGGATGCGGCACAGGGCGCCGAAGCCTCCGAGGCCACCGATGACTTCAGGACGGCGAGTGCGCTTGGATACGCCTTTGATACGTTCAACCAGGGCATTACCCGCATCGATATCAACGCCAGCGTCCTTGTAGCTCAGTGAGGTCTTGTCAGTCACAGGAGATCCTTGTCGTATAAGGGGGTGGAAAAAACGCGCATATTCTAGCAATCAAAGGCCTCGGGTTGAAACGAAATCGTTTGTTAGCAGCTCGATTAAACTACTCCACTCCCGCTGCGGCGAATGATAAAATTCTGAGGTTATGCTGTTGGGCAAGGAGCAAATGATGAAAGTGGTTGAGGTCAAACACCCGTTGGTGAAGCACAAGCTGGGGTTGATGCGCGAGGCGGATATCAGTACCAAGCGTTTCCGTGAACTGGCCAAAGAGGTGGGAAGTCTGCTGACCTATGAAGCGACGGCCGATTTTGAGACCGAAAAAGTGACCATAGAGGGGTGGAATGGCCCGGTTGCAGTGGATCAGATCAAGGGTAAAAAAGTAACCGTGGTGCCCATCCTGCGTGCAGGCCTGGGTATGATGGATGGTGTCTTGGAACACATACCCAGTGCTCGAGTCAGTGTAGTGGGCATCTATCGGGATGAGGAAACCCTCAAGCCGGTCCCCTATTTTGAAAAAATAGTCAGCAATATTGAAGAGCGCCTGGCCCTGGTGGTGGATCCCATGCTGGCCACGGGGGGCTCGATGATTGCGACAATTGATTTGCTTAAAAAGAAGGGGTGCAAGTCTATTAAGGTGATAGTGCTGGTGGCGGCCCCCGAGGGTATCGCCGCGTTGCAATCGGCGCATGATGATGTCGAGCTCTATTGCGCAGCTATTGATGATAGACTTAATAGCAAGGGTTACATAGTGCCAGGTTTGGGCGATGCAGGTGACAAGATATTTGGCACCAAGTAATCACCAGAGGCTCACCCATAAAGAACCGGCTTGCAGCCGGTTTTTTATTGGCTGATGCCTCTGGCCTGGTGTGGACTTGCTGCATCGGGTCCGCGACCGCTATTATCGAGGCAATTTACTGGGGAGAATGGTCATGTTTCGGATCCTGTTGGCTTGCTGTTTGGGCTGGGGGTTGTCAACTGCTGCTATTGGAGCGTCGGAGCCGAGTAGTGCATCACTCTATCAGGCAAGTGTCGCCATGCCGGGTGAGCAGTTGGCCGCCGAGCGTGATGCCCTGCTGCTGGTTCTCAACCGTTTGACAGGTCAGCATCTTGATATGACTCGTCCCGAGGTAGCCCAGGCGCTGCTCCAGGTGGGGGCATTGGTGCAGAGTGCTAACCCCAGACCCAACCAGGTTTTGGATGTTCAATTTCAGGCTGAGGCGATCAACCGTTTGATCCAGAATGCTGGCGCTCCTCTTTGGTTGACACCTCGTCCCGCACTGCTGTTATGGCTCGTCACTGCCAACGCCGATCAACCCATACTCCCAGGGGATCCTTCCACCCCATGGCCTGAAGCCTTTCGTCGGCAAGGTTTGGTGGTGGGGTTACAGGCCACATTTCCCTTGCTGGATCTGGATGATGTGGCCTTGGTCAACCCGGACATGATCAAGCAGGGGCTCATGCCCCCCTTGTTACAGGCTAGCCGTCGCTATGCACCGGGCTTGCTCTTGCTCGGTGAGTTGGAGCAGCAGGGGGAGAGAGCGGCACTGCGCTGGACACTTCGCGACAGCTCGGGGGCGGGCAAGGCGCTCATCTCAGGGCAGGCCAAAGGGAGTCAGAGCGAGATAGTGGCCCAGACGTTGGGAGCGGTGAGCAGCTACCTGGCTGAACGCTATGGTCAGCGCAATCGAAATGAGGCTTCGAGTGGAGCTTCCTTGCCGTCTGTAAGTGGTGGCCAGGAGTCGGCAGGCGAGGTGCGTCTGGTCGTCGATAAGATCGGCACCCTGGATGATTTACTGTTGCTGCAGAACCGGTTACGGCAAAATAGTTCAATACGTGCGTTTCATGTGGAGAGCATGGCGGGCGATCAGGTGACCTTGGTTTTGAGCCTGGCGGCTTCGCCTGAGGTGGTACGGCAGACCTTGGCGCTGGAGAAGCAATTGCAGGGTGTAGGTAACGAGCCTTTTCACTATCAATGGCAACGGCCGTAATGGGAGTGGCATGTCACATCAGCTTATGAGTCAACCTATCCAACTCTCACTGGCCGTACAGTTGCCAGATGATGAGACCTTCGCCAGTTTTTATCCTGGCGACAATGCTCAGCTCATCACCAGTTTGAAGAATGCCACCATAGGGCAGGGAGCCCCTCTGCTCTTTTTTTGGGGTAGCCAGGGTTCAGGGCGCTCTCATCTGTTGCATGCGACCTGTGCCGAGGTTAATGCCAGTGGGGCGGCCGCTGCTTATATTCCTTTGGAGCAGCATGCGGGATTTGATCCTGGCGTACTGGAGCAGATGGAGCAGTTGCCGCTGGTCTGTCTCGACAACCTGGATTCGATCGCCGGGAATGCGGAATGGGAGGAGTCGCTGTTCGACTTTTTCAATCGCTGGAAGGAGCACAACCAGGGTTCGCTGGTTGTCTCAGCCGCCACGGCACCACGCAAGATCGGGCTCTGCTTGCCTGATCTGGCTTCACGTCTGGATTGGGGGTTGGCCTATCAGCTTCATGAGCTGGATGATGAGGGCAAGCTGAGCGCGCTGCAGCTGCGGGCTGAATTGCGTGGCTTCAAGTTGCCGGTGGACGTGGGGCGTTTCTTGCTCAATCGACTTTCACGAGACATGCGAACCCTGCTGGGAACATTGAATGAATTGGATAACGCCTCTTTAGATGCCAAACGTAAACTCACCATTCCCTTCGTCAAAGAGGCACTACGTCTGTAGTGCCGCCATCTGCTTGCTGTGGTGGTATTAGAGTAACTCCAGCACCTGCTCTGGGGGGCGACCTATGCGGGCCTGCCCCTCCTTAACGACTATGGGACGCTCCAGCAGAGCCGGGTGTCTGGCCAAAACCTCATAGAGTGCCGCCTCATCCAGCTCGGCATTATCCAGATCCAACTCCTGATAGAGCGCCTCCTTGCGGCGCATCAGCTGGCGTACCGAGTCAAAGCCTAGGGCTTTGACCAGTTGTCGCAGTGAAGCCACATCGGGAGGCGTCTCCAGATAACGGATCACGGTAGGCGTCACCCCTTGTGCTTCAAGCAGAGCCAATGTTTCCCGACTCTTCGAGCAGCGAGGGTTGTGGTAAATCACGGTTTGCGTCATCAGATCACCTTGTTGTGTCACTGCTTTAGACTCTCATCTTGTCGCTTAGCCTCTTCGAGTTGTACCAATCTGGCATCAATGCGGGCAATGATCAGTTTGTCGTTGGTTGAGGCGCGAGCCAAATTAAGCTCATCCATGGCACGAAGGAAGTCGCCTTGAAGGGCTCGGCTTTCGCCATAGGCCAGGTGAAGATTAGTCTGATCACCAATCTGCTGATAGGCATCCGTCAGCATCTGCCAACCCAGGCTGCTATCGGGATGATTCCGCACAAAGAGATCCAGTAACTTGGCCGCTTTTGGCGCCTGACCGCTCTGTTGGTAGGCTGCGGCCAGGTTGAACACCACAACACCGTTGTCGGGCAGGGTCTTATACCGGCTTTCGAGACGTTTGATCGCCTGCTGGGGGCGGTTCGCCGCGAGGTCAATATCGCTCTGGGTATCGAGAATAAAGAGGTCATCGGGATAGCGACGACTCAACTCCTGGATAAGGGGCTCGGCTTCTTTATTCCGTTTCAGATCCAGCAGTGCCAACGCTTTTCCATATAACAGACTATCGCGCAATTCGGGTTTGCGGGTAAGTTGGCGCTGGAAATAGTCCAGCATCCCTTCGGGGGTTTCACTGCTGTAGCGAACTTGTATCCGTGCTTTGGCAAACTGAAAGTCGATCTCACTGGCCGGGGCCCGCTGTGGGTAGTTGGCTGCCCGGCTGCGTGCTTCCGCTATCCGGGTTTCGGGGAGCGGGTGGGTGAGCAACATCTCGGGCGGTTTACTGGCATAGCGATAGGTGGCAGCGAGCTTCTGAAAGAAGTTAGCCATGCCCATGGGCTGGAATCCGGAATCATAGAGTACTTTCATACCGATGCGATCTGCTTCGTACTCGTTGTCCCGGGTGTAGTTGATCGCGGATTGTACCTGCAAGCCCATGGTGGTTTGCAAGGCTGCAATACCGGCGGTAGGGTTGAGGATGGCCAGGGCGACTGAGCCGACCAGACCCGCTATGGTGACTGGAGCCTGGCGAGTTTGCGCCTCCATGTATCGGGCTATGTGGCGTTGAGTGACGTGGCTGATTTCGTGAGCCAGTACAGACGCCAGCTCACTCTCATCATCAGCATTCAAAAAGAGTCCAGTGTGCACTTTAACCTTGCCGCCGAGGAAGGCAGCGGCGTTGATGGTGTCATCCTTAACCAGAAAAAAGGTAAAGGGGAAGCGCACATCACTGGCATGAGAGACCAGATTCTGTCCTAGACCGCTAAGGTACTCATTTAATACAGGGTCATCAACAATGGGCAGACTGGCTCGAGCTAAGCGGATAAAGGAGTTACCATAGGCTATCTCCTTATCGATGGAGAGGGCTGACACCCCTGCCGTACCGATATCAGGTAGCTGATTTTCTCCCAGCGCCTGTACTTGGCAACTAAGGAGTGCAAAGGTGATGGCATAAGCGGCTGGATTAAATAAACGCTTGAAAGACACTAGGATACCTCCCTGTAAGAGCTTGGCAGCATACTCCCCCCACTGAGCCTGAACAAGCCTGAAAAATAGGGGGGGACCAGCAAACCCCTAGCCAGCCGGGGAGCTATCCCCCAGGCTACTTGGTATGACATAAACTCACATATATTCAGAGTGGGAGGGCTATCGGCTTCCCACTTTTGCATTCATCTGGCTATTAGAGGTTTCGTACTATGTTCAATGTATTGGTCAGTTGGTATCGGCGACGTTTTTCCGATCCGGCAGCCGTGACCCTGTTTTTGATGTTGCTGGCGGGTTTTTTAACCCTCTATTTTTTCAGTGACCTGATTGGACCTATCTTGGTGGCCTTGGTCTTGGCCTACTTGCTGGAATGGCCGACACAGCGGCTGATGCGCATTGGTTGTTCGCGCACAGTGGCTGCAAGTTTTGTATTGCTGTTATTTATCGGCCTGATGCTGTTGCTGGTGACCGGCTTGTTGCCGAGCATAGTTCGCCAGGGAATCAACTTGGCCAAAGAGGCACCGGTGATGCTGAGTAACGTGAAGGAGTTTCTGTTGCGCTTGCCACAGGCCTATCCGGATCTGGCCGATGTGACGCTGGTCGAGACACTGCTGAGTTCACTGCAGGGCCGATTGGTGGGAGCGGGTGAAAAGCTGGTTACGGCCTCGCTCTCCTCGATCATCAATATTGTGGTGTTGATGATCTATCTGGTACTGGTGCCTATCATGGTGTTTTTCATGTTGAAAGACAAACAGGAGTTGCTGGCTGGGGTGCGCCGTTTTTTACCCTCTAACCGGGCACTGGCCAATCAGGTCTGGTTGGAGATGAATATCCAGATCATGAACTATATCCGTGGCAAAGTGTTGCATATCTTACTGATAAGCTTAGTAAATTATCTTGTGTTTTATATTATGGGGGTTAACTATGCTCTGCTTTTAGGAGTGGGAGTGGGACTCTCTGTGCTTATCCCTTATGTCGGCGCCGTGATGATCACGGTACCCGTGGTCATGGTGGCCCTGTTTCAGTGGGGGGTGAGTGCTGATTTGGCCTATCTGTTGCTGGCTTATGGCATAGTTCAGGCTCTGGACGCCAATCTGGTGGTGCCCCTGCTCTTCTCTGAGGCCATGAATTTGCATCCTATTGCCATCATCATAGCTGTGCTGATTTTCGGTGGCCTGTGGGGTTTTTGGGGAGTCTTTTTCGCCATCCCTCTGGCTACGCTGGTGAAGGCAGTGTTACATGCATGGCCTGCGCAAGCGAGCCGACGGGAGGGGGGGCAGCTGTGATGCTGGCCACCCAAATAGCAAAAGACCAGCACTAGGCTGGTCTTTGTTTATGCAGGCAATGAGTGGAACTCAGTGCAGAATGCGAGCCCGGATGGTGCCATCAATCTGCTTGAGGCGGGCCAGCGCCTCTTCACTGCGCTCGGTCTCCACATCGATAACCACATAGCCGATGTCGGCAGTGGTTTGCAGGTATTGACCGGCAATGTTGATCCCCTCTTCGGCGAAAGCCTGGTTGATCTGGTTCAGGACACCAGGCTGGTTGCGGTGGATATGCAGCAAGCGGCTGGAGCCCCTGTGTTCAGGCAGGGAAACTTCTGGAAAGTTCACGGCTGTCAGAGTGGAACCATTGTCTGAATACTTAACCAGCTTGCTTGACACTTCCAGACCGATATTTTCCTGGGCCTCTTGGGTTGAGCCACCGATATGGGGGGTGAGCAGCACGTTGTCGAAGGCTTGCAGCGGGGAGACAAAGGGCTCTCCATTGGCAGTGGGCTCGACAGGGAAGACATCGATGGCCGCACCGGCCAGGTGCCCGCTCTGCAGTGCCTCAGTGAGGGCCGCAATATCCACCACTGTGCCTCTGGCCGCATTGATCAGAATGGAGCCTGGCTTCATCTGTGCCAGTTCTGTCGCGCCAATCATATCCTTGGTTGAGGCTGTTTCGGGAACGTGCAGGCTCACGACATCCGCCATGCCCAGCAGCTCTTCCAGAGTGGGAACCTGAGTGGCATTTCCCAATGAGAGCTTGTTCTCGATATCGTAGTAGTAGACCTTCATACCAATGCTCTCGGCTATGATGGAGAGCTGGGTGCCGATATGACCGTAGCCTATGATGCCGAGCTTCTTGCCACGAGCTTCAACGGAATTGTTTGCGCTCTTGTCCCATTCACCACGATGCGCCTTGGCATTTTTGGCGGGGATGCCGCGCAATAAGAGTAGGATCTCGCCTAAAACCAGCTCGGCCACACTACGAGTGTTAGAGAAGGGGGCATTGAAAACCGGGATACCCAGCGCCTCAGCCGCTTTGAGATTAACCTGATTGGTGCCAATGCAGAAGCAACCTATGGCCACCAGTTTTTGGGCGGCACTGAGAACTTTTTCGGTCAGGTTGGAACGGGAACGGATACCGATAAAGTGCACATCGCGGATCTTCTCAATCAGTGCATCTTCTTCCAATGAGCCCTTCAGATATTCGATATTGCTGTAGCCAGCCGCCTTGAATGTGTCAACAGTGTTTGGGTGTACACCTTCGAGCAGCAGGATTTTGATTTTCTCTTTTCCTAGTGAATAACGGCTCATTTAGGTCCCTCTAGTGTGGCGTTACGGGATGGGGATACGGCTGCAGTTGTAGGAGGCCGAACCCAAGATGGTGAGGTGAGTAAACTAGCAAAAAAGCGGCATGCTGGGCAACCGGGATTCGTTGTGTCGATAAGAAAAACCAAGGGCCCTAGGCCCTTGGAAAATTACTTATCTGTTCTGACTACAGGCACCGCGCTGCTGGTCGTATGCATACAGGCTGAACAATATGAGTAGCGACAGTAAGAAACCAGCCAAAGTGGCCATGAGGACGATCAAGGCTCGCTTGGGAGCACTCTTTTGCAACGGCTGTTCAGGTGCTTTCAAATATGAAAACGGTGTGAATTCGAGATCGGCGATTTGAATGGCTTCTAACTGTGAAATTCGTTGTTTTAATGATGTTATTTTGGGATCCAGTTGTGCAGGATCTTTTATGCTCTTGAGTAGTTCAAGCTTACGTTTGAGACCCTCAGCTCCTAACGCGATAGGGAAGTCTTTATCATCCACTTGAGATAGATTAGTAGAGCTGTTTTTATTGGCCGCAGCGGCGATCTGTGCAGCATAGTCAGTGCGTTGAATGGTGTTGGCTAGATTACTTTGAGCGGTCAAGGTTGCCATCTCCAGCTCTTTTTTCATCCCTTCAAGGGTACGGCTCCGCGCCAGTAGAAGTTTCTCCTTGATTTCGTCTCGTACCTTATTGTTTATAAAAGAGATATAGTCTGTCAGAAGGGAGAGGGCGGCCTCTGAGCTACGAGCCGAAACACTAAGACCAAAGCTAGGGTACTCGGTTTCATCACTTTTGCTCTTGCGAGTCAGCGAGATATATTTTTCCCGATAAGTATCGAGGAAAAGTGATTTCTCTCGTTCATCACTGATGCCATCAGCCGACATCAGTTGCTTGAGATAGTTAGATTGAGTCAAAAAGCTCAGTTTGTCCTGACCTGATTCAAACTGTCGGACAAACGTATTCAGCAGCTTTTCAGCCGTGATCTCATTTTTAATCCCCAAGGCCGATAGCTGAGAGAGTAAAACTTCCAGCTGGCCAATCTGTGGTGCCTCAGCTGTGGAGATCTGTGCTGAGCTATCCCATTGCTCTTTTGCTGTCAGCGCATAGGCGAGGGCGGCAATAGTAAAGCAGAGTGTAATCCCAATCAGTAAGACTTTCCGCGTCCATATGTAACGCACGAGATCAAATAGATCCAATGTTGTATTGGCTTGGCTGTTCCAGGCCATCGGAAGCGGGTCATTGGGATGCACGATTCTATTGCTCATCATTATTATTCCGAGATTATCCAGTCTGTTCTGTTAGCCTGCCATCAATCCCCATCAGACTTTCACTATGCTATCTGGGCGCTGATAGGGGCAGGGATCTTATCCTGTTTTTACACAAGGGGCGAGCCACTAGATAGTTATCGCCCAGAGATCGCTCAACTCTGGGTCTGCATGCCCGGGATCTGATGCCAGTAACCGTTGCACTCCCGGTTAGTCAGGGGGGCTAGCGATTTGGTTCCACTGAGTTGCTCGGTAAAGCGTTCCACCCATTGCAGTGTCTCCAGCCCTTGAGGGGAGAGACGCACCACATCGACCAGCCCCTGCATGGATGGAAGATCCGGACCCAGATTATAGCAATAGCCAGATTGTGTCTGGATGCCATTGAGTACAAACAGTGCTTCTCCCTCCTGGCTCTTGACCACTCGCCCCTGAGGATCGGCCAGACAGGCCAGTTGACAACTATCTTTGGGCCTATTTTCGGCCCGAGCCGTGAAACAGCGGGCGGAGTAGGCCAGTGGCAAGTGGCCGTAGGCCAATATCTCAACTTGGAACTGCTCACGGATTTTTTGCTCTTGGCACTCTTGCAGTAACTGCTGTAGCCAGTCACGAGAGAGCTCAACGGGCATGACCCAACGTTGCATGCCTTTACCAAGCAGGATCTTCAGCACTTCAGCATTATAGCAGTTGATGGCTGGGCCACAGACAAAGGGTAACCGGGCTTCATGGGCCAACTGTACCGTCCCAAGATCGTTGGCCTCGATGAGTAGTTCGCCATTATCTACCCACTTCTTCATTTCGCTGAGCTCAGAGGGGGCCTGGATCAGTGCCAGGGTTGAGAGCACTACCTGTTTGCCGCTCTCACGCAGTGGATGAGCCAATTGCAACCAGTCGGATAATTTCAACTCCCGGCGCTTGCTGCAGACGGTTTCGCCTAAATAGACAATATCGACCCGGCTATCACACACTGCGCGATAGAATTGCTCGACTTGTGTCTGGGGCCAGAAGTAAAGCAGGGGCCCCAAGGATAATTTGATACTCATCTTCTTCGACTCCGTTGGGATTATTGCCACTGCCTGTGATAGGCACCCAGGGTGGTTTGACTGCCTTCTGAGATGGCGGCCAATTGCTTGTCCCAGGCGGGATTAACCTGGTAACCCCCCGGATTTGCCTGGTAACTGTCGATGGCTGCCCGCCAGACTTTGGTTATCTGCTCGACATAGGCAGGGCTGCGCTGCCGACCTTCAATTTTCACCGAGCGGATGCCGCAGGCAAAAAGTTCGGGTAACAGGGCTAAGGTGTTGAGGCTGGTGGGCTCCTCCAGTGCATGATAGAGCTGTTCACCGACACGATAGCGCCCCTTGCAGAGGGTCGGATAACCTGCATTTTCGTCTTTGGCGTAGCGGTCAATCAGCACATCATTGAGTCGGGACTCCAAGCCCTCGGCGGTTTCTTGCCAGCGAACAAATCGTGCTGGGGAGCAGGCGCCGACTGTGTTGGGACTCTCGCCCGTCATATAGGAGGAGAGGTAACAGCGCCCTTCGGCCATGATGCAGAGGCTGCCAAAGGCAAAGACCTCCAGTTCGGCCGTGGTTTCACGAGAAAGCTGCTTGACCTGGTGTATCGAGAGCACCCGAGGTAAGACTACACGCTTGACGTTGAAGTTTTCTTGATAGAAACGGATAGCTGCCGCATTGGTGGCAGAGGCCTGAACCGAGAGGTGAAGTTCCATCTGAGGATAGGTTCGGTGGGCATAGTCGAGCAGCGCGATATCGGCGATGATCAAGGCATCGGCGCCTAATGCTACCGCCTTATCTACGGCTTGATACCAGCGTTTTGCTCCGCTGGGATGGGCGAAGGTATTGATGGCTACATGGAGTTTGCGCTGGTGCTGATGGACATAGGCCGCTGCACGTTCAAGTTTCCTGTCATCGAAATTCAGGCCAGCGAAGTGGCGAGCATTGGTATCGTCTTTAAAGCCGATATAAACGGCATCCGCGCCATGATCAACAGCGGCTTTGAGAGCTGGCAAGTTGCCTGCAGGGCAGAGCAATTCCATAAGGACTTCCTGTTACTACGCAAGTCGGGTGATTGTAGAGAAGCTCGATGGCGACTATTTTGACTTGTGGCAGTTTTATGTGCGTCGACAGGATTAAAGTTGATTTTCAGCAGAAATAATCTGGGCTAGATGTGGTTAGATGGACGTTTTACCGCAGGAGAAGCTGATTGTGTTGACTCGAATTCATCGCGCCCTGGTGCAGAGTGCCCCCAAGGTGCTGCGTTTACCAGTACAGGTGGTCCCATTTGCACTGCAAAAACAGGTGATGTGCAAGGTGTTGGCCCAGGTCTTCAAGGAGGCGTTGGCCGATGGGGATTTCGAGTTCTTGCAAGATAGCTGGTTGAAGCTGGATGTTGACGATGTGGGCTTGAGCTGCTTCATCAGCTACCAAAATGGGGCGCTACAGATGGCGCAGCGAATAGATCAACCTGATGTCACCTTTAGCTCATCACTCAACGATCTGATCCTGCTTGCTGCGCGGAAAGAGGACCCCGATTCACTCTTCTTTCAGCGTCGGCTGAAAATTGAAGGGGATACTGAATTGGGGCTGGAGGTCAAAAACTTGATCGATAGCCTGGATCTGGCCGTGTTGCCTCCTCTGTTGCAGCGCGCTCTGGCTGATTTAGCGAACTTCATACAACAAGGGTTGAGCGCTCAGCCAGATCCGAATGGCGTAGCCGATTGTCGCGGTGTCTGAATCGCTAGTGGTGGGGGTGTCTGTGGTTGCGTAGCGGGCTGCGGCTATGTCCCAGACGATGTATATGTCGCCTACGCAGGCATATCAATGCCCAGCCTAGTAAACAGAGCGAGGCCAGTTGCATGCCCAGGGGTTGGGCGCTCCGCCACACCAGGATCACTACGCCTATCTGTAAAAAAGGCATCAACTCATATAGCCATTCAGGTTGTAGCCAGAGTTTAGATGGGTAGAGAACAACATCTCGTCGGCGGGCGGTGGAGCGCAAAGCAGTCACGATAGCGCCGCAGACGTACAAAAGCAGCCCTCCTATAAGTAAGAGCTCCATATTGCTGCGTAGCATGAGCAACCCACCTGACAGTGTGTATGTCAATGGCAGTAATTCGTAGACAACTAGGGGCAACATATAAGCGTGACCGACATCTACTTTTTTTAAAGATAGATTCCCTGTGTGGCTTTTGCAAATTTGCCTTTACTTCTACTACATCAGGTTTGAGCTGC
>JBOFBS010000313.1:0-5565 GCA_051645725.1 Aeromonadaceae bacterium | reverse complement strand
CTCAGGTCGCAGTCAGCATTGATCACATCCACGGCTATCCCCTGCTCCCAGAAGGGGCGGTAGTGTTCAGCCACCGTCTTTTCATAGAAGAGACCCGCATTGCGCGGCCCCTGGGCGTTATCCATGGCCCAACGGCTCTCCCAGTCGAAGATGATGGCGACCTTCGCCTCCACCCGGCTGCCCACCACAGGGGCCAACTGACTCAAGGTTTCCCCCAGCGCCTGCACTTCACGCCCGACCCGGGTGTTGATGTGACCAACGTGATCCACCACGGCACCGTGGAACTTCTCAACCGAGCCACGGCTCTTGCGCCACTGGAAGTACTGCACAGAGTCTGAGCCGTGTGCCACCGCCTGCAAGGAGGAGAGGATATGCATCCCCGGCTTCTTCAACTTGCTGATGGGCTGCCAGTTGGTGAGGCTGGGCGTGGACTCCATCAAGAAGAAGGGCTTGCCTCCTTTGAGCGTCCGCATCAGATCGTGATACATGGCGGTATAAGCCGCCAGGGTGCACTCATCCTCGGCGTTGTGCCACAGGGGGTAGCTGTCCCAGGAGATGAAATCGATGACCTTGGCCAGCTGCCAATAGTCATAGTCGTAGAAGTACTCCATGAAGTTGGTGGTCACCGGGATAGCCGGGTTCTCCGCCTTCAGCGGCTTGATCTCTTCGGCGCAGAAGTCGGTCACCTGGGCGGTATTGAAGCGTTTCCAGTCCAGATTCAGGCCGTGAATAGAGACCTCGCCCTGGGGCGCAGGAGACTCTATCTGTTCCCAATCTGTGAAGGTGTGGCTCCAGAAGGTGCTCCACCAGGCCTTGTTCAGCGCCTCCAGCGAACCATAACGGGCCTTGAGCCAGTCGCGGAACTTGGCTTGGCACAGCTCGCAGTGGCACTCACCACCATATTCATTGGAGATGTGCCAGGCGATGACACCGGGATGATTGGCATACCGTTTGGCCAGGGCCGTGTTGATCTGGCGTACCTTCTCCCGGTATACGGGAGAGGTGAGGCAGTGGTTATGGCGACCACCGTGCAGCGCCTTGACTCGCTCCTTGCTGACCCGCAACACTTCCGGAAACGTCTTGGAAAGCCAGGCGGGGCGCGCGCCACTAGGCGTGGCCAAGAATACATAGATGCCATTGGCATAGAGGGTGTCGATCACCTGATCCAGCCAGCCGAACTCGTAACGCCCCTCTTCGGGTTCAATGCCTGACCAGCTGAAGATACCGACCGACATGACGTTGCTGCGGGTCTGCTTCATCATCTCGATGTCGCGAGCCAGCACCTCAGGGTTATCCAACCACTGATCCGGGTTGTAATCGGCCCCATGCAGCAGCACAGGCACCTTGTCACTCAAGGGGGGAAACTTACCCATCTGTTCCTCCAGGGAAACTGTAAAAAGCGGCACCCAACCCAGCTAGGGTGTTGGGTGCCGTGGCGTGAAATCAGTTAAATACTTTGATGGAGGGCAGCACATGGCCCTGGCAGTCGAACAGCGCCTGGTTTTCCCGGGCATTGCCCTCCTTCCAGTCGTCGTTGTTGTACTTCATCCCCGCCTTGGTAGCCCAGGTGGCACCTGGTGTTGGCAACCAAGCCGGCTCCCAGTAGAAGATCCCCTTGCCGCGATGAGCCGGCACATCCACTATGCTCTTCATCAGATCGGAGAGGAAATCGGCCTGCCCCTGAACCGTGGCCGGATAGCCACCATCGGTCGCCTCCTTGGCGGTGAAGTTGTTCTCGGCATTGTCACAGTTTTCCGTGGTGTAACCGTAAGCGGCCTCCACTACGATGACATCCTTGTTGTAGCGCTTGCTGATGTCATCCATGTTGTACTTGAGGGCGCTGATAGGGCCGTTCCAGTAGGTGTAGAAGGAGAGCCCAATCACGTCGAAGGGCACATTGCGCTTGGTGATCTCGTCAAACCACCAGGTGAAGGTGTCATTCTTGGTGCCTTCGGCCAGGTGCAACATGATCTTGACGTCATCCTTAGCCGTCAGGTTTGCCTTCACCCCCTCAACACCCGCCTTCAGTAAGCCAGCCAGACGATCAAACTCACCGCCGTTCTGCCCCCAACTCTTGCCTTCCGGCCAGAGCATGCCGCCGTTGATCTCGTTACCGATCTGCACCATGTCCGGCAGTACGCCTGCCTTCTTGAACTCGGCGACTGTGCTCTTGGTGTAGTCATGCAGGGCCTGAGTCATCTGCTCGATATTCATGTTGGCCCACGCCTTCGGCTTATTCTGACGACCCGGATCGGTCCAGAAATCACTGTAGTGGAAGTCGAGCAGGAACTTCATGCCATTGGCCTTGGCGCGTTTAGCCAGGGCTATGGTGGTAGCCAAATCATTGTTGCCCCCACCGTAACCATTGGCCGAGGCATCCTTAGGGTCATTCCAGATGCGCAGGCGGATATAGTTAAAGCCGTTCTCCTTGAGGATCTTCATGGCGTCTTTCTCCACGCCCTTCTCATCGAAGAACTTACCGCCATGCTTCTCCACTTCGGCCAACATGGAGACATCCGCTCCCTTGATAAAATCGGCCGGAATTCCCGCGATAGGTTTGATGGTAACCTGCTCGGCGGCCTGAGCGGCCAGCGGCAGAGTCAGGGAGCCAGTGGCCAGCATGGCGGCCAGTAACATACTTGTTTTCAGCTTCATTGTTCGCATCCTGTGTAATTAACCCTTGGTCCCGCCAGCGGTAAGGCCGGAGACAAAGTATTTCTGCAGTGAGAGGTAGAGGATCGCCACGGGCACGGCGATGAGCACGGCACCGGCAGCATAGGTGGTGTAGCTGGCGCCCATCTTCTGGGATACCAGGTTGTACAAACCAATCGGCAGAGTGAACTTGTCTGGCGTGCGCAATATGGTACTCGCCAGGATGAAGTCACCCAGAGGCCCGGTGAAGGAGAAGAGGGCCACCACGGCTATGATGGGCTTGGAGAGTGGCATGATGATCTCGATGAAGATGCGGAAGTTACCGGCACCATCCATGCGAGCTGACTCGTCCAAATCCTTAGGGATAGCATCCAGATACCCCTTCATCAGATAGGTGTTCATCGGGATCATGCCGCCCACATAGACCAGCACCAGGGCCAGGTGGCTGTTGATGAGACCCAGCATCTGCGCCAGCACGAAGATGGCGATGAGCGCGGAGAACTGCGGGATCATCTGCAGCAACAGGAACAGCATCAAGCCATTCTGCCGGCCGCGGAAGCGGAAGCGGGAGAAGGCGTAGGCGGTGAAGCTGACGCTGATGAGGGTGAGCACCATGGTCAGCACACTGATCTTCATGGAGTTCCAGTACCAGGCCGCATAGTCGATGTTGCCGTTGAACAACTCCTGATAGTGCAAGAAGGAGAAGTTATCCGGGATGATCGAGGTGTTGAGCAGGCTGCTCCCCGGGTTCAGTGAGGCACCAATGGTCCACACCAGGGGGTAGATGATGATGACCGACACCATGAAGAGCAGCAGATACGAGAGGCTCAATCGGATGAAATTACTCTTTTTGACGCTGTGTTTGACACTCATGCTGCGCTCCTTAGGCCATGTCGTCTTGCTTGAAGGAGTTGGTCGCGCGGAACTGCCACAACGCGATACCGACCACGAAAATGGACAACAAGATGGTGATGCTGGCCGCAATCGCATACTGGGATGAAGACATGGTCAGCTTGTAGATCCAGGAGACCAGGATATCCGTCCCACCCGCATTGGAGCCCATAACCGCCGGGCCACCGTTGTTGAACAGGTAGATGATGTTGAAGTTGTTAAAGTTGAAGGTGTACTGGGTGATGATGATGGGTGCAATCGAGTAGAGCACCAGCGGCAGCGTGATGGTAGTCAGCTTGTGCCAGGTGGTGGCACCATCAATAGTGGCCGCCTCATAGAGATCATCGGGGATCGCCTGCAGCACGCCCGTGGTCATGGCAAAGACGAAGGGGAAGCCCAGCCAGGTCTGCATCAGGATCAGCGCCGTCTTGGTCCAGAAGGGATCTGTCATCCAGGCTTTAGGCTCAATCCCCAAGGAGGCCAGGATACCGTTGTTGATGACCCCAAAGGTCTCGTTAAACATGCCGGCAAAGACCAGTATGGTGACAAAACCGGGCACGGCCCAAGGCAGGATCAGTATGGTGCGGATAAGCGGCTTGAAGCGCAGATCCTTCTGGTTCACCAGTATGGCCAGCAGCACACCCACTGAGCACTGCAGCGTGGTGGCGATCAGGGTCCAGATCACAGTCCATTGCAGCACATCGAAGAAGGTGGCGCGCCACAAGTCCAGGCGGAAGATGTTGAAGAAGTTCTTGAGCCCGACCCAATCCACCAGCTTGGCCGGCGGCGTGTGGTAGAGATCATAGTTGGTAAAGGCGATGGAGAAACCGAAGATGATGGGGAAGACCACCACGAACACCAGCAGGATAAAACCTGGGGTGATCATCAAATAGGGAAAGCCTTCGCTCAGCAGCAACTGGTACTGCTTCTTGAGCCCCATGAGCGCCAACCCCTGATCCCGCTTCTCACCACAGAGGTAAGCATCGCGGATACTCCAGTAGTAGACACCCACACCAAAGGTCGCGACTATGACGCTGATCACCCCTTTGGCAAGCAAAAACACAGAGTTATCGCGCGGCAATTCGGTCCCCAGGGTAAAGAGCCCCCAGAAGCCCAGCTGCAAAAACTCATGAAAGACACTGAAAAAACAGGCCAGAATGATGAAAAAGATCGCGCCCTTAACCACCTGCCGATTGTAAATCTGGCCCAGCCCAGGGATGAGCGATAACAGCATCGCCACCTTGGCATGATGGGTTTTAGCTCCGATCTGCGCGATACCGCTGGAATCGACAACCACAATACACCTCCTATCCATTGAAAACATGGGCGCCAGACGGCCTAGCGCCCATGTTGGCAGATCATGACGCTACGAATCGTTATTGGTTATTGGCGTGATTCGCTTCGATCTGCATATTGATATTTTTCACCGCGGCTTCCAGTGCAGCCTTCACATCCTGCTTACCCGTGACACCCAGTTGCAGGGCACTGTTGGCCGGAGACCAGACTTCCTGCATTTCCGGTACACTCGGCATGGGGATGGCATAACCCGCCTGGATCGCCACGGCGCGAGACTTCTCGTCATCCTTGATGATGGGATCATCGATCAGCGACTTAACAGGTGGGATCTCGCCGGTCAGCTGGAAGCGCTGCTTGGCGTATTCCGCCTGGTTGATGAACTCGACAAACTTCTGGGCCAGCTCTTTTTGCTTGGAGTAGGTGGAGACGCTGTACCCCTTCACACCCAGGAAGGAACGCATATGCTCACCGTTAGGCAGCAGAGGCAGCGGAGCCACACCGTAGTTCACACCCGCATCCTTATAGGGCTGGAAGGCCCAAGGACCCGTGATGACGGCGGCCGCCTTCTTCTCGGTGAAGAGAGAGTCGATGGCGTTGGCGCCGGTTTCACCCACTATCCCCGCCGGGAAGAGGCCATCCGCGTAGAAGCTTTTCAGGAAACTGACGGCATCTACCGCCCCTTGATTGGCCAAGCCGACATCCTTGACATTCAAGGAGCCATTGCCG
>JBOFBS010000312.1:0-3236 GCA_051645725.1 Aeromonadaceae bacterium | reverse complement strand
ACCCAACAGGATTTCCCATTCAGAGCCGTTCTCCGATAGAACCTGAAAAGTAGTCCCAAGCTCAATACCTATGCCAGGCTCAGTACAGATCAGCTCAGTCATCGACTCTCCTCGGTGCTAGGACATATCACCATTTTTTCCGATTGTTCAAGAACGGAAGCCATCGCATCTAGTGACCGAGCAAGGGCGCGACACTCGTCTGCGGACATTAAAGCGGATGTGAATGCGGCAGCAGCATTCTCATTGTGAACATCCATTTCACTGACTCTGATGTAGCCACCATACGGGCTGGAATAGACGCTTACCTCTACTTGATGGGGTGGTGTTCCGATTGGTTTATCCAACTTTAAAACACTTGTATAAATAGGCATAGCCCCTATTCCTAATCGAACTCTTCGAAACTATAGAATATTGCTCGGGTTGCTCATGATGTCCATCAATAAATCAAGACACCAACCTAGTTGGTTGGAAACCAAGTGTCGGCCCTGCAACATCTGCAAACTTTGTTGAGCACTGGGCACGACAGTGTGGGGTGTGATAGGGCATGATAAAGAGCACATGCAGACAGAGGTATGTAACATGACACCCGATGCAGTCCATCATCCGAGCCTTAGAGCGACACTCCTTGACCCCTTGGGTGTTCCTCGTGAAGCACTGAGTGCTCACCTGTGGATTGTGGCAGGGGTTCCGGCGGACATCATCCATAAGCTAGCTGCGCTGGTTGAAACTGATGTTGGTGTGATATGTAAGCTTGCTGGTATTAGCCATAGCACGGTGACTCGCAGGCTCAGAGCAGATACTCCTCTATCAATATCACAAGGTGTCAGGGTGTATGGAGTAGTGCTCGCCCTTGATGCCGCTCTGTCCCTTCAGGAAAACGATGCCGTCATGGCATTGTCGTGGCTACACCGTCCTGCATGGGGCCTTGGTGGCGTAGTACCTGCCGATCTATTGACTACTCCGATGGGTGTTCAGGCGGTTATCGATCTTGTGGGACAGGTTGAGCATGGGGTTTGCCAATAAGCAATAAGTCGGGGGCTGAGAGGATAAAATCATCTAAGTTGGTTAAACTTCCACCAAACAGAATGATTTTCAAAAGTTTTTCACTCCCCCCCACTTGAAAAATTCGGAAAACTGTCCATTTACTAATTATGAGAGCTTGAATTAAATTTCAGCGTTTGAACATTCCGCTGCTGCGCAGCGAAGAGAAACCAGTTTTACAACCCCTCACACGATTTTATTGAAAATAACAAATAAAAATCGCTCTTATAAACCAAGACTAATTGGATTGACATAATAAATTAATGTTCTATCACTTGGTAATGGATTGAAAACTCATACACAGAGAGAAAACAGAAAACAGAAAATAGAACCTCAGTAAGTATGTGGTTATATTCGCCCTGTAGGGCGGAAAATTAAAAAGGCGTTTTTGCAAAGCATGATAACCCTACTAGTGCAAGTGCTTCTCTGCTATCATCCGCAGCCCATGAACAAATCGCATACTGGCGTGACTGTAACGCCGCCCTAACCCCTCCCTCTGCGGCTCCTGCCGCCTGACTCTGGTTGTCACAACCGGAGCGCTTTTTTACACCCATTAGATCTCAATACAACAATCTGATCCTGCCCGAACTCCATCTGACCCCCAAGTCGATGGGTGCGTTGTGCTATGGATCCTAAACAAGTGAGAAAATCCCCCCATGCTAGAACGTGCAAGACAAGAATGGTTCTCCAACATCCGTGGTGACCTGTTAGCCGGAATCGTGGTCGCCCTGGCGCTGATCCCAGAAGCCATCGCCTTCTCCATTATTGCTGGAGTAGACCCCAAAGTCGGCCTCTATGCCTCCTTCTGTATCGCCGTGGTCATAGCCTTTGTTGGCGGTCGTCCAGGCATGATCTCGGCAGCCACAGGCGCAATGGCACTCCTGATGGTGACCCTGGTCAAAGAGCATGGCCTGCAATATCTGCTGGCAGCAACTCTGCTCACTGGGGTACTCCAGATCGCGGCTGGTTACTTGAAGCTCGGCAGCCTGATGCGGTTTGTCTCCCGTTCCGTGGTCACCGGCTTCGTCAATGCGTTGGCGATCCTCATCTTTATGGCCCAGCTACCAGAGCTTACCAACGTCACCTGGCAGGTCTACGCCATGACGGCGGCGGGCCTTGGCATCATCTATCTGTTCCCGCTTATTCCGGTGGTAGGCAAGCTAGTGCCTTCTCCGCTGCTCTGCATCGTCATCATGACGGCAGTCGCCATCACCATGGGCATCGATATCCGTACTGTAGGCGATATGGGCGAGCTGCCCGATACTCTGCCCATCTTCCTGTGGCCCGAAGTGCCGCTCAATCTGGAGACGTTGGCGATCATCTTCCCATATTCCGCAGGTCTGGCTGTGGTCGGTCTGCTCGAATCCATGATGACGGCAGCCATTGTCGATGACCTGACGGATACCAGCAGCGACCGCAATCGCGAGTGCAAGGGCCAAGGAATTGCCAATATCGGCGCGGGCCTGATGGGTGGCATGGCGGGCTGCGCCATGATTGGTCAGTCCATCATCAACATCAAATCCGGTGGCCGTGGCCGCCTCTCCACCTTTGTCGCTGGCACCCTGCTCATCCTGATGGTGGTCTTCATGGATGAGTGGATCCGCCAGATCCCCATGGCAGCCCTGGTAGCCGTGATGATCATGGTCTCTATCGGGACGTTTTCCTGGGAGTCGGTTCGTAATCTCAAGAAGCACCCGCTCTCCACTAATATCGTGATGATCGCAACAGTGGCAGTGGTCGTCGCTACCCATAACCTAGCGCTCGGGGTATTTGTCGGGGTACTGCTCGCCTCCTTGTTCTTTGCCAACAAGGTTGCTCGCTTCATGCTGGTCAAGAGTGACAGTGAGCGTCATGGCGAGGTACGCACCTATCAGGTTCGGGGCCAGGTGTTTTTCGCCAGTGCCGAACAGTTTTTTGCCGGATTTGATTTCAAGGAAGTGGTAGAAAAAGTGGTGATCGACCTCACCCACGCCCACTTCTGGGATATCACCGCTGTCACCGCACTGGACAAGGTGGTCATCAAGTTCCGCCGTGAGGGCACAGACGTTGAGCTGATTGGCTTGAACGAGGCGAGTACCACTATCGTTGACCGCTTTGGCGTTCACGATAAACCGGAAGAAGTTGAAAAGCTGCTGGCTGGACACTGATCACAAGAAGGAATTTACCATGACAAACATTTTTGCCTGTATCGATGG
>JBOFBS010000311.1:0-7818 GCA_051645725.1 Aeromonadaceae bacterium | reverse complement strand
CGGCCACCAGTTGCATGGTGCTCTTGAGCTCCTTGCCCTGGGTGAAGGCCAGTGCCTCGGCGGGTTGGTAGAACATGCGGGTGGCGGCAAGCTGACTCTCATAACCGGCCAGATCGGTGCCGGAGGCCTTGGCCATCTGCTCGCGGGCCGCCTTGGCCTTGGCATCAGAGCCGCTCATGATGCCCATCACCTCGTACCAGGCGCCCGTCAATGCCTTGCCCAGCTCAGGGTGGGCCTTGAGGCGTTCGGTGTTGACCACCATCAGATCGATGATTTCACCGGGGATCTGGCTGGAGTCGAACACCTTGTGGCTGCCGGGAGTCTTGGTGATTTCACTCAGGATGGGATTCCAGGTGACGGCGGCGGTCACATCGGCAGAGGCAAAGGCCGAGGCCATGTCCGCATCCGAGGTGTTAACCACCTTGATATCCTTCTCGGCGAGCCCCTGTTTTTCCAGGGCGCGGGCCAGCAGATAGTGGGAGACGCTCAGCTCCACCAGATTGACCGATTGTCCCTTGATGTCGGCCAGCTGGCTCTTGCCCTTGAGCACTATGCCATCGTTGCCGTTGGAGAAGTCGCCGACGATGAGGGCGGTGGAGTCCACGCCGCCGGCCGCCGGTATGGTGAGAGCATCCATATTGGTCATCACGCAGCCATCAAAGCCACCGGCCGTGTACTGGTTGATGGACTCCACATAGTCGTTGATCTGCACCACATCGATCTCGATGTTGTACTTGTCGGCCCACTTTTTCACTATGCCGCTCTGGGCCGCATAGTCCCAGGGCATCCAGCCGGCGTAGATGGTCCAGGCGACCTTGAACTTCTCTTTGGCAGCAGCCTGGGCAGCCGTGACCGGCCCCAGCAACAGCAGGGGTAACAGCAGCAGGGCCAGCAGACGCTGGAGTGGGCGGCGAGCAGATGACGGGTTGCGGTATGGCATAGGGGTTCCCTCCCTTGGGAGCACATGGTGGTCAAGCACACGGGATCCGTAAGCCTTGCGGCTTGCTCTCCCGGGCTTTTGTCCCGCCGTGTAACCCACCGTCAAGGAAGGTCGATGACTCTCGGACCAGCCATCTGCAAGCAGATCGGAACCCTAGTCATCCATTACAGATTGTCGCACGGGAGTGGGCCACAGGCCCGGATCCTCGGGTGCACGCTTTCTTGTATACAAGCAGGGAGCGTGCCAGAGACGATTATTTGCCCACAGCAGGAAATAAAGCTTCACACGAAGCGAAATATCGCGGCTCTAGGCTGTCGAATGGAGGGCGCGCACCATGATGGGGCCCAATAGTGGGAATTTGGTGCGCACTCTCATTCCAGGATATAGCCAACCTCCCCCTTTGCAGGGGGAGGGGCTGACTGTGTGTCTCCCTCTGCCAGGCTAGGCCAGGGCCAGTTGCGGCGTGAGTGAGGGAGGGAGTCGGGCTGGTTCGAGGGCGGCCTGGCTCTCCTGCTCCTGGCTCAGTTTGCTGGCGGTCTGTTGCAGATCGAGCACCAACTGGCCCAGCGATTGCGCGGCCTGCAGGGTTTGCGCGGCTGCCAGGGCACTGAATTCCGACCCCCGGGTGATGGCCTGGGCCTGGTCATTGGCGGTCTGGGTCTGCTGGCGCTGGGCCAGCATGGCCTGGCTGATAAACTGGAGTTGATCCTGAATGGTGGCCACCTCCTGATGTATGCGCGCCAAGGCCTGGTTGGCATCGGCGGAGCGAGCCACGCTCTCCTGGGCTCGCTGCTGGCAGCTCTGCATGGCCTCGACGGCCAGGATCCCTTGCTGGCGCACACTGTCGAGCGTGGTCGCGATCTGCTCCGTAGCTTTTGCGGTGCGTTGGGCCAGGTTGCGCACCTCTTCGGCCACCACGGCAAAGCCTCGGCCGCTCTCACCAGCCCGAGCCGCCTCGATGGCGGCATTGAGCGCCAGCAGGTTGGTCTGGTTGGCGATGCCGCGGATATCCTCGCTGATGTGTTGTACCTGGTGTGTATCCTCGCTCAGATTGACGACCGTCTGGCTGGAGGATTCGATGAGTCTGGCCAGCTCCTCTATATCTCGTGTGGTCTGCTCGACTACCCGGGCACCACTCGTCGCCAGGGCGAGCGCCTGGCTGGAGGAGGCCTCGCTCTGCTCTATGTGTCCGGCAATCTCCTCTATGCTCTGGCTCACCTCGGCCATGGCTTGGGCGGTGGAGCTGGCGGCCTGGTTCTGCTCCACGGCGGCCCGGTTAGCTTGCGTGGAGGTTTCGCCCAGATTGCCCGAGGTGTGTTCGAGGGCGCAGCTGGCACCGACTATGCGGCGCATCGTGGTATCCATCTTGTCCACGAAGCTGTTGATCCAGCCAGCCAGTACGCCGGTTTCATCCCGCACAAAGCGGTTGGGATCGAGACGTTCGCTCAAGGGGGCGCCACACTCGGCTGTGGCCAGAAAGAAGTCGCACAGTGCCTGCAGACGCCTGGCGCGAGGTCGCAGACTGAGGAACCAGAAGCCGCCTATGGCCAGGGCTGTGGTGATAAGGGGAATGGACCAGCTGAGCAGGGCAGAGGGGTGGGGCGAGATGAGGGGAGGCAAAAGAAAATGGCCGATCCCGATGGCGAGCAGGGTGAGAAACAGGTGGTTGAGCAGGGTATAGCTGACACTGCGACGCCGGTAGACCTCTTCCAGATCCCCTTCGCACATCATGCCCCAGCGATCCGGTGAGCCGGGGAGCTGGAAGGTTGTTCCTGAGCCTATGACGGGGATATGGCGATAGTCAGGGTAGCCTGGGTAGAGGACGAAGAGGTTCTGGCCGCAGCGTATGGTCTCGCGAATACCGGGGTGGAGCCGTCTTGTGGCCGGGTCGTTGAAGATGAGTTCGAACTCGGTGTGATCCTTGACCTGAACCTTGCCATAGGCTGTGTGTACCCCCTGCTTGAGGTTTTCACCGCCGCTGAAGGTGTCATCTTCGAAGCGGGAGCGGGAGAGCGCCGTGCCGGGGCGGATCTTGGGGTCGAAGCGGGACTCCACCATGAAGAGGTAGTTGTCTCCCGAGTCACGGTAGACGTGGCCCGCCTCGCGCTGGATCAGGTCACTGAGCACGTCGTTGGGGATGCGGGCACAGAGACAAGCCACCGTTTGGCCGGCAACACTCAGTGGCTGGTAGAACATCAGGGTCACGGCATCGTGAAATTGCGAACTGGTGGCACCTAACTCCAGTGTCACCGGATCCAGGTAGGGGCCGTGCAGGAAGGGGGCCTTGAGACCCGCCTGCAGGGCTGGGCCGGCCAGGCTCTTGCCCTGGCGGTTGGCGGCGGTAGAGAGCAGTATGGTGCCTTGTGCGTTGACGACCATCAGCTCGGAGACATCGGGCATGTGCTGGTGGGCTGTGGTGAGCAGGGGTTGCGCCAGGGTGGGCCATCCCTCCTGTAAGGGGGCGGCTATCTGGGATAATTGTTGCCAGTGATGGTGCGTCCAGTGCTGCAGCAACTCGACCCGGGTCTTGGCCAGACCGGAGAAGGTCTTCTCGATGCGCGCTCGCAACGGGCGATTGAGCAAACAGGACCAGCCAAGAGAGATCTTGCCATTGCGGCCCCATAGGGGTAACCAGCTTTTTTCGCCTGGACTGAACGCCATGCGATGACTTTGAAGTTCCATTCCTTTGCTCCCCAAACCAGTAATGTTTTTATGCCACTGTGCTGGCACAACACGCTTCTGCTGGGGGAAAACACACTTTGCCGTGGCCTTACTTATTGATGTAGCTGTTAAAAAAAACTCAAACCTGGTTTTTTCTAACCTTGTTATGTTTTTGGCCACCTCTTGGCAGTCTAATCGCTTCTTGGTGTGGTGAACATCGCTGCTATCAAATAAAGCCGAAAAATAATCAGCAACTATCCTGGCCTCATCGCGGCCTGGTTTTAGCGAAATAAACCGATTGGATTGCGGATTTGGAGAGATACGCTGGAAAGGGGGGCTGAGTCAGGGGGGATGCTGAAAACGATGTAATTGGCACGTTTCGAACCGTTTGATGCGGTGGCGAAAAGGCGCGCTCTGTTTGCCGCACCTTTTCGCTCTCTCTTTTCCGTCGCCGCGTCAGGTTGCCCTGGCTCAACGCTTCTCGAGCACCACGACCTCGCACTCGCCCCAGTGATCCTGAAACGCCAGCTTGTTCCGATCCAGCAGCACCAACAGGTTGCCCAGCCCAAAAGCGCTGGTAAACATCCGCACCAGAGCCTGGCCGACCTTCAGAGGAGAGCCGTCACGGTTCTGAACCCTGAGGTTGAAGAGTCGTAGTCCCGGGGTCTGGCCACTGCGGCACCAGAACCAGAGGAAGTAACCACAGATCACGGCGGCCAGGTAACCTATGTAGGGAAGCGAGTGAGCCAGCAGGTTGGGCACATCGGCATGTTCACCCAGGGGAAGCAGCCCATTGCTGACCAGCAGCAAGGCGATGACAAAGCCCAAGGCCGCCGCAATCAGCAAGAGCAGCAGGACCAGAGTCGCATCACAGGCCCAGGCACCCAGGCGAGGTAACAGACCCGCCCGGGGGAGCTGAGGGGCTGGGGCGTGGGGCGGCGTCTTGGTGATAGGTTTGATGGATTTGCGCATAAATGAATCACTCGAGTTCCAGTGATGGAAAGGGGCGACCAGTCTACCGCAAACCGCGGCTCTTGCCCCAGTGATGTGGTCGACGATTTCTTCACCAACTGATTGAGCGGATGGAAAAAACCATTTGTGCTCCGGTTGCGGCTATGTATAATCCCTTCCGCACAACAGAGGTTACCGCAAGGTGACACAGTGCAAGCCCAGGTGGCGAAATCGGTAGACGCAGCGGATTCAAAATCCGCCGGTGAATAACCGTGTCGGTTCGAGTCCGACCCTGGGCACCATATTTCAGTCAAAAGGCCACTCTTCGGAGTGGCCTTTTGCATTTCCTGGCGTTCGCTCGGATGGCGGCCTGAGGCTGTTATCGACCCCTTCCCCCCCTTCTATGATGCCCTGCGGTTTTGTCTCCTGGCGTGGAGGCTCGAGCCAGGCGGGCGCTGTTACCGGCTTTTGTTCGCCGAACCGGGGAAAATGGCTGAGGATTTGTGCAATGTCGGCGCTGATTTAGCCTGGGTTTAGGTTCGGGGTTTAGTATCACCAGGTTTTGACTTGGGCGCCGCTTGCAGGGGAGCGCCATGATAGTTGGCGCTTCGTGCGGGAGTGGCGATTCGATACCGAGCCCCTCCATTCCGGGGCTTATCATCAGGAGCTTTGACAATGACATTACGACTTTGGGTTGCAGGTGTGGCGCTGAGCTGTGCCAGCTGGGCGCAGGCGGCTACTCCGGTGCAACTCTCTCTGCCGGGGATCAATTTGCCCGCCTCACAACAGGTCACAGGGGCGCGCTTGAGTGTGCTCTATGGGCAGACGGGCTCGGTGACTGGGTTGGATCTGCCGTTGTTTGCCCTGTCCGACACCAACAACTTCACCGGTGTGCAGTTCGGGCTGGGTCTGGGGGCGGGCAGGGTTCGCCACTCATTCAAGGGGGTGGCGATAACGGCCGTTAACTGGCACGAGGGGCAGGATCTGGGGGTTAACTTTGGTTTGGTCAACCTGACCAATCAGGTTCAAGGGCTCAATGCCGGTTTCGTCAACGTCGGCAACAGTGTGCGCGGTCTCAATTTCGGGGCGGTGAACATAGCCCAGGGCAATGCGTTGGCCAACGTCGGTTTCATCAACTACGCCGAGCGCACCACCTTCCAGCTCGGCCTGTTCAACGCCACCCAGCATCTGGATGGCGTGCAGATCGGCCTGGGCAACTATGCTGCCAACGGTATCTTCCCGATATTGCCTCTTATCAATATCAGCAAATCCTTCTGATCTGAGCCTCTTACAATCGGGCCAGCTTGACTGCGAGCGGGTCGCCCATGTTGACCCCGGCGCCAGGGATGGCGCAGCAGAACCCAGGTGAGCCGATCCAGACATGTTCAGGCTTCACTCGCCTCTGCCAACGGGCGCACATAGTAGCGGCTAACCAGCAGCCCCACCTCGAACAGCAGCCACATAGGGATCGCCAGCAGGGTCTGGGAGAAGACATCCGGTGGTGTCAATACCATGCCGAGCACGAAGACGCCGATGAGCACATAGGGGCGTTGGCGCGCCAACCCTTCCGGCGTACAAAAACCACTCCAGCAGAGCAAAATCGTGGCCACCGGGATCTCGAAGGCCAAGCCAAAGGCCAGAAAGAGTGTCAGCACGAAGTCCAGGTAGCTGGCAATGTCGGTGGCAAGCTGGACGCCTTCAGGCACTGTGCTGGCGATGAAGCCAAACAGCAACGGCATCACCAGCAGGTAGGCAAAGGCCATTCCCAGATAGAAGAGCAGGGCACTGGAGGCGACCAGCGGTAGCACCAGCCGCCGCTCGTGGCGGTAGAGGCCGGGGGCGACAAAACGCCATAACTGGTGCAGCAGATAGGGGATGGCCAGCACGATTGCCAACATCAGCGTCAGCTTCATCGGCGTGAAAAACGGCGTGATCACCTCGGTGGCGATCATGCTGCTCTGCTGCGGCAGGTGGCGCAGTAAGGGGGCGGCGATGAACTGGTAGAGGGGATTGGCAAAGCCAATCAGCCCGGCAAACAGCAGGCCGACCGCCAGCACACAGTGCAGCAGACGGCGGCGTAGCTCGAGTAGATGGCCCAGATAACCGCTCGCTGGGCTCATGGTCGGGGGGCTCATCTCTGTGCTCCTGTTTGGTGGGTTGAGGGCTGGGCTGGCGCGTCGCCGTGCAGCTGACGCAGGTAGCCCTGCACATCGGGCGAGAGCGTCTGCACCAGTTGTTGCCGCTTGGCCTCGACCTCGCCCAGTTCGCTGCGCAGGGCATCGAGCTCCAGCTGGCGGTTGAGTTCGGCCTTGGTGTTGTCAAAGGTGGTTCGCAGTGTCTTGATGGTGCGGGCCACGCCGCGCAACGCCGATGGCAGCCGCTCAGGCCCCAGCACCAGCAGCGCGATCAGCGCCACCAGACTCAGCTCCCAGAAACTGATATTGAACATGACTCAGCGGCGCTCGCTGAGGGGCGAGGGCTGTAGCTCAGGCTCGGCTTGCGGCGCGACCTGACTCTGGGCTGTGGTTGAGGTCGAGGCTGGGGTTGGCTCATCGGCCAGCGCCTGTTTGAAGCCCTTGATGGCCGAGCCCAGATCGCCCCCCATGCCGCGCAGTTTACGGGTGCCGAATAGCAGTACGACGATGAGACCTATGATCGCCAGTTGCCAGATGCTGATACCAGCCATGTGATGACTCCTTTGTGCTCAGATGAGCGTTATTGGGTGGCAGCCCTATTGGCGGGCTGTGGTAACGGGGCGGTTTCCCGCCCCGGTTCGAGTGGGCGCAGGTTCAGGCGCGGAAGGGATTCTCGCCCCAGAGATCGACCAGCTCGCCGCTTTGCAGGTTGATGCGGAAGTGGGTCGATGGATCGGCTTTGACGAAGAGCTCGAACACCCGCTGCATCGCCGACAGACGAGCCTGCAACAGGGTCAGCTGGCAGTCGAAGTCTGCCTCACTGCAGCTTGTGGTGTTCTGTGCCAGCTGCAGTGAGGCGATGAGCTGCATCGCCACCTGATAGGTCGGGATGCGTTCATAGCCGTAGTCCTGCAGTGACAGTTCATCAGCATTCTTCAGGTGGTAGACCAGATCGAGCAGGTTCTCGAACCTCTCGCTAAAGAAGCTCTCGCGCGCCAAACCGCTCTGGGCGATATGATCCTCGACCTGTCGGGCGGCAGTGATGGCGGCTTGATAATCCTCCTCACTGGCGCGGGTACCGATGAAGGCGGTCGCTACCTCGGGCAGCGAACTGTCATAGGACAGATGTCG
>JBOFBS010000310.1:0-1839 GCA_051645725.1 Aeromonadaceae bacterium | reverse complement strand
CCCGCCTGATTGTCGGCCCCATCAACAAGCAGCGCTGGATCTACTCTGTCTCCAAACAGCTGCTGGATCGGGTGATCTGGGCCTATGGTCAGAAGGAGGGGCTGAAGTTTACCCTGTTCCGCCCCTTCAACTGGATGGGACCACGGCTCGACACCCTGAACTCGGCCCGCATCGGCAGCTCCCGAGCCATCACCCAACTTATCCTCAATCTGGTGGAGGGCACCCCCATCAAGCTGGTGGATGGCGGCGCACAGAAACGCTGCTTCACCGACATAGTCGACGGCATCGAGGCCCTGTTCCGTATCATAGAGAACAAGAGAGGACTGTGTGACGGCCAGATCATCAACATAGGTAATCCGGTCAATGAGGCTAGCATCCGCGAGCTGGCCGAGATCCTGCTGGCTCACTTTGAAGCCCACCCCCTGCGCCACCACTTCCCCCCCTTCGCCGGTTTCAACGAGGTGGAGAGCCGTAGCTACTACGGTCAGGGTTACCAGGATGTATCGCACCGCAAACCCAGCATCCGCAACGCCCAACGTCTGCTGGCCTGGACCCCCACCATTGACATGGAGAGCACGATCGCCAAGACCCTGGACTTCTTCCTGCAAGGGGCCGTTGCCGCACAGGAAGCGGCACACAAGGATGCCCGCTCATGATGGCTGGCGGACAGAGGCAAGTCGGTCTGCGTATCGATGTGGATACCCTGCGCGGCACCCGCTTCGGCGTTCCCTCTTTGCTGCAGGATCTGGCCGAGGCGGATGTCCGGGCCAGCTTTTTCTTCAGCCTCGGGCCAGACAACATGGGACGCCACCTGTGGCGCCTCTGCAAACCGGCGTTTTTATGGAAGATGGTGCGATCCGGCGCCCCCTCCCTCTATGGCTGGCAGATCTTGCTCTCTGGCACCGCCTGGCCTGGGCGGCTGATAGGTCAGTGCTGCCAGGCACAGATACGAGCCGCCCGGGATGCCGGTCACGAGATAGGGTTACACGCCTGGGATCATCACAGCTGGCAAGCCCATGCCGGTGGCTGGAGTGAGGCGCGGCAACATCAGGAGCAGAGGCGCGGCCTGCAGGCGCTGGAGCAGATAGTGGGCAAGGTAGTCCGCTGCTCGGCGGTGGCCGGTTGGCGCGCCGATGAGACGACTGTCGCCGCCAAAGAGCCCCTGGCTCTGCACTACCATAGTGATTGCCGTGGCACGGGCCCCTTTCGCCCCCTGCTGGCCGATGGCCGTCTGGCCACGCCACAGATCCCGGTCACCCTGCCCACCTTTGACGAGGTGGTGGGCCCCACACTGCCTGCCCGCGCCTTCAACGCCTATCTGCTGGCACAACTGCAGAGTGCGCTGGCGGATCCGCAGGCGCTCCCCGTCTATACTATCCATGCCGAAGTGGAGGGGATGAGCCAAGCCGTAGCGTTTCGGCAGCTGTTGCAACAGGCCCGGCAGTTGGGTATCCACTTCTGCCCCTTGAGCGAGCTGCTGCCCGGCGATCTGACGACACTTCCCACCGGTCGTCTGGTGCGCGCCCCCTTCCCAGGCCGTGAGGGGTGGCTGGGTTTACAGCAGGCCGAGGATCCCCCCCGCCATGAGGATGGAACCCATGATGCTTAAGGTGCGCTGGCTACTCCCCCTGTGGTTTATCATCGCCTATCTCTTACCCCTGCCGGATCGTCCGCTCTGGACCCCAGACGAGACACGCTACGCCGAGATCAGCCGCGAGATGATCCAAAGCGGCGACTGGGTAGTGCCTCACCTGCTGGGACTCGACTACTTCGAAAAACCCATAGCCGGTCACTGGGCCAATAGTCTGAGCCAGTTGCTGCTGGGAGAAACCAATCTGG
>JBOFBS010000309.1:0-3210 GCA_051645725.1 Aeromonadaceae bacterium | reverse complement strand
CCCAGCAGGCGAGCCAGATAACGCCCCATCTTCGGCTGGTAGTGCCGATAAATCTCATCAAACTCTGTCATGCTCTTCCCTGCCCGGCTTATCCGCCACAACATCCGCTCACCGGGGGAAGATTGGCCAAGGAGCCTGGATCGCCCTTGATGGGGAACCCTCGGACCACCCAGCGTTTCAGGCCGAACTTCATATTGCTCACCTTGTCATACCCCTTGTTCATCAGGTAGTAGGTGGCGCGCAGGCTACGGCTGCCATCCAGGCAGGCCAGGATCAGGGGCTGATCGGTGGGGAGCTCGGCATAACGCTGCTCCAGCTCGCTCAACGGCATCACTATGACGCCGGGCACATCGAAGGCCAACTGGGCTATCTCATCGCGCTCGCGCACATCGACCAACCGAGCCCCCTGTTGCAACAATCCCTGAGTGGTGGTGGGACACACCTCTTTGGCTTCTTCTAGCATAGGATCCTCCTGGTTGATAACGCGGCTCAGGCGCTGAGCCACTGTTCAATCTTGTCACGAGAGGGGATCCCACCGGCGTGAACCACCTTGCCGTCGATCACCACTCCGGGTGTGGTGAGAATGCCGTAACTCATGATCTGGCGCAGCTCTTCAACCTTCTCCAGCTCGATGGCGACCCCTTTTTGCGTTGCCACCTCTTCAATCATCCTGGCCACCGTCTTACAGTTGGCGCAGCCTGAGCCCAATACCTTGATCTGTTTCATGGTTTCACTCCTGTGTTATTTCCATCGAATCGAGCGGTTAGAGCACCGCATTAAAAACAAAACCCACCAGCAAGATGCCCAGCGCCACCACGCCGACAAAGGTGGCGATGAGGCGGGGTTTGAGCACCTTGCGCAAGATGATCATCTCCGGCAAGGAGAGTGCGATGACCGACATCATGAAGGCCAATACGGTTCCCAGCGCCGCCCCCTTGGCCAGCAGGGCCTGGACTACGGGTATGATGCCGGCGGCATTGCTATACATGGGCACCCCCAGCAGCACGGCAAGCGGCACAGACCACCAGGCCTCTTTACCCATGAAGGAGGCCATGAACGCCTCCGGCGCATAGCCATGGATCGCCGCCCCAATGGCGATCCCCACCAGGATATAGGGCCAGACCCGCCCCACTATCTGCCGCACCGAATCGAACCCGAATGCTACCCTCTCTCCGAGCGTCAGCTGCTGGAACGCCATCTCGGCGGAGTATTTGGGCATCTGGGTCACCCACTCCTCCAGTGAGCCCTCCATCTTAAGGCGCCCTATGATCCAGCCCGCCACCATGGCCACAGCCAACCCCAGCCCCAGATAGAGCAGCGCCACCTTCCAGCCAAACAGGCCAAAGAGCAGAGTCAGGGCCACCTCGTTGACCATAGGGGCCGAGATGAGAAAGGAGAAGGTGACCCCCAGCGGCACACCCGCCTGCACAAAACCGATAAAGAGCGGCACCGCCGAGCAGGAGCAAAATGGGGTGACTATCCCCAGCAGGGCCGCCAGCACGTTGGCACCGCCCTCACCCCGCCCGGCCAGCAGGGCTCGGGTACGCTCGGGCGTAAACCAGGAGTTGATCATCCCCATGACAAAAACAATGCCGGTGAGCAGCAGCAAGACCTTGGGCGTGTCATAGATGAAAAATTGCAAGGCCGCCCCAAGCTGGCTCTGCCTCTCTATCGGCAACCCGCTGACCAGCAGCTCAGAGCCTGGCAGGAGCAGCAGGTAAAGCCCCAGCCACAATAGAGCGGCCAGCGGCAAAAAGAGCAAAGGGTAGTGAAAGGAAAAGGCCTTGATGGCCGCGAGTTGACGCATGTGTGATGCCTCCTGGCTTAGGTATTCCTGTAGCAGAAGACGTAACAGAGGGCAAAAGGATGCAAAAAAAAGTAAAAAAATTTGCCCGCAGAAGGAAATGCACACCTCTTGATCAGGGAGAAGGGCATATTAACGCGCAGTTCGACAAGCTCACTGCAAACGGGACAAGCTCACTGCGAACGGAGTTTTCAACTCACCCCGAACGATCAGCAAGAGTCAGATATCACCCCACATCCAGAACAACCGTTCACCCTGAGCTTGTCGAAGGGAGCTTGTCGAAGGGGATCGTAAATTCATTAAAATCAGTGAATTAGATTATACTTGTTTATGGTTCGACAGGCTCGCCACGAACGGCTTTAGCGTCTAGTTCTGACAGACAGAAGTGAGGGTTAGGCCCATCACTGTTCGTCACTTATGCGCATTAACTCCGTTCACCCTGAGCTTGTCGAAGGGAAGGGTAATTTCTTTAAAATCAGGTGATTAGATTTTACTTACCCATGGTTCGACACGCTCACCACGAACGGGGCGACAAGCTCACTGCGAACGGGTTGAAGCAGCACTCTCATTGAGTCTTAACTCATGACATTGCAGGGCTTATGGCTGCTTTAGGTTATCTTGCTCCCCAGGCACCAGCGCAGGACGCGGGGTATAGCAGCACACCTTGCCCTCGGCATCGAGACGAACCTGACAGGAGTGGGTCAACTGCTCTTTTAGGCGGATACGGGCTCGCAGCAGGCGCGACTTGGCGGCAGCCAGGGTGATCCCCTGTGCCGTCGCGAAGGCTTGCTGCGTCATCCCCTCTATGTCGCAACAGCTCAGAATGCGCCTATCGGCCTCGCTGAGTTCACTCAACACCCGGGGCAGACAGCCGGTCAGTTCATCCACCACGGCCAAGGCCGGCTCTTCATGGTGCAAATCGTCCGGAAGGGGTAGCCACTCCTTGTGCTTGCGTTGCAGATCGACCAGATGATGACGGGCCACCTCAAAAAGCCAGGCCCTGGGATCCGCTATGGTACAGAAGCGACTACCCTGGGTCATCGCCTTGAGAAAGAGCTCCTGCAACGCATCGGCGACCCGCTCCTTATCCCGCAACCGGTAGCTAAACCAGCCACGCAGTTCAGGCTCATGCTGCTGCCACGCCCGCAACAGGCAAGGAGGTATGGATCTCGAGACAGTGGATATGCTACTCAAAAGCGTCCTTCCTTGTTCATCTTGATGAGTCAAGCTCCCCTACGCAGGCTCAGCAAGCCTGCCCACCAGAGCAGGATACTATAAGCATAATTGGGTCATTCCATAGCGGTAATACCAAAAGCAGGCGATACCCATGCCATTCAAGTAGCCAATCTGGCAGATAATAAAGCTACATGGAGCCAACCCAGCACTAGTTAGCAAAGAAAGATCTG
>JBOFBS010000308.1:0-2160 GCA_051645725.1 Aeromonadaceae bacterium | reverse complement strand
TGCTCCCAGATTGAGACCTGTTTGCAGACCAAGGTAGCTGCTGCTGTAGTGTTGGTCGTTGTTATTGCTGCCATAGAGGTTGGCATTGTAGTTGACATAGGCCACATTCTCTCCCCAGTTCCACTGCTCTGGCGCTATTTCGCCTCTAGCTTTGTGTTCAAGTTTTCCCTGGGGAATATCCAGATGCAGGGTCATGGCATTCAGGTCGTATTTCCAGCTTACTTCAGGATCCAGATCCTCTGTTGTCACACACTCATTGTTATTGCTGAGCCGGGCTACCAGCGAGTCGGGTAGTGCCTGCTGGTTGTAGTGGGCTTGAGTCAGGAGTGAGGTGGTCAGGCAAAGGCCAACTGGCTTGCCTTGGTCAGGTGTGGCTAATCGGATGGTGTTATGGGCTACCAGTTGTTCGTTGATATAGATATCACTGGGATATTCTCCGGCTGTTAAGGGGTTTCCGTTACTAAATTGCTGGGTATCCAGCTCGGCTGAGGTAGTGCTCTTGCTACCCAGTCGCAAGAACTGGCCATTAAAGTTGGCTCGTTCTCCTGCTTGAGTCTGACCTGGGAATATACAGGGGAAAAGACACAGAAGGAGTAATTGCGACAGGATCGAGCGCGTCATCTTATTAACCGCCTACCTTGAGTTGATGCTCATCATTGGCACCAAAATCATTGATGTTGGCAAAGTGGAGGTTAAGCGTGCGGGCTTGAGCCACCTCATTGGGGAGCGAGACTTGTAGCGTGTCAAAAGGCGTAACCATCTTGCCTGCCAGCTCGGGGAGTTCTGTATTGTTAAGGCTGACTTTGGATAGCGTGACATGATAGGGCCCCGGATTGCTGAGGGTCAGCGTTTGTCCTTGGCGATGCCACTGCAACTGTTCGGCTGCTTGAACCGGATCGGCCTTTAACCCTGAGGGGCGGAAAAAAAGTTTGATCCGGGAGCGCACGGCAAACTGCAAATAGTTAATTTCTTGTTGGTGCTCGGGTTGGGGCGGGATCTCCAGGACGTTGAACCAGAATAGCGATTCTCGATCCTGCGGGGTGTTAGCACCACTAAACAGAATGCGCAGGTTCTGGCCCTGTTGGGGTTCGATACGCACAATGGGCGGCAGAATAACGAAGGGAACCTGCTCCTCTTCGGGTTGAACCTTGGGATCGCCATGATCGATCCAGGATTGCACCAGCGCAGGCGAACTCCCCACATTGTTGAGTTGAAGTGTCAATTCTCGTTTGGCTTGCGGATAGATTATGCGGGTACCGCTGATCACTACCTCGGCCTGGGTGTGTTGAGGTAGCAAACAGAGCAATAACAGGGGGGATAACAAACGTTTCATTATGTGTCCCAATATGAAGATGCTGTGAACCAGGGGGGCTGATTAGCCCCCTTTTGTTCGGAGAGTGATCAGGGGTAGATGATGGTAAAAGCGGTACTGGCTTCGACTGCGCCCGCTGTGGCCGCCGAGGTGGCCGCTACATATTCGGCGTAGTAGCGCAGATCTGCGGCTCCTGTTGTGAGATCCACTTCTTGCGAGTTTTGGTTGCTCTTGCCTTGATTGAGCGCAATGGCGGAGAAGTCGGCATTGAGCAAACCAATCTCGACATTGCTTGGGGTCGCGGCAGCGCTGTTCTTCAGCTTGCCGGTTGTCATATCGGTACCCACACCGGGCTCGAAGAACAGGGATACTTTGCCCGTTGCCGGGGTGCAGGAACTCAGTGATATAAGCACTGGAGTGCGGCCTGCGGTGTCTCCGACATTCTTTAAGGCATTGGCTGATACGGGAGGAAGGTTGACGGTATGGTTACCGGCTGAGCCTGATGTAATGGTACAGGTGTTGGCTGTGACCTGACCCGTCACGGTGATGGTGCCGTCGGCGGCCTGGCTGATGGTTGGGGCCAGGGCAGTCAGGGCAAGCAGGGAAGCCAGGGTATGTAAGCGCATATGGAACTCCAGATAAGGTCAAGGTAATTGGTCATTACTTAAGTGGGGCAAGCTGTGCTGCCCGCTGTTCGCAACAACCCGGTAGCCATCATGGTGTGAGGTGGCAACCGGTTCGTCTGGGTGAAAATTAGCCTTGCTGGAGTGATAAAACCAACCATAAAAAATAATAAAAAGATATTAATCAATCGGTTAGGGTTTATTGCAACTGGGGGGCCCCGATAT
>JBOFBS010000307.1:0-34130 GCA_051645725.1 Aeromonadaceae bacterium | reverse complement strand
GCGATCGGGCTGCCCGGATCTTCCATCGCCGCCGGGTTTACCGTGTCGTTGGCGCCTATCACCAGCACTGTATCCGTGTCGGCGAAGTCCTCGTTGATCTCGTCCATCTCCAGCACGATATCGTAAGGTACCTTGGCCTCGGCCAGCAGCACGTTCATGTGACCAGGCAGACGACCCGCTACCGGGTGAATACCAAAGCGTACCTTGATGCCACGCTCGCGCAGCTTCTGGGTGATTTCGGCTACCGGGTATTGGGCCTGAGCCACTGCCATGCCGTAGCCTGGGGTGATGATGACGGAGTGGGAGTTCTTCAGCAGATCCGCTACCTCTTCCGGCTTCATCTCACGGTATTCGCCCATCTCTTCATCCGAGGCGGAGGCGCTGACGCCATCGGTACCAAAACCACCGGCAATCACGGAGATGAAGGAGCGGTTCATCGCCTTACACATGATGTAGGAGAGGATGGCACCCGAGGAGCCCACCAGGGCACCGGTGACGATCAGCAGATCGTTGGAGAGCATGAAGCCCGCCGCCGCCGCCGCCCAACCTGAGTAGGAGTTGAGCATGGAGACCACCACAGGCATGTCGGCCCCACCGATGGAGGAGACCAGGTGCCAGCCGAACGCCAGGGCGATCAGGGTCATCAGCACGATAGCGGCGGTTGAGCCACCCACCTTGATGAAGTAGACCATCAGCAGGAAGGAGACGACTGCTGCCAGCAGGTTCAGCTTGTGCTTGTGGGGCAGGTTCAGCGGCTTGGAGCTGATGATGCCGTTCAACTTACCAAAAGCCACAATAGAGCCGGTGAAGGTCACGGCACCGATAAACACCCCGAGGAAGATCTCGGTGAGGTGAATATTGAGCATGGCACCGGTAAGGTGATGAGCACCCTGGCCACTCTGCTCAGTGAGCTGGGCCATGGCCGCTTGAGCGGCGGCCATAAACTCCTCTGGGCTCGAGAAGGAGAGCACCACCTTGCTCGCCTCAGACGGAATAATTTCGATATAGCTGTTGAAACCCACCAGTACGGCGGCCAGACCCACGAAGCTGTGCAGTATGGCGACCAGCTCGGGCATCTGGGTCATCTCGACCTTCAGGGCCAGACGGGCACCGATGGCGCCCCCAATGACCATGGCGATGAGAATATAGACCACCCCGCTGACGCTTGGGCTGGCAATGGTGGCAACCAGGGCGATAGCCATACCGACTATGCCGAACCAGTTACCGTACTTGGCAGTTTCCTGTTTGGAGAGCCCAGCCAGGCTCAGGATAAACAGGACGGCTGCGATGATATAGGCGGCCGTGGCCAATCCTTGAGACATGTGAATTCCCCTTAATCCTTACGGAACATCTTGAGCATGCGATGGGTGACGGTGAAGCCGCCCACTATGTTGATGGTCGCTATCAATACGGCCACAAACGCCAACCCCATGATGAGCCCTGACCCCGCCCCTATCTGCAGCAGGGCACCGACCACGATAATGCCGGAGATGGCATTGGTGACCGACATCAGCGGTGTGTGCAGGGAGTGGGTCACGTTCCACACCACGTAGTAACCGACCACACAAGCCAGCACGAAGACGGTGAAGTGAGCCAGAAACTCGGGGGGTGCCACATGGCCTACCCAACCAAAGCCAGCCAGACCGGCCGCAGCCAACCAATACTTGAGCTTGGAGGGCTTTTTCGGCTCCTTGGCCACGGGGGCAGCGGCGGCCGCCTTCTTCGGTGCAGCCGAGACGCTGATGGCAGGTGGCGGGAAGGTCACTTCACCGGCGTTGACCACGCTCATGTTACGCAGCACCACATCCTCGAAGTTGATGTCGATGTTGCCATCTTTCTCTTTGCTCAAAAGCTTGGTCAGGTTCACCAGGTTGGTGGCATAGAGCTGGGAAGATTGGGTCGGCAGACGACCGGGCAGGTCAGTGTAGCCGATGATCTTCACACCACTGTCGGTAGTGATGAGCTCGCCCGGCACTGTGTATTCACAGTTACCGCCAGCCGCTGAGGCCAGGTCCACTATCACAGAGCCCGGCTTCATGCTATCGACCATCTCTTTGGTGATGAGCTTGGGTGCCGGCTTACCTGGGATGAGGGCCGTGGTGATGATGATATCCACTTCCTTGGCCTGTTCGGCGAACAGGGCCATCTCGGCGGCGATGAACTCATCAGACATCACCTTGGCGTAACCGTCAGAGGAGCCGCCCTCTTCATTGCCAAAGTCGAGCTTCAGGAACTCGCCACCCATGGATTCGATCTGCTCGGCCACTTCCAGACGGGTATCAAAGGCGCGGACTATGGCGCCCAGGGAGCCTGCCGCACCAATGGCGGCCAGACCGGCGACACCGGCGCCGATGACCAGCACCTTGGCCGGGGGAACCTTGCCCGCCGCCGTGATTTGACCGGTGAAGAAGCGGCCAAAGGCGTGAGCGGCTTCAACCACGGCACGGTAACCGCCGATATTGGCCATGGAGGAGAGGGCGTCCAGAGCCTGGGCGCGGGAGATGCGGGGCACCATGTCCATGGCCAGGACATTGACCTTCCTGGCGGCAAGCTTGGCCACCAGCTCAGGATTCTGGGCAGGCCAGATGAAGCTGACGAGGGTAGTGCCCTCTTGCAGACGAGCTATCTCCTCATCGCTGGGAGCATTCACCTTATAAATAAGAGGGGCTTGCCAGAGGGTAGCGCTATCGACTACCTGAGCACCCGCCGCGGTGAAGGCGGCGTCATCAAAACTGGCCAGAGCACCAGCACCGGATTCAACAATGACGTCAAAGCCGAGCTTTTTCAGTTGCTCGACGGTGGCCGGGGTGGCTGCCACCCGGGTTTCACCGGCGAGACTCTCTCTCGGTATTCCAATCTGCATCTCTTTTCCCTGATATTAAGTAAAATTCGCTGTTACCTTTAAGGCTCATGAAGCCAAAAGGTCACGATGCGGGCACTTGTGCACCACTCGCCAAGGGAGTGCGCAACCAACTGAAGGAGGAGCGAAACGAGATTTTTACCAAAAAATCCCCTCTTTTGACACCAGACCAGTCGCCTGATTCGTGTCCTCAATGCTTATTATCCCGGTCTCATTACCGATAACAAAGAGGCGTCACGCCATTCCACCTTCCCTGGCTGCCCGACAAAAGCCGCCTAGAAAACGGGTCTCACACTGTAGCTGGAATGTTACTGAAAAAAAATGCTTCCACGTAAGGACCTTAGAATTTATTCGCCATTCTTGTGCATTTTTGTTCTAAATTTCACTCATTCCATTCGGTGTATGATCAAAAACCGGGCAGGTCAGCTAGGCTTGCCACAAGATGGAATCATAGGACGGGGTTGTGATGCTGATTCAACGTACTCTCATGCTACTCGTGCTGGCCTTGATGTTGGGCTGCACGGGTACGCCTACAGGGCTTACTCCTGTGCACGATTTTGATCTTAACCGCTATCTCGGCCACTGGTATGAGGTCGCACGCCTGGACCACAGTTTCGAGCGCGGCTTAAGCCAGGTGACTGCAACCTATAGCCTCAATCCGGATGGTTCCGTCAAGGTTATCAACAGGGGCTATGATGCCGATAAACAGGAGTGGAAAGAGGCACAAGGCAAGGCGTGGTTTGTCTCCTCCCCCAATATCGGCCACCTCAAGGTCAGCTTCTTTGGACCTTTCTATGGCGGCTACAACATACTGATACTGGATCAAGCCTACCAGTATGCCCTGGTAAGCGGGCCGGATCGGGATTACCTCTGGATCCTCTCACGCTCACCCCAATTGCCCGAGGCAACCTATCTGAACCTGGTCGCACAGGCCAAACAGCTGGGCTTTGCCAGCGAGCAACTGCTGCGGGTGACCCACACGCCAGTTCAACCTTAAAAAAAACCAGTTCAGCAAGCTGAACTGGTTTTCATATGGTTTATCTATCAAACAGCTGGCGAAGCTATTACTTCTTGGCTGGCTCTTCAGCAGCCTTGCTGTCACCAATGTTCAGCAGTTCCACTTCAAATACCAGAACTGAGTTAGGCGGAATGGTACCGGCACCCTGAGCGCCATAGGCCAGCTCAGACGGCAGGTAGAACTTGTACTTGGAGCCCACGCTCATCAGCTGGACACCCTCGGTCCAACCCGGGATCACTTGATTGAGCGGGAACTCGGCCGGCTCTTTACGATCCACAGAGCTGTCGAACTTGGTGCCGTCGATCAGGGTACCCACATAGTGAACCTTGACCTTGTCGGTAGCCTTAGGCTTGGCGCCCTTACCTTCGGTGATCACTTCATACTGCAGGCCAGACTTGGTAACCACTACGCCCTTCTTCTTGGCGTTCTCTTCCAGGAACTTCTTGCCCTTCTCCTGGTTAGCCTTGGCATCGGCCTCAGCCTTCTTGGTCGCCGCCTCGTTGATCTTCTGATCGTAATCCTTCAGCGCCTTTTCCAGTTGCTTGTCATCCAGCAGGGACTTCTTGACCAGACCATCTTGAACACCCTTGAGGATCATGTCATTGGTCAGGGTGATACCCAGATTCTTCTGACGCTCCAGGGTAGTCGCGATGTAACGGCCCATGGACTGGCCGATGGCATAAGCAGAAGTCTCTTCAAAAGTCTTCAGCTGTTCACTCTGGGCACCGGCGGCAGCTTTCTCTGCGCCCGCAGCTTTTTCATCTTTTTGGCAACCTGTGATCACTACGGCCATGGCGGCAGCCAGCAGGGACATCTTCAGAATCTGTTTCATCATGTTCTCCAAAACACCAATCCAGCTCTCTGTGCTAAGTAGGATAGAGAGGCTTATGTAACAAAGCGTTTTATACTAACCGCTATAGAGGCAAGAGTCATAGGGTTCGCTTGGCAATATTGAAAAAAAAACTACCTTATGTGTCCATAGTCATTGACCCGCTTGGGGTATCTGCTACCGCTTACTAAAATCTCGCTAAAAAGCAGCGAGTTAGCACACGAATGTATATCAGAAAATCGACTGATCCGCGGTGTGTCAGTCCAAGAACAAAATTTGGTGTTTTTTTTCCACATTACTCTTGTCCCCGACGCCCTAACCGCTATGATGCCGGCCACGATCAGGCAGAAGAACATCTTGCCTGACCCGCCACAGATAGCTGAGGTAACCATGCCAAATGATGTGATAAACCGCCTCGAATACCTGGAGAGCCGGGTCGCTTTTCAGGATGAGACCATAGAGCAGCTGAGCCAGGAGCTGGCCGAGCAACAAAGAGTACAGGATAAGATGCGCATGCAGCTGGATGCCGTCATCACCAAGCTGCGTGAAGCCTCCCCCTCCCTCATTGCTAGCCAGTCAGAAGAGACGCCCCCTCCCCACTATTAAGCGGATAAGCGGACATCACTGCAAAGCAAACGAGCCCTCAGCATGAGGGCTCGTTTGCTTCTCGCATCGGTTGGGCAGGAGCGGTTTCCCCCCTGCCTTGATTCAACCTTGTCTGGGCCATCTGTGCCGCTGACGAGTGCGACAAACCAGGCGCAGCGACTCACGATAGCGAGCGTCAAGATCCTGTGCCAGACTCGCGTCATCCAACCCTACATCACGCAACAAGTGGCCTGATAGATGACCCAACTCGGCTCTGGCTTGCTGCACGGCGCTGCGCAAGCGGGCCTGCTCCAGGGCAACATCGGCTTTGACACACCACAGGGCCAGATTCATCAAGACGGAACGACGCATAACTACCTCCAAAAGCATAACCTTAAGGAGGCCGGGGACAAGAGAGTGTGGGAGGTCAGAGAATTCCACAGTCCGCTTGTACCGCGGCCTGTGAAAAAATGATCAGGCAGCGGACCGAAGGGCGGCGTTTTTAGCTGTTTTGGGGGCGAAGAAGGAGGTCACATGTCGTGATGGTAAGAATGTACTCATCATGGTCTCCTCCTTCCCTAGCTAATTCACCGCGTCGATCCTGACTGCCCATGCAGTATGCCTAGAAAATCAGCCGCAATACAACAGGGCAAGTCGGCATAAGTAGCAACATATAAGCTATTTATCGCTTTCTAGCAGAGGTTAAATTCAAGGCGATCTGGATCAACCGCATATATATCCATATCTTCACGGCAACAGGATGAAAATGCAGCATATTGCTGTGTATTCAGCCCATGCGTAATAAAAATAACCCAATGCAAAACGGCGGAGCCAAGCCCCGCCGTTTCTCATGGTTACACAGAGTCGAGCCGAATTAGCCCTTGTAGATCTTGGGGTTGAAGACATCCCGCAACCAGTCACCCAACAGGTTGATGACCAGCACCAGCAGCACCAGGCAGAGACCGGGGAAGGCGGTGATCCACCAGGAGCCAGAGAACATATAGTTGAAGCCTATGCTGATGAGTGAGCCCAGGGAGGGCTTGTCTACCGGCATACCTAAGCCCAGGAAAGAGAGCGCGGCCTCGGACATGATGGCGTTGGCCACCTGCACAGTGGAGATCACCAGTATGGGCGACAGACAGTTGGGAAGTATATGGCGGAACATGATGCGCGGCGCCTTGAAACCCATGACGCGGGCCGCCTCCACATACTCCTTCTTCTTCTCCGCCAACACAGAAGCCCGAATGGTCCGGGCATACTGGGGCCATTCCGAGATACCGATGATCACCACCAGCATCAGGATGGCATAGCGGGAGTAGAACTCACCCCCCAATGCTGCCTGGAAGATGGCGGAGACTATGATGGCCACCATCATGGTGGAGAAGGAGAGCTGCACATCGGCAAAACGCATCAAGAGGTTATCCAACCGCCCGCCGACATAGCCTGCGATCAGGCCGATGACGATCCCCAGCACCAGTTGCAAGCCTACGGCGAACAGACCTATGGTCAACGAGACTCGGGAGCCGTAGAGCATGGTGCTCAAGATATCCCGACCCTGGTTATCGGTTCCCAGCAGAAAACGCTCATCGCCCCCCTCCAGCCAGGCCGGAGGTAACTCGGCGTCCATGATGTCATAGGCGGTCTGATCATAGGGGTTATGAGGCGCAATCCAGGGGGCGGTCAGCGCCAGTAACACGTAAGTGACAAAGATGGCCATACAGCAGATGGCGACCTTGTCTTTGAGAAAATAGTACACCAGATCGGATTGGCGAAAACGGGCCCAACGGCTGAGGGTGTGACTTTGGCTCATGATCAGACTCCCTTGCCAGTCAGGTTAACGGTAGGGTTGATCACCCCATACAAGAGGTCGACCAGAGTATTGGTCACCACAAACACCAGGCCGACAAAGATGACATAGGCGGTGATGAGTGGAGTATCGACCCGGTTGATCGCCTCCAGAAACAGGAAGCCTGTCCCCGGCCACTGAAATACAGTCTCGGTGAGTATGGTGTAAGCCACCATGGTGCCTATCTGCACCCCCCCAACCGTGATGACCGGCAGCATGGTGTTTTTCAAGGCATGCTGATACCACACCTTCTTCTTATCGAGCCCCTTGGCCCAGGCAAATTTCACATATTCGGAGCTCAGTACTTCGAGCATCTCGGCACGCACCAGGCGGATAAAAAGAGGCAGCATGATGGAGGAGAGCGCCACAGAAGGAAGGACCAGATGCTTGATGCCATCCCAGGTGAAGAATCCAGAATCCCAGCCCAGCAGATTAAGCGTCTCGCCACGGCCATAGGAGGGGAGCCAACCCAATTGTACCGAGAAGATAAACATCAACAGTATGGCGGTCAGGAAGACGGGTACCGAGATACCGACGATACTGGCCCCCATGATACATTTCGTCAGAATGCTGCGCGGATGGATGGCCGCGTAGACGCCGAGCGGGATCGAGAGCAGCACTATGATGAGGCTGGCACCGAACACCAGCTCCAGAGTGGCTGGCAGCTTGGCCAGTATCACCTCCAGGGCGGGCTTCTTGAAGATGAAAGAGGTTCCCCAGTCACCATGTACCACCCCCTTGAGGAAGCGGACATACTTGGTCATGAAGGGATCATTGAGGCCAAGTTGGGCTCGCAACGCCTCACGCTGTGCCTCGGAAACACCCTGCCCAACCATTTCCCGTAACGGGTCACCCAGATTGTCCTGGATGGCAAACGCCACCAGACTGATGACGAACATGACGATCACGGCCTGAAACAGCCGTTGTACCAAAAACGTAAACATGCAGGTGTATCCTTGCAGCCTCGAGCCAGCAGAGCCGGCTCGTTTTACTCGCTAACATAACTGTGCGTCCTGCCCTCTTGCCTCCCGGCCAGAGAACAGGCTGGGGGAGAGAGCAGGACGCAGAGCATCACATCAGGGCATAACCCCGACTATTACTCGTTAACCTTCAGATCACCGTAGTAGGGGTAATCAAAGCTATTGACCACCTCCTTGATCTGCAGGTTATTCTTCGCACCCCATGCCAGGTTCTGCCACTGGATCGGCAGCACGGCGGCATCGTCAGCCAGGATCTTCTCGATCTGTTGCAACTGAGCGGTACGCTTGGCTACATCGACTTCGCCATTAGAGGCGTCGATCAGCTTGTCCACTTCCGGATTAGAGTAGCCGCCACAGTTGTACTGACCCTTACCCGTTTGATCGTTACGGGTCTGCAGCAGGTATTCGAAGTAGTTGCCTGAATCCTGGGTATCAGACTGCCAACCGATGAGCTGCATGCCACTGGCACACTTGTCAAACTCAGGCCAGTACTGAGCCTTGGGCATGGTCTTCAGCTCGACCTTGATATTGATCTTGGAGAGCATGGCCGCCACGGCCTGGGCTATCTTGGCATCGTTGATGTAGCGGTTGTTGGTAGCGATCATGGTGACCTTGAAGCCCTTCTCGAAACCAGCTTCCTTCATCAGTTGCTTGGCCTTCTCCAGATCATAGCTAGGCTTCAGATCAGCCACATGACCCAAATAGCCCATCGGGCTCAATTGCGCAGCAGGTGTGGCAAAACCCTTCATGATCTTGTCGACAATCCCCTGCTGGTTCACCGCATAGTTGACCGCTTGGCGCACGCGCTTGTCTGCAAAGGCGGGTTGAACCTTCTGGTTCATCTCAAACAGCACGATACGGGTGCTAGGCTCGGTAACCAATTGGGTATTAGCCGCCTTCTTGACACGATCCTGGTCATTCGGGGCCACTGGAGAGATCATATCCACACCGCCGGAGAGCAAGGCTGCAACCCGAGTGGCATCTTCCTTGATCGGAACCAGCTTGAGCTTTTCAACGTTACCTGGGGAGTTCTTGTCCCAGTAGTCGGCGTTGCGTTCCAGCTCGAGTTTGACACCCTGCTCACGGGTCACCAGCTTGAAGGGGCCAGTACCGGAGACGTGGGTTGCGGCATAGGTATTCGCGGCCTTGACGATCTCGGCCTTATCCTTGCCATCCTCTGTCTTACCTGTGTAGAACTTGGCATCCATAGGGAAGATGTAGGTCGCGTTTTGCAGAGCCAACGGATAGGGCACCTTGGCGATGAGATCGACCGTGTAATCATCGACCTTCTTCATCCCCTCGTAGACCTCAAACAGTCCCTTGTAATCTTCAGACTTCAGGATGCGGTTATAGGTCCAAACCACGTCATCAGCGGTAAAGGGATTGCCGGAGTGGAACTTGACGCCCTTGCGCAGGTGGAAGCGCACCGTCTTAGGATCCAGTTGTTCCCACTTCTCAGCCAGACGAGCTTCGAACTTCATATCCTTGGTCAAGCGTACCAGGGGATCGAAGGACATATGGGCATATTGCAAAATACCGCCGGAAAGCTGTTCGTAGACATCCAGAGACTCAGGATCAGCATCCAGAGCGACCGTGATATTGGCGGCGGCCAGGTTGAAGCTCAGGCCGGCAGCAAACAGCGCGGCTGCGATCTTGGTAAATCCATTCTTCATTGCTTACTCCGTGTTGCTGTTGTGGTTTATTGATGAGAGTGTTGAGACTTAACCGGCGATCTGTAGACCATCACGGCTCATCCCCTTGAATTCCGGCATCAAGGAGATCAGCTTGCGACTGTAGTCGTGCTGAGGAGCCGTGAAGAGTTGCTCTGTGGGCGCAACCTCCAGCAGGGCTCCCTTTTGCATCACGCCAATGCGATCACACATTTGACGGATAACCGGAAGATCGTGGCTGATAAAGAGCATAGTCAGCTGCAGCTCATCCTGCAGATCCTTGAGCAAGTTGAGGATCTGGGCCTGCACAGAGACATCCAGTGCCGAAGTGGGCTCATCACAGATGAGTAGCCGGGGACGGGTAGCCAGGGCACGGGCGATGGAGATGCGCTGACGTTGGCCGCCTGAGAATTCGTGCGGATATTTAAGACCAGCCAGGCGCCCCAGCCCCACATGATCCAGCAGATCGGCGACTATCTGCTCGATTTGCCGCTCATTTTCGGCCAAGCGGTGAAAGCGGATAGGCTCGGCTATGATGTCCGCCACCTTCATGCGCGGATTCATGGAGGAGTAGGGATTCTGGAATACCATCTGCATCTGGCGACGCAGAGGACGACGAGCCTTCTCGCTCTTAAGTGCCGTCAAGTCGAGCCCTTCGAAGACGATCTTGCCTTCATTGGGGGGGTAAAGACCCGCTATGACCCGGGCTATGGTCGACTTGCCCGAGCCGGACTCGCCCACCAGACCGAAGGTCTCCCCCTCCTGGATCTCGAAACTCACATGGCTATTGGCCTGCACATACTGACGACGGGAGTCGAAAAACGAGTCTTTGGTGACAAAGCGCAGGCTGACATCCTCTACCCGGAGCAGAGGCCCCTCATAATCACGCTGGGTCATGGCCTGGCCCAACCAGTGACTCTTCAGATCCAGCGCCTTGCTCTCACCGGCATCTTCGATGTAGGTAACCAGAGGAAAACGCACTAACTTGATATCGGAACGCGGCACGGCGGCGATGAGACTCCGGGTATAGGGATGTTCCGGCGAACCCAGCACCTGAGCGGTCGGGCCAATCTCCATCAACTCGCCCCGATACATGACGGCCACACGATCGGTAACATTGGAGACCACACCCATGTCGTGGGTCACCAGCATGCAGCCTACTTGACGCTCCTTGCAGAGCGTTTTGATGAGTTCCAGTATCTGATCCTGGATGGAGACATCCAGTGCCGTAGTCGGCTCATCGGCTATGATGAACTCCGGGTCACCAGATAGGGCGATCGCAATCACCACCCGCTGACGCATGCCGCCAGAGAATTGATGGGGGTACTGCTTGATCCGGATCTCAGGCTGGGGAATGCCCACCGACGCCAGTAGCTCAATCGCACGCTGATAGGCGGCAGGGCCACGCAACTCGGTGTTCGCCTCAATGGTTTCCACCAGTTGGCGCTCGACGGTAAAGAGGGGGTTCAGAGAAGTCATCGGGTCCTGAAAGATAAACCCGATATGGGCACCGCGTACCTTGCGCATCTCCTGCGGCGTCAAACCAGAGATCAACTGACCATTGAGGAACACTTCGCCCTGAGCGATGCGCCCAGGCGGGCTCAACAGATCTATGATGGCATTGCCAATGGTGGACTTACCGGCACCAGACTCCCCGACCACACCGAGAATCTCGCCCTTCTCTATGGTGAAAGAGAGATCCTTGACCGCAGCCATGACGCCACGGCGAGAGGGATATTCGATCCGCAAGTTCCTGACTTCAAGCAAGGACATGACACAACCTCAGCAGGGCCTAGGCCCCTTTCAATGTTACTTCCCATTTATGCCTTTGAAACTTGACTCAAAGGCGGTTTATGCTGTTTACAAGCCACCAAACCGGTGTAAGTTACTTCGTTTATTATGCTGTGTAAATCGCAATACTGCAGATAGATACGCAGAAAATAGCAATAACCAAGCACATATTCAGTGCTTTATGCTAAATATGAGGCCTTCTACAATAACCTCAAACTGGACTGAAGCCATTCAGCCAATCGAAATCAATACCACAACCCAATATATGCAGCCATTTGCCCTGTTTTAGATAAAAGACTCAGCCGGACACATTTCGCCACTTATGCGCCATAATCACGGAGTATTGATATTTTACGTGGCAAAAATGAGAACTAACCGAGATAACCGCTAGTTCTCATTCGATTGGCTGTTTAGAGAGGAAGCACGAAATGTGCCAGAAGTTGGAGGGATAGCCAGGCAAAGATCCCGGCGACAACATCATCTAGCATGATGCCCAAGCCACCGCCGAGATGGCGGTCAAACCAGCGAATAGGCCAGGGCTTGATAATGTCAAACAAGCGAAACAGCAAAAAACCAATCAGGATCCAGAGCCAACCACTGGGGGCCGCCAACATGGTGATGCCAAAGCCCATGATCTCGTCCCAGACTATGCCACCATGATCATCAACACCCAAGGCGTCAGTCGCCGCCTGGCAGATCCAGACACCCGCCACACACCCCACCAGTAGCAGAATGCCATATGCCCACAGCGGCCACCCCATCACCAAGCAATAAAGAGGGATAGCTGCCAGTGTCCCCATGGTACCCGGAGCCCAGGGTGAGAGCCCAGAGCCAAACCCCACCGCCATCCAGTGTAGCGGATTACGCCAGCTGAGGCGTTTAAGTTCAGGATTGATCATTATTTTCCCTTGTGTTTCATCACGTTGATTCCTGGAAATGATCCCAGCCGCGCAGAGTAATGGCATGAGTGGCGCCTTGATGCAACCACTGGATAAGAGGCTCTCCAGAAACCACTCTGCCTATCTCGGTAACAGCCACGCCCGTCCCGAGCAGCGCCGTTGCCAGAGCCCCTCTATGCTGTTCAGGTAGCGTGAAGCAGAGCTCGTAGTCATCGCCTCCAGCCAGGGCCAGTTGCCAGGCCTGCTCACACGGCAGGGCGCCCAGGGCTGGAGAGAGTGGTAGCTGCGTCAACTCTATTTGAGCCCCAACCCCTGATGCCCGCAAGATATGCCCAAGATCCGAAGCCAGGCCATCTGAAATATCCAGGCAACTGCTAGCTAAACCGCGTAATGCCATCCCCACCAGGATCTGCGGCTGGGGCTGCTCCAGGCGCGCAAGCAGGGTGGGCCACCATTGCTCGGCTACGTGATACTTACCCAATAGCTGTTGCAGCGCCAGGGCCCCGTCACCCAGCGACCCCGTGACAAAGATGGCATCCCCAGGCTGGGCCCCACTTCGGCGCAGCGCGCCCTGCTCAGGCACAACGCCGTGCACAGTTACCGTAATGGAGAGGGGGCCGCGAGTCATATCGCCCCCCACCAGCTCCACATTATAGTAGTCGGCCAACGCCAGAAACCCGTTGGCAAAGCCCTCCAGCCAGGGCTCATCCACGCTCGGCAGGGTTAGAGCCAGTGAGGCCCAGCGCGGCTCCGCCCCCATAGCCGCCAGATCAGAGAGATTGACCGCCAGGGCCTTGTGCCCCAACCTGATGGGATCCATATCAGCAAAGAAGTGAACCCCTGAAACCAGGGTATCGGTACTCACCGCCAACAGACTCTCGGCTGGCACACTGAGCAGGGCACAATCATCCCCCGAACCCAAGACCACATCCTTGCGGCGCACCGGTCGCTGAAAAAAGCGCCGGATCAGATCGAACTCCCCCATCATCTACCTCGACAACGCTACGAAGCCAAAGAAAAAGCCAGCTTACGCTGGCTCAGTACAACCGAAACGAAACTGGGGTTATTTGCCCAGTCCCTTCTCTTTGATCAGCTTGTCGAGTACGCCGTTGACAAACTTGTGGCTATCTTCGGCTGCAAACGCCTTGGCCAGCTCAATCCCTTCGTTGATGACTACACGGTAGGGAACATCCTGACGGAACAGCAGCTCAAAGGTAGCCAGACGCAAAATCGCTTTATCCACCAGATCCAGATCCTCCAGCTTGCGCGAGAGGAAGGGAGAGAAGGCAGAGTCCAGCTTATTGACATTGCCAGCCACGCCGAACAGCAGCTCACGGAAGTAGTCGAGATCGACGCCCTTCATCTCCTGATCCAGCTTGAACTGCTCTTCGATATCAGCCACGTTGTCCTGAGTCATCTGCCACTGGTAGATGGCTTGGACAGCAAAATGGCGGGCCTTACGGCGTTCAGACGGTTTCAATCTCTTACTCCTTTCAAACGCCCAGATTCTTCAGGACGTTGATCATTTCCAGCGCACTGAGTGCCGCTTCGGCACCCTTATTACCCGCCTTGGTACCCGCACGCTGAATTGCCTGTTCAACATTATCAGTAGTCAACACACCAAAGGCGACCGGGATCTCATATTCCAGCATGACCTGAGCCATACCCTTGCTGTTTTCGTTGGCTACCAGCTCGAAGTGGTAGGTGTCACCACGGATCACGCAACCAAGCGCCACAATGGCGTCATAATCGCCACTCTTGGCCAGCTTTTTCACCGCCAGAGGAATTTCAACGGCACCGGGCACCCGAACCAGGGTGATGTGATCATCCGGTACCAGACCTTGACGCTTCAACACGTCCAGGGCCCCATCGACCAGATTCTCGTTGATGAAGCTGTTGAAACGAGCCACAACTATGGCCACGCGCGCTTCAGGAGCGGCTATGTTTCCTTCGATAACCTTCATGGGAAATCCTTTCTATCTCAAATGGGGTGACTATCTTGGGGTGAAAAGTAGCGTATTCTAGCACAACCGGGCTGTGACAAAAGCCCGGTTCCGCACCGCTACCGCTTGACGGCCGACAAAGCGCCGCCCACCCGCTTATTCCGCCAGATACTCTACCACTTCCAAGCCAAAACCGGAGAGGGAGTGATAACGCTTCTGACCGCTGAGCAGGCGCATCTTGCGTACGCCCAGGGACTTGAGGATCTGAGAGCCGACACCGACCCGACGTGAAGCCTCTTGTCGCTTGTTCTGGGCCTGGCGCGCGCCACTGTCTTCGGCGGCAAACTGCTCGATACGTGCCAGCAACTCGGCCTGGCCTCCCTCATTCCCCAGGATCACCAGAACCCCTCCCTCGTTACCGATGCGCGCCATCGCCTCATGGATGGGCCAGCTGCGCGGGGCATGGCGATCGGTGAGCAGCACATCGCTGAAGTAATCATGCAGATGCACCCGCACCAGGGGCGTGGTATCCCCACCCAGCTCACCCTTGCACAGGGCAAAGTGCAGCTGATTGTCTATGGTGTCGCGGAAGGTAACCAGCTCAAACTCACCATATTCGGTAGGCAACTTGCACTGGGCCACCTTGACCACTGTGGTCTCATTCTGGTTGCGGTACTCGATGAGATCGGCAATGGTACCCAGCTTGATGCCATGCTCGGCGGCAAACTTCTCCAGATCAGGACGGCGCGCCATGGTGCCATCTTCATTGAGTATCTCGACTATGACGGCCGCAGGCTCCAAGCCAGCCAGGCGAGCCAGATCGCACCCGGCCTCGGTATGGCCGGCCCGGGTCAGGACGCCGCCCTCTTGCGCCATCAGCGGGAAGATATGACCCGGCTGTACCACGTCTTTGGCTTGAGCGTCAGGAGCCACAGCGGCCTGCACGGTACGCGCCCGATCCGCCGCCGAGATCCCGGTACTGACCCCTTCTGCCGCCTCGATGCTGACGGTAAAGTTGGTCGAGAACTGGGCCCCGTTATTGCCGACCATGAGCGGCAAATTGAGACGCTGGCAGCGCGCCTTGGTCAGGGTCAGGCAGATGAGCCCCCGACCGTAACGTGCCATGAAGTTGATATCCTCAGGGCGCACCATGGAGGCGGCCATGATAAGATCCCCTTCGTTCTCTCTATCTTCGTCATCCATCAGGATCACCATCCTGCCCTGACGAAACTCTTCAATAATCTCCGCGGTACTGCTCAGTGCCATCACTCTAATCCTTCTATTTCAGTACTCAGCCATTTGCGACTTCAACGCAAAAAACCCTGCTCGGCCAGCATGGCCATGGTCACCCCCGAGGCGGGAGCAACATCGGCGGCCTTATCCCCCAGCACCAGGCGCTCCAGATAGCGGGCGATCACGTCCACCTCCAGGTTGACCCGGCTCCCCACCTTCCACTCGCCGACCGTGGTCTCACCACTGGTATGAGGGACTATGGTGAGGCGAAAACGCGCCCCCTCAACACTGTTGACCGTGAGGCTGATGCCATCAACCGTGATGGAGCCCTTCTCGGCTATGTAGCGAGCCAGCTCGCGGGGGGCTTCTACCCAGTACTCCATGGCCCGCCCCAAGGGCTTGATGGCCACGACCTTGCCTACGCCATCCACATGACCGGAGACCAGATGCCCACCCAGACGGCTGGTCGGCATCAGCGCCTTCTCCAGATTGACCTTCCGCCCCGCCTGATAATCGGCAAAGCCGGTACGGGCCAGGGTCTCACCCGAGAGATCGGCCACATAGCCATCGGCCGTCAGCTGCACCACGGTCAGACAGACACCATTGGTCGCGATAGAGTCGCCCAGTTTGACATCGCTCAAGTCCAGCTTGCCGGTACGGATCCGTACCGCCACATCCTGCCCCTTGGGCTCCATGGCCACCAGCGTGCCCACGGCTTCTATGATTCCGGTAAACATGTTTACTCCTCCCCGACTCGGGGCACTAGCGTCAGACGCAGATCATCACCTATCTGCTGCACATCACGTAGGGTAAATTGCCAGGCCTGCTCCAGAGAATCCAATTGCGGCAGAGCCAGCAAGCCCTGCGCCCCCTCACCAAGCAACTTGGGTGCCAGATAGAGGATGAGTTCATTGACCCATCCGCCGCTCACCAGCGCCCCGGCCAATTGACGTCCCGCCTCAACCCACACTTCATTCACCCCGCGCTGCCCTAACTCCAGGAGCAGCGCCTTCAGATCCAGCTTACCGCTGGCGGCCAGCGGCAGCATCACCTGCTCCACCTGGGCAGGCCAGCTCCCCTGAGCCACTTGCCGCGCCAGCAGCACAGGGCCCGGCAAGGAGAAGAGCCGCGCCTCGGGTTGCAGACGCTGGCGTGAGTCCACCAGCACCCGCAGCGGTTGACGCAGCTCAGTTTCCGGGTAGCGCTCCTGGATACCGGCCGGTAGTTGCGCCCAGCGTACATTCAAAGCCGGATCATCCACCAGCACCGTATCGGCACCACTTAAGATGGCGCTGCTGCGTGCCCGCCACTCCTGCACATCGGCTCGGGCTGCCGGGCCTGTGATCCACTGACTCTGGCCATTGGCCAGCGCGGTACGACCATCCAGCGACGCCGCCAGCTTGACCCGAACCCAGGGCAGGCCCGTTTTCATGCGCTGGATAAACCCCGGATTCAGCGCGATGGCCTCCGCCTCCCGCAGCCCGGATTGAACCGTGACGCCAGCCTCGGCGAGGATACGCAAGCCGCGCCCTGCCACCAGCGGATTCGGGTCCACCATGGCGGCGACCACCCGGCTGACCCCCGCCTCAAGCAGGGCCAGGGCACAGGGCGGAGTGCGGCCGTGGTGGGAGCAGGGCTCCAGCGTCACATAGGCCGTGGCCCCGCGCGCCTGCTCACCGGCGGCCCGCAGGGCATGTACCTCGGCGTGGGGCTCACCGGCCTTGCGGTGCCACCCCTCGCCAACAATCCTCCCCTCCTTCACCAGGACGCACCCCACATTGGGATTAGGATGCGTGGTGAAACGCCCCAACGCCGCCAGCGTCAGGGCCCGGCCCATATACTCATGATCCAGGGTGCTGAACACTTATTTCTCCAGACGGGCTATTTCTTCACCAAATTCGCGGATATCGGCGAAGCTGCGATAGACAGAGGCAAAACGAATGTAGGCGACCTTGTCCAGTATCTTCAGCTCCTCCATCACCAGGTTGCCGATGAATTTGGCATCCACCTCCCGCTCGCCGGTCGCACGTAATCTGGACTCGATACGGTTGATGCTCTCTTCGACCGACTCCATGCTCACGGGGCGCTTCTCCAGGGCTCGCTGTATGCCTCCGCGCAGCTTCTCCTCATTGAAGGGCTCACGGCTACCATTGCTCTTGATCACCCTGGGCATCACAAGTTCAGCCGTTTCAAAGGTGGTGAAACGCTCATGGCAGATGAGGCACTCGCGACGACGACGTACCTGGTGTCCTTCGGCCACCAATCGGGAGTCAATGACCTTGGTATCATCGGCATTACAAAACGGGCAGTACATTCAAGGCTCCGGGCAGGATGGGCATCTGGCGAGTGTATCAGAGAGCCGGAGACATGTTGAGCACACCCGAGGCATTTCCGGCTCGGCCAGCGGCCCACGCTCTAACTAAATGAGCGAACCTAATTATGCAACATCGAGAAGCGAGCACAGGCTGACCCGCGGAGCCCCCTCCCGGGTGGGTCCACATCACCATCCTTGATGCGAAGAGGCATACCTGGCGCACAGGGGCGCTTAACGCGAGCCCGTCACTGTGGTGAGTCAGCGACGAGTTGGAACAGCGGGTTAGCCCTCACCGCTGCCAATGACAAACAGTAAGAAGCCCGCTGTCAGGGCGGGCTTCTTACTCGGGTCGTGAGGGATCAGGCAGAGATCAGCCCCCTCTTTATCAGCTGGGCCAGCAGTTGCGCCACCCCATCCTCTACACTCACACCGTGATTATGCAGGTGGACCTCCGCCTGCTCAGGTGCCTCATAAGGGTCATCGATACCGGTGAAGTGTTTGATCTCGCCTGCACGCGCCTTCTTGTAGAGCCCTTTGGGATCCCGCTCTTCACACTCGCTCAGGGGGGTATCCACAAACACCTCGACAAACTCCCCTTCCGGCAGACGGGCCCGGATGGCCGCCCGCTCGGCGCGATAGGGAGAGACAAAGGCCGCCAACACCACCAGGCCCGCATCGACCATCAGCTTGGCCACTTCCCCCACCCGGCGCAGGTTCTCCTGCCTGTCGGCGGTGGCAAAGCCCAGATCCGAACAGAGACCATGACGGACATTATCCCCATCCAGCAGATAAGTATGAATCCCACGCCGCACCAGCTCGGCCTCCAGCGCCCCGGCCAGGGTCGACTTACCCGACCCAGAGAGACCGGTAAACCAGAGCAGGGCCGGCTTATGCCCCTTCTGGGCGGAGCGGGCCGCCTTGTCGATATGGTGCGAGTGCCAGACTATGTTCTCTCCTGGCACCCGATCCGCCGCTATCACTTGCTTATCCATAGAACCTCTTGCCAACCAGGGCCAATCAGAGCTGACTGATATCCAGCGCCTGCCAGTGGGGGAAGTGCTTGCGCACCAGGGCGTTGAACTCCAGCTCAAACTGGCTGAACTCACGCTTGGCCTCCGGCTGCTCGGCCAGGGCCTCCACCACCATGCCGGCCCCTATGGTCACGTTGCTCAGGCGATCGATGACGATGAAGCTGCCTGTATCCCGTACCTGGGTGTAGGGATCCACCCCCACGGCACCGGTCAGCTCCAGCTCTACCAGGCCAATCTCGTTGAGCTTGAGCTCATTGGCCTCATGTTGCTCCAGGGTATTCACATCGATACGGTGACGTATGGCGGAGAATTGCCCCTGGGTCTTCTTGGTCGCCAGCTTGATGTCATAGAGTCGCCCTGTGGTCAGGGGGGACTCCGTCATCCAGACCAGATGGGCCAGCAGACGCTTGCTCACCTGGGTCGGCGCATCCGGCGCCACCAGCAGATCGCCCCGGCTGATATCGATCTCGTCCTTCAGAGTCACGGTAATGGCTTGACCAGCCTGGGCCTGCGCCAAGTCGCCATCGAAGGTGACGATGCGCTCGACCACGCTCTGTTTGCCCGATGGCAGTACCTTCAGGGTATCACCCGGCTTCAGAGTACCGGCAGCGAGTGTCCCCATGTAGCCGCGGAAATTGAGATCCGGACGGCTGACCAGTTGCACCGGCAGACGAGCGGGCAACTCGTTGTTATGGCTACCCACCTCAGCACTCTCCAGCAGGCTTAAGAGCGGCTCGCCCTGATACCAGGGGGAGCGATCGCTTAAGGTCACCAGGTTGTCGCCATCTACCGCCGAGAGGGGTACCACCTTGATATCGGTGGCCGGCAGAGCGGCGGCAAAGGCCAGATACTCCGCCTCGATGCGACGGAAGGTCGCCTCGTCGAAATCCACCAGATCCATCTTGTTGATGGCCACGATGAACTGGCGGATCCCCAGCAGGCTGGCAATAAAGCTGTGCCGACGAGTCTGCTCCAGCACCCCCTTGCGGGCATCGATGAGAATGATGGCCAGATCACAGGTCGAGGCTCCGGTCGCCATGTTGCGGGTGTACTGCTCGTGGCCCGGAGTATCGGCAATGATGAACTTGCGCTTGGTGGTGGAGAAGTAGCGATAGGCCACATCTATGGTGATGCCCTGCTCACGCTCGGCCTGCAGCCCATCCACCAGCAGGGCGAAGTCCAGCTTCTCGCCACGGGTCCCCACCTTCTGACTGTCGGAGTGCAGGCTCTGCAACTGATCTTCATACACCTGGCGGGAGTCATGCAGCAGACGGCCGATTAGCGTGCTCTTGCCATCATCCACACTGCCGCAGGTGAGAAAACGCAGCAGGCTCTTGTGCTGTTGTTGTTGCAGATACTCTTCGATGCTTCCGCTTGATTTGATCTCTTCGGCAATGGCGCTGTTCATCATCTTCTTCCTTTCAAATTCTGCTCTGGTGACTATCTATGCCTTGGGGATTAGAAGTAGCCTTGCCGCTTCTTCAGCTCCATGGAGCCCGCCCCATCATTGTCGATCACACGCCCCTGCCGCTCTGAGCTGGTAGAGACCAGCATCTCTTCGATGATCTCCGGCAGCGTAGTGGCTCGGGACTCGATGGCCCCGGTCAGCGGATAACAGCCCAGGGTACGGAAGCGAACCCACTCCTGCTTGGGCGTTTCACCCTCGGCCAGCGGCATGCGCTCATCGTCCACCATGATGGTGACCCCATCTCGCTCCACCACAGGGCGGGGCTGAGCGAAATAGAGGGGCACTATCTCGATGTTTTCCAGATAGATGTATTGCCAGATATCCAGCTCGGTCCAGTTGGAGAGCGGGAAGACACGGATGCTCTCACCCTTGTTCACCTGACCGTTATAGAGACGCCACAGCTCGGGTCTCTGGTTCTTGGGATCCCAGGCATGGTTCTTGTCACGGAAAGAGTAGACCCGCTCCTTGGCCCGGGACTTCTCCTCATCACGACGCGCGCCACCAAAGGCGGCATCGAAACCATACTGGTTCAGCGCCTGCTTCAACCCTTGGGTCTTCATTATGTCTGTGTGCTTGGCACTGCCGTGGACGAAGGGGTTGATCCCCATGGCCAGTCCATCCGGGTTTTTGTGGACGATCAGCTCCATGTCGTACTTCTTCACGGTCGCATCACGAAACGCGATCATCTCGCGGAACTTCCAGTTGGTATCCACATGCAGCAGGGGAAAGGGGAGCTTACCCGGGTAGAACGCCTTGCGTGCCAGATGCAGCATCACGGAGGAGTCCTTGCCGATGGAGTAGAGCATCACCGGGTTTTCAAACTCGGCCGCCACCTCGCGAATGATATGGATGCTCTCCGCTTCCAGTTGTTTCAGATGGGTCAGTCTTGCTGCATCCAATGGTTGAGTCATGGCTTGCTACTCCTGTTGCGCTAAATCCTGCGATCTCGGCCTAAGCCAGTGAGACCAAATGTTCCGAACCTGTGGCGCCCAAACCGCCACCCTGCTGGCCGTTAAACCAGCTCAAACTCTCTGCCAGCGCGGCAACCTCACCCACCACTATCAGCGAGGGGCTCTGGGCACCCTGGGCTAGCTCGGCCAAGTTAGCCAATTCACCCCGGATCACCCTTTGTGCCGCCGTGGTACCGCGTTCTATCAGGGCCACGGGCGTCTTGGGTGAACGGCCATGAGCCAGTAATCTTTCCTGAATAACCGGTGACGAGATGAGCCCCATGTAGATAACCAGGGTCTGGTTGCTCGCCGCCAGCGCCGGCCAATCGGCTTCCTGGCCATCTTTCTGGCAATGGCCGGTAATAAACACTGCGCTCTGGGCGTGATCCCTGTGCGTCAGCGGGATACCGGCATAAGCGGTCGCCCCGGCAGCCGCTGTGATCCCCGGCACCACGGAGAAGGGGATACCTGCCGCCTTGGCGGCCTCAAGCTCTTCGGCGCCACGACCGAACATAAAGGGGTCCCCCCCTTTCAAGCGCACCACCCGCTTACCGGCCTTGGCATGCGCCACCAACAAGGCATTAATTTCATTCTGCGGTACGCTATGCGCCCCCGCCTTCTTGCCGACACTGATGCGCTCGGCATCACGACGTATCAGGTTCAACACCTCAGGAGACACCAGCTGGTCATAGAGCACGACTTCGGCCTGCTGTATCTGCTGCAACCCCTTCAAGGTCAGCAGTCCCGCATCACCCGGCCCCGCCCCCACCAGCACGATTTCCCCCCCCTGCTCTTCGCTATGGGCCAGTTCAGCGGCCAACCAGGCACGCCCACCCGCTTCGTCACCACTTTGCAGCAGGGCTGCCAGGCGGGATGAGGCAAAGGCCCGCTCCCAGTAACGACGCCGCTCGGTGAGCGAGGCAAAGGCTGACTTGACCTTGCCTCGCAGCTCACCGGAGAGACGCGCCAGCGCCCCCAGATGGGAAGGCAAGAGCGCCTCAAGACGCTCCCGCAACAGCCGGGCCAGCACAGGAGCCGCCCCGCCACTGGAGACCGCCACCATGATGGGGGAGCGATCTATGATGGAGGGGAAGATAAAGCTGGAGTTGGCCGGATCATCCACCACATTGACCCAGAGCCCGGCCGCCTCTGCCGCGGCAGCCACCTGGGCATTCACCGCCTCATCATCTGTGGCGGCAATCACCAGGCGCTGGCCCACAAGTTGCTCGGGTGAAAAGGTGCCAGCCACATGATGCAGCGTCTGGGCCTCCCGCAAGGCGATCAACTCCTCATGCAGCTCGGGAGCAACCACAGTCACCCTGGCTCCGGCATCCAGCAGCAGACGAGCCTTGCGCAATGCCACCTCCCCTCCACCAACCAGCAGAATGGGACGCTCCGTGACCTTGGCAAACAGGGGTAAGTACTCCATCGTCGTCTCTCCTTGGCATTTCCAGATTGAATATAAGGGGCGCAATTAAGTGCATAAAATAATAAAAACGCACTTTTTATACTTATTGGTTATTAGAAAACATCATCCCTGGATAAGGCGGCCAGCACAAAATCGGACAGTAACGTGGCAAAGAGCGATTTTCATGGCAGATAAGCAGGCAAGCGGACACCAGGGCAGGCTATGATGTGAGAGTCAATCAGCCCACAACCTTTGCAACAATAAGGAGTCAATTATGCTGCCAGATGGCAATCTGTTCGGGATCCTGGTGATAGTGGCGCTCGCCGTAGTCCTCATCCAGGCCAGTGTCAAAAACGTTCCCCAAGGCTTTAACTGGACGGTAGAGCGGTTTGGCCGCTACACAGGCACACTGCAACCGGGCTTTAACCTGATACTCCCCTTTATCGACAAGATAGGCCGCCGCATCAACATGATGGAGCAGGTGATGGATATCCCGCCCCAGGAGGTGATCAGCCGTGATAACGCCAACGTCACCATAGATGCGGTGAGCTTTATTCAGGTGATCGAAGCGCACAAGGCCGCCTATGAGGTGAGCGATCTGATGCAGGCCATCCGCAATCTGACCATGACCAATATCCGTACCGTACTGGGGGCCATGGAGCTGGATCAGATGCTCTCCCAGCGCGACACCATCAACGAGAAGCTGCTCATCACCATGGATGCCGCCACCAGCCCATGGGGTGTCAAGGTGACCCGTATCGAGATCCGGGATGTGAAACCACCTGTGGATCTCATCGAATCGATGAATGCCCAGATGAAGGCTGAACGGCAGAAGCGTGCTGAAATTCTCGAAGCCGAAGGGGTGCGTCAATCCAAGATCCTCAAGGCTGAGGGGGAGAAACAGTCCCAGATCCTCAAGGCTGAAGGGGAACGCCAGGCCGCCTTCCTCGCCGCCGAAGCCCGTGAGCGCCAGGCCGAAGCCGAAGCCAAGGCAACCGAGATGGTTTCCGACGCCATAGCCAAGGGTAGCAACCAGGCCATCAACTACTTTGTGGCCCAGAAATATCCCGAGGCCCTGACCAAGATAGGTGACAGCCCTAACAGCAAGCTCATCATGATGCCGCTGGAGGCCAGCTCCCTCATTGGCGCCATTGGCGGCATCAGCGAGCTCTTCAAGCAGGGCGCGACCCAGGGCGCATCAACCCCAATCGGCAGCCGTCAGCCGGAGGAGGGTGGATGGAGCTCCTGACCCAACTGAGCTGGGTACACTGGCTGATATTCGGCGGTGTGCTGCTGATCCTGGAGTTACTTGGCGGGGCCGGTTACCTGCTGTGGCTCGGGATGGCCGCGGTGAGCGTGAGTGCGCTAGCCGCCCTGCTCCCCCTGAGCTGGGCCAGCCAGTGGCTGCTCTTCTCGCTCCTGGCACTGCTCTTCACCTGTGGTTGGTGGTATTGGCAGCGTCAACGGCTCAACGCCGATAAAGCCGAACCGGCGCGCCAGCTAAACCAGCGCACTCAGCAATGGCTGGGCCAGGAGGCCTGCCTGCAACAGGATGTGGTCAATGGTCTGAGTCGGGTCAAGCTGGGTGACAGCATCTGGCCAGTCCGCTGCGCCCAGCCCCTGCCAGCAGGCAGTCGGGTTCGGGTAACCGCCACAGATGGCATCATGCTGATAGTAGAAGCGTTGCCCTAACCCCCCTCGACCGCCCAACGACTCTGCCAGGCAGAGCGTTGGGCCTTTTCATCGGCTCGAACCATCAATACACAACATAGGCACTCGCCTCCACCCTCCAACCCCATGGCTGAGTTTGGGGGGGTATCACGGCACAAGCGTGACAAACCTCACATGACGTAAGTCTCATAGGGTTTAGCCTCCCCTTGCCAAGTGGCCAGTTACCCAAGGAGTAAAATGATGCTAACCCTCAGCCTGCGGGGATCGCATCGCGGTTCTCGATGCTTTTTGACCTTAGCCGTTGCCTCTGCCTTATCTTTCGCAGCATGTGTGCCGACTGCACAAGCCGAGCTCTATGCCGGGGATCGTTGGCTTACCCATGTTCAAAAAGATCTGGCCCCCTTCTGGTATAAGGCAGCTCAAGGGGTCAAACAGGGGGCGTTTCCCACTTTCTTGTGTAACGATGCCACCGCCCCCTCTCAGGCCGAACTCACGGCCAATCCACTCCCCGCCGACCTCTGTCCTGAGTTAGCCCAAGCACCTGAGTGGATCAAGGCAGGCTTCCCCTACCAGTGGACCCGCATGGTCTCACGCCAGACCTTTGCCTACGGCGTCATCTATCATCTGACGGGAGATCCCAAGGCACTGGAGTTGGCCAAACAGGGGGTCTACTTTTTGCGCACCAAAGCCCTGCTGCCTAACGGCGATGTGATAGGTAAATTCCATCAAGGCCAGGCGGCAGATAAACCCGAAGAGCGTACCAGCCAGGATCTGGCCTATGCCCAACTTGGTCTAGCCTTCTACTACTACCTGACTCGGGATGGCGAGGTGCTCAAAGATGTAGAGCGCATCCACGACTACCTATTCACCCACTATCTGGACAAACAGAGCGAACGCCTGACCTGGTACCCTGCAAGCCGCAAACAAGGGCAACAGATTGAACTGGTATCGCAACTGGATCAGCTCAATGCCTACATGGTACTGCTTACTCCTCTCCTTCCCGCTAAAGAGCAAGATCGCTGGAGTAAACAGATGGGCTGGTTGGCCTCGGCCATAGTGCGTGACTTCTACTACCCTCAGGAACAGCGCTTCTTCGGCTATATCCACGATGACTCTGGTCGTGCACCGGATGCCCGCCACGCAGATTTTGGCCACACCATCAAGAGTTTCTGGATGCTCTACCTGGTGGCCAAACAGCGCCATGATGTGATACTGCAACAGTTTGCTGAAGGGGGGATCTACAACATATTGCAACGAGCCTACCGGGAGGATCAGCTAAAGAATATTCCTCAACCCACCCCTGTTGACCCGGAACATGCCAGCGACATGGTGGGGTGGTGGGGTGATACAGATACCCAAAATGGCAGTGCATGGTGGGAGTATGCCGAGCTGGATCAGGCTGCCGCTACCCTGGGACTGAACCAGGCCAAACCCAGATCCTATCTCTACCGAACCTGGCCTAGCTGGTTCTCGGCCTTTGTCGACCAGCAGCATGGGGAGGTATGGGGTTGGATTGCCTCTCCAGGAGAGGCCAAGGTACACCTCTGGAAGAATGGCTATCACTCCTTAGAGCACGCTCTGATTGGCTACCTTTCCGGTCAAACCTTTGCCCACCAAACCGCCACCCTCTATTTCGCCACACCCATTGCTCCAGGCAAAAGCCAACCCGTCTACTATTACCAAGGGGACATAGTCAAAGCTAAGGCGATCGGCTATTCCCCCTCTGGCCTCCCCCTCTGGCAAGCTCAAATCAACAATATTCGCTGATAACCTGAGGGAGAGTATCCATCTTTCCACGCTAACCACAGCTGAGTCAGACAAGAGATGAATAATTAAAAAGAAAGGCGCCCACTGGCGCCTTTTGAAGCATAAGAGATGAGTTACACCTTGAACTGTCGCACTCGGCTACTGAGTTGCTGCGCTACCGCATCCAGGTCATTACCCGTTTGCAGAACAGTCCCCGACAAGGCCGCTCCCTCTTCGGTCAGGCTATTAAGTTCGGAGACACTGCGGTTAATCTCATCCATGACTGAACTTTGCTGTTCGGTAGCCGATGCAATCTGGAAGTTCATATCCATCACCTGCGTCACCATCTTCTGAATTTCAGCCAAAGCATCACGACTCTTGTCCACCATACCCAGGGTTTCACCCATCTGGCTGCTACCCCGCTCCATCGCCTGTACCGCACTCTGCACACCCTGCTTCAATGAGGCGATCATATGCTGAATATCCTCGGTAGAGCGCTGGGTACGGCTGGCCAAGGTTCTAACCTCATCAGCCACTACGGCGAAACCACGCCCCTGTTCCCCGGCTCGAGCAGCCTCAATCGCAGCATTGAGCGCCAAGAGATTGGTCTGCTCGGCAATACCGCGTATTACATCCAACACAGATGTGATTTTCTCTGACTCATCAGCCAGTTTGGCCACCATCTGAGCCGCGTCATGCACACTACCAGAGAGTTGTTTATTCATCTCAACGTTGCGAGTCAACAGAGCCATCCCCTGTGTGACACTGCTTTGGGCTGTATTAGTTTGCTCTGATGTCAATTGAGCATGCCGGGATATGTCATGAACGGCCTGATTAATCTCGTTGAAGGCGGTAACCAAAGAAGCTAACTGCACACGCTGGCTCTCACTGATGTTATCCACCTGCAATGAAACCTGGCGCAAATTGCCCGTCGAGGCCTCCAAGGAGCCAACATCCCCCATTAGCTGCCGTATCAATCCCTGCAACTGATCCAAAAAGCGATTAAAACTTCGGGCTAGCTTACCCAGCTCATCACGGGATGTGACGGGTAAACGGCTTACCAGATCCCCTTCGCCCCGACTGATATCCTCAACCTTGAGATAAACGGCCATGATACTATCGACAATAATCTTGGGCCCAACATAAATCAGCACCAGGCCCATCAGCACGGCAATACTCAAAAGGCCAAGCGTCACACTCTGGCGAGAGTCTGCCATCTCATCTGACGCGACCCGCAGTGAGTCAGCCAGTTTCTCATCCAACTCTCCAGCCAGGTTATACTGCTCACGCAACACAGAAAACTTGCCATCTAATGCGTCATGCATGGCTTGGGCCTCAGCCAGTTTTCCCTGTTCGACCAAAGTAAAGACCTGCAATCCATCCTGCTTCCAGGCGTTAAACAGAGTTGGGAAATGTTGCAACTGGCCAGTCACTTCCGGGTAAGGAGCCATATTGGTCAGAAATTTTTGCATGCGGTCCCAAGCCTGTTGGGCATTCTCGGAAAAATCCTGTTTATAGCTAGCGGCCTTATCGCCCTTGCCCTGAACCAATAGGAATTGCTGCTGAGCGCTCAACGCTTGGTAGAGATCCCGATCGGCATTGAGCACCGCGCCCTGGGCTGGCATCAAAACTGCGGCAAACGTATCGGTATTACTCTGCAAACGATCCAAGGCTATATAATTTAACGTCCCTATGATCAAGATGAAGAGAGTCAAGAGCACTAGCCCAAAAGCCGCTTTGATGCGAATACTCATGGAATTTAACAACATATTATTCTCCCTTACCTACTCAGCGCTTAAGTCCATACCATGGGCGTGACGACCCAAATCGCACCAATTAAAATAAACCGTAAATGTCGAATCACCCTGCCCAGAATAGGGCCGCACGGTGACGTTTACTTAGTCGCGTAATGCCTTTTCCACATTCACCCCTAGTGTCAGGACCCCCAAGGGCTGACTCCCCCCCTTTGACCGGATCAGAAAACTGATATGACTTAAAAACTGTCGCGTCGAGTCATCATAACCCACCTGAGTTTGTCCCCCACCACTTCCTTGATCCAACCACCCCTGGGGATGGGGTAAGCCTGGTAGATTGAGCTTCATAGGCTGGATAAACTTCTCTTCATCCCCCTGCCAGTAGTCTGTTGTCACCCGGCTTGTGGCAACCAGAACCCCTTGGCTATCGGTGACAAACAACTCTGTGTAGCGCCCCCGTGAAGCTTGTTGCCACTTATTCAGAAGAGAAGAAAGCGGCGATGCCAATATGGCCTGCATCCACTCGAATGTCTGCCCCTGTTGCACCGCCGCCTGCCATTGACTATCCAGTTTCAGTATAGCCTCTTGAGTCAAATGCTGATGCTGCGCATCGAGCGAAGAGAGAGAGCTGAGCAGTTGAGGATCCTGTAACCAGAGTGCGGCATCGCTGTTAGCCATCTGCAAGAGTTTCTGCTGCTCACTACTCTCCAGAGTCAGGCCAGGAACATGACAACGAGGAACCGCCGCATTAAACCGGGATAAAAAACCAGGCTGTTGAGCAAGCAGGTGATTGGAAAAATAGACGCCCAAGGGAGCGTAACGCTCAAAACGACTAGCCAGAGGCTGGGCTATCGCCTCTGGGTGCTGAGCTTGTAACTGCTGCATCGCCTGCTGATCTATGAGCACGGTATCCACCCGACCAATCAAGAGGAGGCGCAGTAAGCTGGGTAATTGATTAACTAGCTGAGCGACCCTGATGTTCTGCTCTTGTAACCACCCCTCCTGATTACTCCCACGCACTACACCTATGCGTAACGTGGCAGGAAAATCAGCCCGCTGGAGTAGCTCTGGCCGCAAACTAAACCAAAACCACTTCTCCAGGATCAATGGAGCAGAGAGACGACCATAAGGCTCTATCTCGGGTAATGGCATTGTGCTGAAAAAGCCATCTGATTGGCCATTACGCAAATTACTCTGAGCCCGACGCCAGGGGACAATATCGGTGACATATCGGACATCAAGCTTGGCCAAAGCGCAGTCAAGAACCGCCACGGCACTCCCCTTGAGCAGGCCATCGATTTGGATCTGGTAGGGAGGAGCCAGGCTGGTATCCAAGCGCAAGACGGGATTAGCCAAGCAAATCAGGCTGTTAAGCAAAACCGTCAATAGAATAATAATCTTCACACCTGAACCCTTAGAGTACGACAAGGTCTCATGGTAATTCTGGACCATGTACAGCTGGGAAAAGTATTATTTTACAGACAAGATGTTGAAGCCAACCGTTGGCAGCAGGACGCCGACGACGAGCCCCCGAGACGAAGAAGACGGCTACCGGGCAAGAGAGGCCTCTTGCCCGGTGACACAGCTTGTAACGCCATCCATGCCAATCCCGTTAAGCAAGCTGATATCGCAACACCTGCTGACGCTTGTGGGCATAGAGATCCAGCAACTGCTGCTGGCTCTTTCCTGCATTCTCGTAAAACAGCGCCCCCCCCTCCCTCAGGGCATCGAAACGTTCACGCAGACACTGCTCGACAAAATCCAGGCGGCGCAGGGTAAAAGCCGAGCAACTCTGGCCATGCAGATCGTCTTCGATATCCAGCACCTGGGAGCGAAAGTTTTCCAACTCGAACAACGCCGCCAAGGCCTCTTCGCTAGTCAGTGCCTGCTGCCAGCGTGTGATAAACGACTGCACCCAGCTTTGCACCTGCAGCGTCGCCCCGCGGCGCGTCAGCCAATCGAGTTTTTGTGTATAGAGCTCCAATGCCACCACTTTGAGCTCACGGTAGAGGCTCAGGGCCTGTGATGGGCTCATCGCCTCTTGCCGCAAGAGCCAGCCAAAAAAGTTACGGGTCTCAAACCGTTCGCAGGCATGAAACAGAGGATCGCTCACCCCGTTACTGTTGAATTGAGTTATAGGGTCAAATGGGTACATGTAGCCAAAATCGAACAACCAGATGTGACCACTGTCATCGATAATGTTACCAGGACAGAGATCCCACTCCATGAGCCCCGCCTCTTCACAGGCTACAGCCGTCTTCAATATCTGGCGAAAGAGAGCGGCATCGAAGCGATCAAGGGGCTTACCGGGCAGCCAGGGGGAGAGAATGATGCCGTGATGCAAGCTGGCATAGAGAGTCGGCACTATATGCTCAAAGCGCCCAGCCCACGCCGGATCACCCTTGAGGCGGGTAAAATCGGCTCGCCGCTGCACCTCGTTTAAAAACGAAGTCTGGCCATCCAGATTACGCACCAGTGACTCGGCCCGCTTCTGCTTGAGTGTGTAGTGGACCCCCTCAATGCACAGGTGTAGCACCTGTGCGGTCAAGCCCCCCCCAAAGTGTTCCACCACATGGGGGGAGTCCAGCGTCAGGGCCGCCAACTCGGCCGGGGGTAAGGGGCAAGCCCCCTGATCACCGACAACCAGCTCGACACCACTACGGATGAAAGCCAACTGCGCCTGCTGACGCGCTTCAACCTGGGCATTCATATCTCACTCCTTGTTTGCTCACGAGACTCTGCTGCATGCTGGCCTCTTGCTCCATGCCATGAGTGTAGGCCTATTACTCGCCAACTTGGCGGATGAGAAGCAGTCTGCCACTCCGACCGCGAACCTGACTTCCCCCTGCCGGTGGAAGCTATGGGTGGAAGAGGGCAAAACTCTTCGCTTCTTGATTCCACCCACAGACAACCAGAGCGGAATGGATTGAAAATAGTCCAGGCTCGACACTCGATGCATTCATGCCAATACGCGCCCAAGGGGATCTTTATGCTGACAACCGCCTCCCGATCTGAGCTGGCGTTTCGACTACAAAACGCCTTGCAAGGTCATGCCAAAGCCCTGGGAACCGCCTGGCAGCAAGCCCTGCAATCCGGGCAGCGGGTCTGGGTCTCGGCCCCCAAGGGGTATGGCCATCACCTGGCCACGCTGGATCCGGTCGCATCACTCGGTGCCGAGCTGCCCACCTTACAGCTGCCTGAAGCCTCACAGCAGTGGAGCCCATCAGAAGCCTGGCAAAATGCTCTGCAGGGCTCCCCACTGCTGATCCTGGCCTGCCCTAGCAGCCGCGGAGAGGGGGAGCTGCGCCTGCAGGGTGTGAGCCTGCTCCGGGTAGGCGTTCAGGAGCTGGGCTGGCGCACCGATTCAACTGACCCGGACCTCGATGCGCTTTACCAAGAGTGGCAACCCGCGCTGGGCAACTGGCCTCAGGCCTGGCAGCTGCTGGCTCAGGCATTGGCGGTGAGTGATGAGCAGAGTGAAAGCCTGCCGCACTTATTGACACTCTGGGGTGCCGATCTGCTGGCGCGAACCCCATTGCCAGCCCGGCTGCATCAGGCCCTGGCCCTGATGGCCCAGGCTACCGAGACGCAGGCACCACTGGATCTGACCACGCTCAGCCTGCTCTGTGGCTTCGGTGCAGGTGAACTGACTCCCTGGCTGCACACCTTGCAGGATGCCGGTTGGCTGCTCCCTCAGGGTGAGGCGTGGCAGTGGCAGCCCTTTGTCGCCTGGTTACTCACCACGATCCGCTTGCAACCTGAGACACAATGGCAGGAGCTATTGCCCAATCTGGCCACACTCCCGTTGGAACGGCTGCTGTGTCTCTTGCCCACGGCACAGCCTCAACCTCCGTCCCTGCTTACACGACTGCTTCCCCTTGTGGGTTGGCACTGCATAGAGCAGGCACAGGGGGCATGGCTGGCACAGACGCTGTTTGCAATTCCCCTGGCCACCCGGCGCGAACATCCTCACCTGACCCTGCTTGAGGCCTGGGTTGAGCTGGAGATCACCAAACACAGCGAACGGGCCCGGGCTGCGCTGGAACAACTGGATCCCGCCTTGCTGGATACCCAGGGGCAACAGGTAGCTCAACTGCTCTTTGCCATCACAGACTTTCACTTCGATGATGCCGCCAGCGCCCTGCAGCGACTCAAAAACATTCCGCCCCTCCCCGCCCCCTGGCATACGGCCCAACGCCTGACGTATGCCATGAGCTCTCTCATCACAGGGGATCTCACACCCGCCCAGCAGATCCTTGATGCCCAGTTTGCCTACGCCGAATCGACCGGCCAGTACCATCACAAGCTGATCGCGGCTAACCGCCTGGCCCAACTCCACTTCTACCGCGGCGACTGGTATGCCACCGAACGTGTGCTGCAACAAGCCAGAGAATTTGCCCGCAGTCAGGGCCTGGCCTCTGATCCGGCGCTGGACTCCAACTATCGCATGCTGGCCGACCTGGCCCTGCTGCGGGGTGAGCCCGAGAGCGCCGAACACTGGATGAGCTGTGGTCAACCCCTGGCCGCAGCCTGGGGGGAGTATTGGGAGCTGCCCTACCGTACCCAGCAGCTACTCATACTGCTGTGGCGCAATGAGCGGCAGGGGCTAAGGCAGCAGGTTGCGGCCCTGGATGAGCGTCGATTCAGTCAACACTACTGCCGCCAGTGGCAATTCCGTACCGGGCAAGCCCTGGCCTGGGGCTATGTCCGACTGGAGGAGCGCAACGGCCTGCTTCGCCTGTTGGAGCGAACGCCCTGGCATGAGAAGTGTAGCGATCTCTACGATCTGCAGGACAACCTGCTGCATGGCTGGCTGGCCCTCATCTGCGAGCACCCCCTCCCCTTGCCACTCATCGAACGCATCCAGCAGCTGGCCAGTCGCTGGCAGTGTGCCTGGCTAGAGTGGCAGGCCAGGCTGCTCCTGCTCTGCCTGCTGGCTGAACAGGGGGAGATAGCGTGTGAGGCCTGGCATGAGTTACTTGGCGATATGCTGGACAAGCAGGCCAAGCCTCGCCTGCCCTTTTTACTGGCGGGAGCCCGGGTGGTGACCCCGCTGCAGAGTCTGTGCCGCTGGAGTCAATGCCGGGAGCCCGTGCTCGACTTCGCCCGCCAGCTGCTGGCCCAACTCACGGCGCCGTTGCAGGAGGTGACCCCGCTCCCCGAGGAGGAGGAGCTCAGCCCGCGACAGCGGCAGATCTTGCGACTCATAGCCCAGGGGCTCAGCAACGAACAGATAGCCGAACGCCTGTTTGTCGCCACCTCGACGATCAAGACCCATATCAATCATCTCTATGCCAAGTTGGGGGTGAACAACCGGGCCGAGGCACAAGCACTGGCGCGACAGAGGCTAGGTTAATCGTGAGCCCCCTACAGGCCCCTCGCGCCAGAGGAAATAGACAAGAGTTTTTGACCCCACGCCGAATTTGCGGTTCAATGCGCGCCATACTAGTTAACAGCTCCCCCAGGCCGACCAACCATGAGCCAAGGCGGGCTGTTTTGCTGGGCTACCGTTTACCAACGCGCCTGCCCAGCCCCCTCCAGCCCCACCATCAGGCATTCTATGAGCGACAGACAAGTTAACAACCCACTGCACGGCATCACGCTGGAGAGCCTGCTCTCCCAACTGGTCACTCTCTATGGCTGGCAAGGTCTGGCGGAGCGTCTGCCCATCAACTGCTTCATCCAGGATCCCAGCATCAAATCCAGCTTGAACTTCCTGCGCCGCACTCCATGGGCCCGGCAGAAAGTCGAGGCACTCTATTTGGCCAGCCAGGACAGCTCCCTGACTAACCCCGACAACGAACCCTCGAGTGAACCGCGCAAGGTGCTCACCCGTCCCCAGGCCACTGGCAAACCACGGGGCGAGCGTCGGCCTCGCCAAGGGTATGGCACAGATAGAGATCCACGCCCAGATGGTGAGCGCGGCTTCAGCCGCAGCGAGCGCCCCCAGGGCGAGCGCGGCTTCAACCGTGGCGAACGTCCTCAAGGTGAGCGCGGCTTCAACCGTGGCGAACGTCCTCAGGGCGAGCGCGGCTTCAACCGTGGCGAGCGTCCCCAGGGCGAGCGCGGCTTCAACCGTGGCGAGCGTCCTCAAGGCGAGCGCGGCTTCAACCGTGGCGAACGTCCTCAGGGCG
>JBOFBS010000306.1:0-7594 GCA_051645725.1 Aeromonadaceae bacterium | reverse complement strand
CTGGGACAACGAATATGGGCAGCAGCAGGTGGAGCTGGCGCCCTTTCAGGCCAGCCGCATGCTGGTGAGTAATGCCGAATACCTGGGCTTTGTAGAGGCCGGCGGGTATGGCGAGCGGCGCTGGTGGAGCGAGGAGGGGTGGCGCTGGCGCGAGTTTGCCCAGGCAACGCAACCCTGTTTCTGGGTTGGCTCGGGCGAAGATCTCAAGTTGCGGTTGATGAACCGTGAGGTGGTCATGCCCTGGGATTGGCCGGTAGAGGTGAACCAGCTGGAGGCGGAGGCCTTCTGCCGTTGGCAGGCAGAGCGAACCGGCTTGCCCGTGCAGCTGCCTTGTGAGGCTGAGTGGTATCAGCTACGTGATTCTCTCCCGGTTGATCAACCCGATTGGGAGCGGGCACCCGGCAATATCAACCTGGAGAAGTGGGCCTCCTCCTGCCCTGTGGATCACTTCGCTCATGGTGAGTTCTTCGATCTGCTGGGGAATGTCTGGCAGTGGAGTCGCAGCACCATAGCCGGGTTTGACGGCTTTCGCGTTCACCCCCTGTATGACGATTTCTCTACCCCCACCTTCGATGGCAAGCACGCCCTCATCAAGGGGGGCTCCTGGATCTCCACCGGCAATCTGGCCATCCGCGCCTCCCGCTATGCCTTCCGCCGTCATTTCTTCCAGCATGCCGGCTTTCGCTATGTGGTCTCCTCTCACCAGGAGGCCTCGCACGCCAACCCCTATCTGCAGGATGAGCAGGTGGCATGGGCGCTGGAGGCCGCCTATGGGGAGACGTTGCCAGGGTTGGAACATCCGGCTCTCGTGCTCTCCCGGCTAGCGGCCAGGTTGCAACCTGCCGGTGGCAAGGCGCTGGATATGGGGTGTGGAGTGGGGCGCAGCACGCTGGAGCTGGCTCGCCACTTTAGTCAGGTTGAGGGGGTGGACGTTACGGCCCGCTTCATTGATGTGGCCTTGATGCTGCAGCAACAGGGACAGTTTGCCTATCAGCTCCCCTGGGAGGGGGAGTTGCAGGCGTACCGGGAGGCCAGACTCTCCCCCCTGGGGCTGAATGGCGGAGAGTTGGCCGGGGTGACATTTAGCCAGGGCGATGCCTGTAATCTGAAGCCAAAATATCAGGGCTATGATCTGGTGCTGGCCTCCGATCTGCTGGATGAGTTGCGCGATCCCGGGGGCTTTTTGCGGGAGATGGCCGAGCGGCTTAAGCCTGGTGGTGTGCTGATCCTGAGCTGCGGCTACCAGTGGCAGGAGGCCAAGAGCCCTAAACGCCACTGGTTGGGCGGGGTACGGGAAAACGGCGAGGCGCTCGGCAGTTATCGAGCCCTGCAGTGCTTTTTGGCACCCTGGTTCGAAGAGTTGGAGGCGCCAAGCGATCTCCCGGTTGCCCAGCGCCTGAATGGCCGCGCGTTTGACTACCGCCTGCTACAGGTTACCTGCTGGCGCCGCCGGGGTTAGCAGAGGAGCCCTCGCCCTGAGCCGCCTGGGGGTAGAGCTGCTGTCGTAGCGCCTCCAGCTTGGCCTGGGTGGTGGCTATCTCGGGGTTGATGGCAAATTGGGCCATCAGGGGGGTGGCGGCCCGGTCAAACTCAGGCGACACGTCGCGGTCGAAGTACTGGGTAAAGCCGGCGGCCCCCTCCAGCAACCGTTTGCTGGCCTGCTGCGTGGGATTCAACGACTCCCAGGCTTCCATATGCGGAGAGAAGGTCCCCAGCCCACGGTTCAGGCGGTTTTGAATATCGACACGTCCCAGGTAGCTTAACAGGGTTTTGACCTCCTGCATGCGCGGGTTGGCGCGGGCAGGGAGGACAAAGAGATCCAGGGGGGCATCCTCATAGCGGGGTATCTCGGGTCGAATGGTTGGAAAGGGTTGCGCCTTGATGTCATCGTTGTTTCTGGGCGTCGGGGCGAAGCTGCCCATCAGTGTCATGGCAGCTTTGCGAAAGTAGAGGTAGGGAATGCTGTCGTCCCAGTTGAGTTGGGCCAGGTTGTCGTTGAAACAGCGAGCCTGGATCAGCTGTTGCCAGTGTTGAAGAACGGCCCTGACGCGAGGATCGTGGTAGCTGATGAGTCCGCGCGTCAACGCTTGATGAAAAGCCAGGCCGTTGAGGCGCAAGTTGATGTAATCAAACCAGGCCAGGACGGGCCATTTGTCTTTGCCTCCCACCACTATGGGGGTGATCCCCTGGGCCCGTAGCCGGGTGCAGGCCTGCAGCAGGGCTTGCCAGGTATCCGGGGGCGTCACGCCGGCCTGAGCCAGTACGCTTTGGGAATAGAATATGCCCCAGTGGTAGTAGCTAAAGGGGAGGGCGTAGGTGTGGCCATTGAGGGATACGGCCTCCTGCATGGCCTGGCCAAAGCTCTCTTTCCATCTTTGCTCCTGCCAGAGATCATCCAGAGGACGCAAGGCTCCCTCTCTGGCATAGGCGAGCAGGCGCTCGCCACCTTGCCAGTAGAGTATGTCTGGCGAGGTGTTTGTTGAGAGCCAGAGCGGAAATTGCTGCTTGTACTCTTTATCCGTCAGCGCCAGCAGTGTTACCCGAATGCCGGTTTCATCATAAAAACTGCGGAGCACCGAGACAAAGTTATCCCGTTGCTGTTTGTTGCCATGCATGACGGCCAGCTCCAGGGCCTCTGGCTGGCGTGGCAAAAATAGGCCACTGAGCAATAACAGACTTAGCATCCAGCGTTTTAACATCATCACGCCCCGATTGATTCTATCTACTGAGTTTAGTTGCCGCGCGTGTGCTGAGTATGCGCGAGTTTGCTTGATATTTCAGGAGGGTTCGCCTTCAAAGATGGGGCTATATTCATCTTTGATAGCCTGCTCTGGATGGCGAACCATGATGGTTAGAGTAACTGAGTTCCGCTGTGCTCCTCTTCTCCCCCTGCTGATCTGCCTGTTATCTGCCCCTCGCCTCTTCGCAACAGAGTCGTTGCGAATCGCCACCTTCAATGTGGCCTGGCTGGCCGATGCCCCCCTCTCTGCCGCCAGATTGCAACAATGCCAGCGTGAGGCGCGGCTTTATCCTGAACTCTCTCGTCGTCCGACACAGGTTTGCCGCAGCGGGGTCTTTCGTCTGCCTGCGGCCTACGCTGAGTTGGCCCGTCAGGTGGCCAGGCTGGATGCCGACATCATAGCCTTTCAGGAGGTGCAGAGTGAGCGGGCGCTGGCACAGATCCTGGCGGATGGTCACTATCACGCACCAGGGAGCTGGCAGTGGTGGGTGAATCCCTTGCCCCTCGATGCCAGGCAGCGGGTTGCGATAGCGGTGCGCACTGCACGCCTGGCTGCCTTGCAGTTACAACCCTTACCGGAATTGGGTGCGCCGCTGTGGCGTGAGCAGCGGGGTGGCCTGCTCGCCAGGTTGACGCTGGCTAGTGGCCGGTCGTTACATCTGCTGGTGGTGCATCTGAAAAGTGGTTGTCGGGAGGGGCATCTGGGGCGCTCCCGAGCCTGCCGGCAGTTGGCTGAGCAGGGAGCGATACTGGCCCGAATCATAGATCACGAGCAGCTGGCTGGGGCACCGTTAGTGATATTGGGTGATTTTAACCGGGACTTTGCCCATGAGCAGGGGCTCTGGTCGTTATTGGATAATCGTCAGCCACAACCGGCTCAGTTACAGCGGCTGACTCAGGGTTTTTCCCTGCCAAAGGGGTGTTATCCCACTCGTTACGGCTCGGCGCCGATAGATCATATAGTGTTGAGTGGTCCCTTGGTGGGGCATGCCGAGCACCTGCAGGCGCATCCTGTAGGCGCGGCTACGACCGCCGCAGGCGTGAAAGCAAATGGGGGGCACTTCTTGAGTGATCACTGTCCCTTATCCGTGGTGTTGCGCTGGCCCTAGTCGCGGCCTCTGGCATTGATGAATGTCGGGTCACGGGCCGGATGAAGCGGGTATGATGCAGGAGGGGCACAAAGGGGAGTCTGAGATGCGGGCAGCGATCATAGGTTGCAACTGGGGGCAGATCTATATTCAGGGGTTACGCCATCATGGGGTCGAGGTGGTGGCCTTGTGTGGTTTACCCAAGGAGCGGGCTGAGGCTCTGGCCAGACAGCATAAGATCCCTGTTGCCACCGACAGCGTGGCTCGTTTGCTGGCGCCCGATCTGGCTCTGGATCTGGTGGTATTGGCCACGCCTGCTGTGACTCATGCTGCCTTGTTGCGCCAGCTCTCCGGTTTGCCTGTCATCTGCGAGAAACCGCTCTTTGGCTTGGAGGCCCGATCTCTTGGTGGTGCCGGGCTGGGGGAGCAAGTCTGGGTCAACTATGCGTTTGCCTTTCTGGATTCGGCTCAGCAAATCGCCGCACTTAAACCCCGACTGGGGGCGATAGAGCGGCTGCAGTTGGCTTGTGAGTACGATCTGCCACTTAACTTCTCTCCTGCCCAGTGGTGGCTGGAGGTGGCCAGTCATCCGCTCTCCTTTCTGGTTCATCTGTTCGGTGAGCCGCGCTGGGTTGAGGGCGAGAGCTGGCGCCATGACAATACCCTGGATTGCCGGATCGGCGGCATTGCCGCGCAACTGAGCTGTTCGCCACGGCCAGGCTTGAAGGGGATCTCTCAACAGTTACGGATCAAGGGGGAACAGGGGGAGATAGTGCTGGAGGGGCGCTTTTCTCAGGGTGAGCCGTGGCGTTACCAACCCCTGCTTTGGAATGGCCAAGCCTGTAACCAGGGGGAGTGGTGTCCCGAGGATTGCTGGGTGCGAGCCAATGTGCGCAGCATGGGGCAGATACTTCGCCAGCTACGCGGGGAGTTGACGGTACGTGAAGCCTTGAGTCTGGGACTCTTCAATCCCGCCAAGGCCGCGCCTCTGGATGAGTTGATCCGCCATGCCTGGAAGTAACCGCATTTTGCAGCCCATTTTTGCTTGAAACGTCAGCTTCAGCGATACTAAAACCCAATATAACCAATACGTTAAATACATGTTACGTTGTAACGTATGATTCATAATCATTGGTTAGTGTGTGTGCTCAATTTTAAGGCTAGGAGGCCACATGAGCACATTCAATTCTGTATCGTTACGTTATTCCCTATTAGCAGCCGCTATTACCATGACCCTGAGTGGCTGTGGCAGCGATAATGACAGTAGCTCAACGACCGCCTCCCCTACAAAGCCGACGACTCCCACTACGCCAACTACCCCCACCACCCCGACCACGCCAACGACTCCGACCACTCCCACTACGCCAGTAGTCAAAGCCGCCAAGAACGTGATCCTGATGATCAACGATGGCGCGAGCTGGGGAGCCTGGGAAATGGCTGCGAATTGGGATAAGGGGGTCAAGGCCAACGATCTGGAGGCTTACAAGGCGCTGCCGGTTCGTCTGGGTATGACCACTTACCCACTTAACACCAGCAAGAGCCCAACCAAGGATATGGAAGCCAAGGTGAACTATGATACGGCCAAAGCGTGGGACCCCAACGTGGGCACAGCTTGGACTGATACATATAAGACCGCCATTCTCGGTTATCAGTATTTGCTCAGTAATTATACCGACTCCGCTGCGGCTGGTTCAGCCATGGCCTCGGGTCAGAAGACTTATAACAATGCCATCAACTATGACAACATGGGTAACCCCATGGAGTTCATTACTCAGGTAGCCAAAAAAGCAGGTAAGGCGACAGGTGTGGTGAGCTCGGTGCAGTTCTCCCATGCTACCCCGGCGACCTTTGCCACACAAAATATCAGCCGCTCCGATCTCCCCGCGATTGCTCGCACCATGCTGACCGAGGGTAATGTGGATCTTATCATGGGGACCGGCCATCCAGACTTTGATGGCAATGGCACCGACTTGACCAAGTTGAGTGCTGATGAGTGTGCGCTTAATTCTGCCTGTCAGAAGCGTTATGACACCATTGGTCAGGTTGAGTGGCAGGCATTGAAAAATGGTCAGCTCAAGCCCAGTGGTGCCTCAGCTACCTGGACTCTGTTAGAAGATAAGGGGAGCTTCGATCTGCTGGCCAACAACAATCTGGATGTGAAGGGCCCCTTGATGGGGCTGCCCAAGGTGCGTTGGACCCTGCAGCAGGGGCGCTCTGTGGATGTGTTAGGTGCGGACCCGAGCCAGCCAAGTGGCATCAAGATGATAGCTTCTGTGCCGGATCTGGTGACCATGTCGAAGGGGGCCCTCAACTATCTGAGCAAGGATCCTGATGGTTTCTTCGTGATGATCGAAGGGGGGGCAACGGATTGGGCGGCGCATGCTAACCAGACCGGTCAGTTGATTGAAGAAACCAACGATTTCAACCGCAGTGTCGCTGCCGTAGAGGCCTGGGTGGAGAAGAACAGCAACTGGGATGAGACCCTGCTGATCGTCACCACGGATCACGGTAATGCTCTGCCGCTGGATGTCACTTCTGATACTGTGGCGTTTGCTTCGGTGAAGAATGCCGGCGCAGGTAATCTGCCTACCTTGCGTTACTGGAGTGGTAACCATACCAATGAAGTGGTACGTCTGTGGGCCAAGGGGGCGGGTAGTGACAAATACACCAGCTATATCAAGGGTAAGGATGCCAAGTTTGCCGAGGTAGTGGGTCATAATGCCGATGGTGGCTACATAGACAACACGGACATCAACAAGTGGATCAAGGCAAGTATGCAGATCAGCAAGTAAGCCGTGGTTTATCAAGGGCTGCCCATGGGCAGCCCTTTTGCGTTTTTTTTTACGGATAGCGATAGCATGAAGAAGAACTGTTTAATCCCACTTTGGTTGGGCTATTTATTGAGCTTCGGCTCTTTCTCGGTCGAGGCTCAGATCTGTCAGCAGGAAAAGCCGTTGCCGACCGATCAAGCAAGGTTTGTGCTGCAGAGCCCACATACAGTACTGGATAAGCAAGAGAAACTGGAGTGGCAACGCTGCCCGGTTGGACTCTCCGGCCCTGCGTGTCAGCAGGGTAAGCTGCAACGCTTTACCCTCATGCAGGCCTGGGAGTTTGCTGCTAGGTTGCGCCTGGATGGTTCGGTGGAGCATCAGGGGTGGCGGCTTCCAACCATAGATGAGTTGGCTACGCTGAAGAAGGTGGATTGCGTCGATCCGGCCATCGACCTCGCTCTCTTTCCGAATGTGCAGGGTGATTGGTATTGGAGTAGCAGCCATGAGCCCCAGAGCACACTGGATTACTGGTATTTTGATTTTAAGGCTGGTATCGCGGGACAGGATGATAAGAATTTGGCGAATCCGGTGCGGTTGGTTCGAGCGGCTAATAGCAATATGAAATAGTTTTGAGTTTCACACATCTTATGCGCTGAAATTATGGATGTGTGAAATATTATTAAGCTTTCAGTTCTGGGGTTTCTATTTTCAGGTCTGATTAGATATTTCGTAAATTTTGATGGTCGATTTGAATGAGCTCGTTTGCTCTGTCTCCCAGTCGGGTTGATTGTGGTAATGAGGCTCAATGGCTTATGAAGTCGGAAGGGGGCGAGTGTTAAGCGCCCCAGGCTTCAGGGGCGAAGCCTAGAGTCAAGCTGAGCATCGTAGTGAGCCGGTCTCTGGCTGATACTATCTCGAGGTGCACAAGGGATAAGGAAACGGTGCGTTTTCGTGACACGCGCTCAAGGCCACTTGGATGATCGTGGCCAGATGCG
>JBOFBS010000305.1:0-13054 GCA_051645725.1 Aeromonadaceae bacterium | reverse complement strand
TCGGCCTCAAAGGCCTTGGCCAGAGTCATACCAGGATCGGGAGGCACCAGCTTGGAGATACGGTCACAAAATCCATAGGAGTGCCCCAAGACCCGCCCCACATCACGGATCGCCGCCTTGGCTGCCATGGTGCCAAATGTGATGATCTGGGAAACCGCCTCTCGCCCATACATATCGGCCACATGGTCAATCACCTCGTCCCGGCGATCCATGCAGAAGTCCACGTCAAAGTCGGGCATCGAGACCCGCTCTGGATTGAGAAAGCGTTCAAACAGCAGATCAAATTCCAACGGATCCAGATCGGTGATCTTCAGAGCATAGGCGACCAGTGAGCCCGCCCCGGATCCTCGCCCCGGTCCGACTGGAATGTTGTGATCCTTGGACCACTGGATAAACTCCATCACTATGAGGAAGTAACCCGGGAAGCCCATCTGGTTGATCACCTTGAGCTCGACATCCAGACGCTCATCATACTCAGGGCGCTTCGCAAGCCGCACCTGGGGGTCAGGGAAGAGAAACTCCAGCCGCTCCTCCAGCCCCTGCTTGGAGCGCATGACCAGGTAATCTTCTGTGCTCATCTCCCCTGTGGGGAATTTGGGCAGGAAATACTCGCCCAAGCGTACCGTTACATTACAGCGTTTGGCAATCTCGACCGTATTAGCCAAGGCCTCGGGCAGATCGGCGAACAGCTCGGCCATCTGCTCCTGGCTCTTCAGGTACTGCTGGGGGCTATAGCGTTTGGGGCGACGGCTATCGTCCAGGGTATAGCCATCGTGGATGGCCACCCGGATCTCGTGGGCATCAAAATCTTCTTCGTTGAGGAAAACCACCTCATTGGTCGCCACCACGGGCAGCGACAGCTCTACCGCTAATGGCACAGCCATGCGGATATAGCTCTCTTCATCGGGACGCGAGGTACGGATAAGCTCAAGATAGTAGCGATCCGGGAAATGCTGGCGGTAGAACTCGGCACAGCGCTCCACCATGATCTGGTTGCCCTTGAGCAAAAACTTGCCCACGTCCCCCTCACGCCCACCGGAGAGCAGTATCACCCCCTGGTTGTGTTCGACCAGCCACGACTTGTCCACCACGGGTTGACCCTGGACGTGGCCACGCAGGTAGGCCTTGGAGATGAGTTGCACCAGATTCTGCTGCCCCTCGTTATCCATGGCCAGCGCCGTCAGGCGAAAGAGTTCCTCCCCCAGCTCCTCACTCTGCAGCCAGAGATCGACCCCGACCAGAGGCTTCATCCCCTTGCCATGGGCATCGCCATAGAAACGCACCAGACCGCATTGGTTCATCTGATCGGTAAGCGCCATGGCGGGCATGCCATACTCTGCGGCTCGACCGACCAGAGGTTTGATCTTCTGCAGACCATCGACCATGGAGAAGTCGGAATGGACGCGCAGGTGTATGAAACGAGGTTCTGCCATCTTCGACTATCCGTTACGTGATGCGGTAATGAGGGAGTATAAAACCAGCCAACTAGACCAGGCCCAAGGCTTGGCGTACCGGTCGAAAGCTGCGCCTATGCTCGGGAATGGCGCCGAATCGAGCCAGACATGCCAGGTGCTCGGCAGTTGGATAGCCTTTGTGCTGGGCAAAGCCATAATCCGGGTAACGGCTATCCAGCTCAGCCATCTCTCTATCCCGGGTTACCTTGGCCAGAATGGAGGCCGCGCTGATCTCGGCAACCTTGCCATCGCCCTTGACCACGGCCAGAGCCGAGATACCAAAATCCGGGGTCCGGTTGCCATCTACCAGCACATAACCAGGCTGCAGAGGCAAGGCGGCAACGGCCCGTTGCATGGCCAGCATGGTGGCCCAAAGAATATTCAAGGAGTCGATCTCCGCAGGCGAGCAACGACCGATGGCGTAAGCTGCCGCCTTGTCGATGATCTCGTCATACAGAGCCAGGCGGCGCTTTTCGGAGAGCTTCTTGGAGTCGTTGAGCCCTGTGATGGGGCGTGCAGGATCCAGGATCACAGCCGCGGTGACCACATCGCCCACCAGAGGGCCTCGCCCCACCTCATCGACGCCAGCGACTCGCACCAGGCTGGTATCACAGGGGTAGATAAAATCGCTCATGAAAGATCCAGCAGTTGCAGCACGGCCGAGGCCGCCTGCTTATCAGCATCACAACGAATGAGTTGATGCAATCGGGTAAACTCGGCCAGTAGTGCCTGATTATCCTGATCGAGCAAGTGGCTCACCTCGTGGCAGATAGCCTCCGGAGTGCACCCCTCCTGGATAAGCTCAGGCACCAGCATCTTGCCCGCCAACAGGTTGGGCAGCGCAAAGGTGCGGATCTTGACCAGGCGCTCGGCGAGCCAATAGGTCAGGGCATTGACCTTGTAACCCACTACCATGGGGCGCTTGACCAGCATGGCTTCGAGCGTCGCCGTACCCGAGGCGAGCAGTATGGCATCACCGGCCGCCATCACGTCCCGCGCCTGGCCATCGAACAGATGAATGGGCAGCTCGGGAGCCGTGGCGTGTAAAATGGTTTCGAACTGTTCACGCCGTCTGGCATTGACCAGAGGCACCACCATCTCCAGCTCGGGATGCTTTTGCCGCAATAGCTGGCACGCTTGCAAAAAGAGGGGGGCCAGCATGGCCACCTCGGCCTGACGACTGCCAGGCAACAGAGCCAAGTAGCGTCTGGCCGGGTCCAACCCTAAGCGTCGGCAGGCATCGCCCTTGTCACTCACCAAAGGCACGGCATCGGCCAGGGTATGACCGACAAAGCGGCAAGGAGCCTGATGAGCATCGTAGAAGGCTTTTTCAAAGGGCAGGAAGGCGAGCACCAGATCGGTAGCTGCCTTGATCTTGTGGATGCGGGATTGTCGCCACGCCCAGACCGAGGGGCTGACATAGTGCACCGTCTTGATGCCGCGACGCTTGAGCTTCAGCTCCACGCCTATGTTGAAATCCGGCGCATCCACGCCTATGAAGAGATCGGGCGGCGTGCGCGTCAGCGTACGGATCAGCTCACGCCGGATCTGCAGCAGGCGCGGCAAACGTCCCAGCACCTCAACCAGCCCCATCACGGCGAGCTCTTCCATCTCAAAGAGCGTCTCGATGCCCAATGCCTGCATCCGTGGCCCGGCTATGCCGATGAACTGGGCATCAGGGTAGCGAGCTCGGATCTCCTGCATCAAACCCGCAGCAAGAATATCGCCGGAGACTTCTCCGGCGACAATGGCAATACGCAAGGGGCGTGAGACTTCAGGCATGGGTATCAGCGGACTATGCCGCGCTCATTCTGCTTGAGGAATTCCACCAGCGTCATTACAGCTGGTTCATCTGCAGCCATGGCTTCCAATTCCGGCAGCGCCTCTTCCACTGTCAGCCCTTGACGGTAGATCACCTTATAGGCGCGTTTGACAGCAGAGATGGCCTCTGGGCTAAAACCACGACGCTTCAACCCCTCACTGTTGACACCAAAGGGTTTGGCATAGTGACCCGCAGCCATCACATAGGGCGGTACATCCTTGTTCAGCGCCGCCATCCCGGCCACAAAGGCATGGGCACCGACGCGACCAAATTGATGGATCGCCGCCAGACCGCCGAAGATAACCCAGTCACCGATATGCACATGGCCGGCCAAGGTAGCATTGTTAGCGAATATGGCGTCATCACCAATTACGCAGTCGTGGGCCACATGGACATTGACCATGAAGAGATTACGGCTGCCCACCTTGGTCAGGCTCTGATCCTGAACTGTGCCTCGGTGGAAGGTGCAGTGTTCACGAATGACATTGTGGTCACCGATCTCCAGGAAGGTACGCTCACCCTTGTATTTCTTATCCTGGCAATCTTCACCAATGGAGCAGAACTGAAAAATCTTGTTGCCTCGACCGATCTTGGTCGGCCCTTTCAGCACTACATGAGAGCCGATCCAGCTCCCTTCGCCAATTTCTACCTCGGCACCCACCACACTCCAGGGACCAATCTCGACCCCGGCACCTATGATGGCACTCTCATGAACTATGGCACTCTCATGAATCACAGCACTTGGATGGATCACGGCTCAACTCTCGCGTTTGGCACACATCAGCTCGGCGGTGCAAACCACCTCACCATCGACAGTCGCAACACCGGTAAACTTGGCGATACCACGACGCTCTTTTAAGAATTCAACATCCAGCACCAGCTGATCTCCCGGCACAACGGGACGCTTGAAACGGGCATTGTCGATAGAGGCAAAATAGTAAAGCTCATTCGGATTAGGCTTACCGACCATACGAAACGCCAGAATACCCGTAGCCTGAGCCATGGCCTCCAGGATCAATACCCCGGGGAACACAGGCTTTTGCGGGAAATGGCCCTGAAAGAAAGGCTCGTTGAACGAGACATTCTTGATGCCACGCAGCACCTTACGCTCCGCACTGATCTCATAGTTAACCACCCGGTCAACCAATAAGAAAGGGTATCTGTGGGGCAGCAGTTCCAGAATATCCTGGATGTCGAGTTGGTTAAGTTCGTTGCTCAAACCTGTATCCTTATCACTTATTGTTCTTGGTCTTCAACCCGTTTTTCCAGCTGGCTCAGTCGCTTGTGCATATCATCAATATGCATAACCCGAGCGGCCACCTTGCGCCACTCCTTGTTGGACTGGGCTGGAACACCGGAAGAGTAGACACCTGGCTCTGAAATAGGTCGCATCACCATGGACATGCCTGTAATGGTAACCTGATCACAGAGCTGAATATGGCCGTTAATGACAGTTGCGCCGCCAATGATACAGTATTTGCCGATTTTGGTGCTACCCGCTATCACGGTTCCCCCGGCAATGGCCGTGCCGTAACCGATTTCCACGTTATGTGCTATCTGACACTGATTATCAATGATGACGTTGTCCGCAATCCGGGTATCATCGATCGCACCCCTGTCTACGGTGGTTGATGCGCCGATCTCGACACGATTGCCAATCAGCACCCCGCCGACCTGAGGGATCTTGATCCACTCGCCCCTGTCATTGGCATAGCCAAAACCATCGGCGCCGATCACTGTACCTGACTGGACCAGGCATGCCTCACCCAAGCGCACATTGTGATAGAGAGTGACATTGGCCCACAGACGTGAGCCTTTGCCTAACTGACTGTTTTTACCAATAAAACAACCAGGCCCAACTATGACCCCCTCATCCAGCACAACACCTGACTCGATGACGGCATTCGCACCAATGGCCACGCCTGCTCCCAATTTGGCATCCGGAGCGATCACAGCCGTCGGGTGGGTATCGACGGCCGGTTGAGGCGTACTATCCAGTACCTGAGCCACCCTGGCAAAGCCCACATAGGGATCCTTGACCACCAGGGCATTAGTTGGACAGACGGCCAGATCGGCCGCCTTGACCAACACGGCACTGGCCTGGCTCTTGGCTAGGAAGCTCCGATATTTTCCATCGGAGAGAAAACTGATCTCCCCTGCCTTTGCCGATTCCAGGTTGGCAACACGGGATACCTCAACCGAGGCATCCCCATGCAACTCGGCATCCAGAAGCTTGGCTAGCTGCCCGAGGGTCACACTCATAACTTACTTACTCTTGCTAACTTGTTGGATGACTTGGGTGGTGATATCCAGCTTTTCGGCACCAAACACGACGGCCTGACCATTCAGCACCATGTCATAGCCCTGGGCCTTGGCAACGCTATCGATAGCGATCTGAACCTTGTCAAACAGCTTCTTCTGCTCTTCGCTGAAGCGACGGCGCTCATCCTCTTGCAGAGCCTGCCCCTTCAGGTTGAAATCAGATTGCAGCTCAGCCAGCTTACGCTGCAGCTTGGTGCGCTCATCCGCGCTCATGAAGGATTCATCTTTCTTCAGCTTAGCGGCCATGGCCTCGCCTTCGCTCTGCAAACGCTTCATTTCACGCACACGCGGCTCAAATTCGGCCTTCAGCTTGCTCTCAATTGCCTTGGCTTGTGGGATCTCTTGCATGATGCGGGGAACACTGATCACCGCAATCTTGCCTTCAGCCGCAGCCTGGGCGGAAAAACCGGTAGCCATCATAGCCAGGGCCAGAGAGGCCACTCGTAATACTTTATTCAATTTGTACTCCTTGAGATTTCTCACCTTAGAAGGTGCGACCAATATTGAAGTTAAACACTTCGGTTCTGTCACCCGGTTGCTCTTTAATCGGCTTGGCAAATGAGAACGCCAACGGACCAAGCGGTGACAGCCACTGCAAGGATACCCCTAACGAAGAGCGCCAGTTAGAAGGATCAGAGTAGTCATAGAACTTGTCACATCCCGCTGAACAAACACCATAATCACTCGGATCAAAGGTAGTATCCCACACCGTACCTATGTCGAAGAATATTGAGGTGCGCAGTTGCTTGCGGTAAGAGTCACCAGCGAAGGGGGTTGGCACAATAAACTCGAAACTGGCCACGCTCATGGCATTACCACCCACGGCTTGATCCGTAGCAATAATGCTGTTAGCTCCCTGGTCGTTATAGAGGTAGAGCGCCTTGGGGCCCACAGTATTGTTCTTGAAGCCGCGCAGCCACTCACTGCCACCCGCGTAATAGTTTTCAAAGAAAGGAAGAACCTGATCGTAACCATTCACCTTTCCATAGCCATTACCATAAGCCAGCTTGAAACGGCCAGAGACTACCCACTCGTGCTCGCGATCCAGCGGGAAGTAGTGAGCATCATCGAAGCTCAACTTGAAGAACTGCAGATCTGAACCCGGTATCGTTACCTTAGCCGAAGCTTGCTGCTTGTTACCCTGAGTCGGGAACATCCCCTTATTCAGATCGTTGCGGATCCAGCTGGTAGTGAAATCGAAGTCATTGAATACCACCCGTCCCTGATTATCCTGGTTATCGGAATAGATATCCCAGAATTTACGGATCTGGGCGTAAGCCTGCAGCTGTGAAAGTTTGTTGTTCTCATAACCCAGGCTATATTCCAATCGGTTGATCTCGTTGATGGGATAACCCAGAGTCACTCGTGTGCCTATCGTCTGGTTGTTGTAGTCAACCAGGTTGGCGTCACCTGCTTCAAACTCCTTATAGTAAACACGGCCACCCAGGCTGACGCCGTCCAGAGTGAAGTAAGGGTCGGTATAGCTCACATCGAAGGTCTTGCTATAGTCGTTCATGTTGAAGTTGAAGGCGGCTTTCTTACCTGTGCCCAGGAAGTTATCCTGCTGCAGTGCAAACTGGAAGCTGATACCGGACTCGGTGCCATAACCCACACCGCCCGTGATAGAGCCAGCGGGTTGCTCCTTCACCGTCACATCCAGATCCACCTTGTCATCGCTGCCTGGCAGGCGACGTGGCTGGATTTCTACCGTCTCGAAGAAACCTAATCGATTCAAACGGTTTTTCGAGTTTTCAATATTCTCATTAGAGAGCCAGGTCCCCTCCATCTGCCGCATCTCGCGACGCACCACGCTATCCTTGGTGATCTGATTCCCCTGTACCGTTATGTTACGGACATAGATGCGCGGCCCGGGAATGACGTTGATATTGAGCGCCACCTCTTTTTTGGCATCATCTATGATTGGATAGGTCGTGACTTGCGGATAGGCATAGCCGAATTTACCCAAAAACTTGGCCAGACTCTCTTCGGTATGGGCCACATTCGCTGCGGAATAGAGGGAGCCTGATGTCAGCGGAATGAGTTTTTGCATCTCACTGCCTCGGCCTATCAGATCCCCCTTCAAATTGATGGTGGAGATGTTGTACTTCTCACCCTCGTTGATGTTGATGGTGATGTAGATGCCCTTCTTATCCGGCGTCATCTCCACCTGGGTAGAGGTGACCTTGAAACGTACATAACCGCGGTCCATGTAATAGGAGCGCAAGGCTTCGAGATCACCGGCCAATTTCTGCTTTTGATACTTTTGATCGCCAATGAAGTTCCACCAAGGCACCTCATCGCGTAGCGATATCTGCGCCAGCAAGCGCTCTTCATCGAAAACTTTATTGCCAACTATGTTGATCTGTTGGATCTTGGCCGAGACCCCTTCGACAAAGTTGAATTTCAGGTCAACCCGGTTGCGTGGTAAAGGGGTGACGATCGCCTTTACCTGAGCGGAGTACTTACCCACACCGTAGTAAAAGTCTTCCAGCCCCTTCTCCAGACTACGCAGCATGGTGCGGTCCAGAGGCTCGCCTACACGAACGCCTGCCGCCTCAACTGACTCTTTGAGCTGCTCTTCCTTGATGTCCTTGTTGCCGACATATTCGATATTGCTGATGGTAGGACGCTCTTTGACCTCAACGACCAGGGCATCCCCTTCGCGTCTGAGCTGAATATCTTCAAAGTTGCCGGAAGCATAGAGCTTTTTGATGGCATTGGCTGCCGCCTGGTTATCCAGCGTATCGCCAACCCGAACAGGCAAGTTCAAGAGTGCAGCGCCCAGCGTTACCCGCTGAAGCCCTTCCACACGAATATCTTTCACTACGAAAGAGGGAGCATCCCCTGCTGCCTGAGCCAGCAAACTCACGCTCAGCAAACAAGAAACGAGCAATGCTTTTCTTACGGCCATGTTGTTCTCGAAGTCCTAGTTGCCGCGCCCTATTACAGGCGCGCAAAATCATTAAACAGCGCGATCCCCATCAAACAGACCAGAATGGCTGCGCCAAATTTGAATGCATACTCCTGTATCCGCTCTGGCACAGGTTTCCCGGTGACGGCCTCAATCACAAAAAACAGCAGATGTCCCCCATCCAGTACGGGCAGGGGAAACAGATTGATAATGCCCAAGTTGACGCTCACCAGCGCCAAAAAGCCCAGGAAGTATACCAGACCAAAACTGGCCGTGCTGCCCGCCCCTTTCGCAATCGAGATGGGACCACTCAAATTATCCAATGAAACAATGCCCGTGATGAGCTTGCTCAGCATCTCAAGGGTCAGCGTTATGGTCGAACCCGTCTTTTCCAATCCCATCCACAAGGCATCAAGAGGCCCATAACGCAACTCGATCCGGTAACGATCATCCAGCGGGATCACCTTGGGTGCTATGCCCACATAACCCACATCATGATCCTTGAGCTGACGCTTGTCCGGCGTCAGCATGAGATCTTTACGCACCCCATCACGCTCGATAGTAACATGCAGGGGATGCAGCGGCGAAGCCTGAACCAGAGTGACAAAATCGAGCCAATCGGCCAGGGGCTCCTCTTCAGCGGCGACCAGCTTATCCCCGGCCTGAATACCGGCTCGAGCCGCACTTCCTCCCTTGATGACCTCGGCCACCTCGAGAGTGACTTCTGGAGCCAGAGGCCGGAATCCCAGTGGGGCAAACGGCAGCGTTTCGTCATCGTTGCTCAGTTGCCACCCCACCAGCGAGAGGCGTTTGCGTAGCATCTGCCCCTGGTTCAACACCTCCAGCTCAACCTCGTCATTACCCAACTGGCTCACCAGAGCATAGGTGACACTCTCCCAGTCCCCGGTACGCTTATGGTTAATGCTCAGTATCTCCATCCCAGGCTGCAGGCCAGCATCGGCCGCAGCCGTGTGCGGGATAACCTCGCCGATAACCGGTTTTACCGTCGGGACACCTATGATGAACATGACCCAGAACGCCAGCAGGGCAAAGACAAAATTGGCGATCGGACCTGCGGCCACTATGGCAAAGCGCTGGGCGACCGGCTTGTTATTGAACGCCTGTGACCTGAGCGCCTCAGGCACCTCATCGACCCGCTCATCCAGCATCTTGACGTAGCCACCCAAGGGGATGAGCGACAGCGAAAATTCAGTGCCCTGCTTATCTTTACGGCTCCAAAGCACCTTGCCAAAACCCAGGGAGAAGCGCTCAACCCGCACCCCACACTTGCGAGCCACCCAGAAGTGACCCCACTCATGCACGGCGATCAGGATCGCCAATGCCAGGATAAACGAGCACAAATTCCACAGTAGCATAGTCATGCTCTCTCCCCCTTAAGATGGCCAAGAGCCAAACGACGAGCCTGAGCATCCAACTCCAAAATCGTTGCCAGATCCGGAGTCGGCACCCCAGCCAATTTCTCTACCACATGGGCACAAATCGTATGAATGGTCATAAAGCCAATTTGCCCATCCAAGAAAGCACTCACGGCCAACTCATTCGCCGCATTGAGTGCCGTTGTTGCAGCCTGACCGCTCCAGCAAGCCTCTATGGCCAATTGCAAACAGGGGTAACGGGCAAAATCGGGCTTCAGAAAGGTCAGCTCCCCCTGCGAAAAGAAGTCCAACGGCTCAACCCCCGAGGCAACGCGCTCAGGATAAGCCATGGCATGCGCTATGGGGGTTCGCATATCCGGCTTCCCCATCTGCGCCAAGACCGAACCATCCCGATACTGCACCATGGAGTGGATCACTGACTGGGGATGGATGATGACCTGTATCTGTTCGGGGGCCGCATTAAACAGCCACTTGGCCTCGATGAACTCAAGCCCCTTGTTCATCATGGTCGCCGAATCGACAGAGATTTTCCGCCCCATGGACCAGTTAGGGTGACTGACAGCCTGAGCCGGAGTCACTGAGATCAACTCAGGGATGGGGGTGTAGCGAAATGGTCCACCAGAACCTGTCAGTAAAATACGCTCTACCCCTGCCTGCGCCAGATCGCAATACCCTAGCTGCTGCTGCACCGACTCGGGCAGAGACTGGAAGATGGCGTTATGTTCACTATCCACGGGCAACACTGTGGCCCCAGATGCGCGAGCCGCCGCCATGAAGAGTGCGCCGGACATGACCAGCGCCTCCTTGTTAGCCAGCAGAACACGCTTACCGGCCTCAATCGCTGAGAGCGCAGAAAGCAGACCCGCCGAGCCGACTATTGCCGCCATGACGGTATCCACTTCACTCAGCCGTGCCACTTCACACAAGGCCTGAGCACCGCTTAACACTTCTGTGGTCGAACCGGCATCGCGCAGTGCCAGGCGCAGTCTCACTGCCGCCTCATCCTGAACCAGCACAGCATAACGGGGGGAGAACTCCAGGCAATCTGCCAGCATGCGAGCCACATCACTGTGCGCAGCCAAGGCCTGGATCTGAAATTTATCGGGGTGACGTCTCACCACATCCAAGGTGCTGGAACCTATCGAGCCGGTTGATCCCAATACGGTTAATTGATGCATACTCCCCTCCATTAACCGAGCCACTGGGTCAACACTAGATGGCTTACCACAAACACGGGCAGTGCCGCCGTCAGACTGTCTATCCGATCCAGAATACCACCATGACCCGGCAGCAATGTCCCCGAATCCTTGATCCCAGCCTGCCGTTTAAACAGGCTTTCAGCCAAATCGCCAAGCACTGAGGCCAGTACCGCCAGAATGGCACAGACTATGATCACGCCACGCTCAGTTGGAGTCGAGGCCACCTGGCTTGCGACCACAGCCGCCACAAGGGTCGCCAGGAAGAGTCCACCCAGCAATCCCTCCAACGTCTTGTTGGGGCTTACCGCGGGTAACATCTTGTGCTTGCCCAACGCGCGGCCCACAAAGTAGGCCCCTGAGTCCGCACACCAGACTAACAGCATGACAAAAAAGAGTATCCAGCCCCCTAGCATGGGGTGCAAAACATACTCCTGGCTACGCAGCACCAGTAACGACCAGAAAAAAGGTAGAAGCGTCAACAAGCCGAAGATCCCCTTGAGCCAGGGACTGCGCCGCCACATACGAGTACCCAGCGGGTAGGAGAGCACCATGCCCAACGCCAGCAGCCACCAGAGGGCACCAGCATAGAGTATGCAGCGGACCAAAGAGCCGGGGGATTGCTGCACCAACAACTGAGCCGGATGAGCCCACAAGGAGAGCGCCAGCGCCGCCCCAAAGGGTAACAGCAACCAATTGGCATGCCGAGGTAAGACGAACAGCCCCCACTCCCGACTCGCTAACAAGAACAGCAGGACGGCACCCAAGGAAAATGCCGCAAAGGGCAGAAAAAACATCCAACCAATGGCCAGAGGAATAAGGATTAATGCAGTAATAATTCGTTGTTTCAAAAAAGAAACCTCTTAGTAGCCCGTTGGATCACGCCGACTTGCTCAGCAGATTTCGGATCTGCTCTCCCGTGCAGCCAAAGCGCCGTTCACGGCTGGCAAATGACGCCACCGCCTCGCTAAACAGCGTCTCGTCAAAATCAGGCCAGAGAGCGGGAGTAAAGTAGAGTTCGGCATAGGCAAGTTGCCAGAGCAAAAAGTTGCTGATGCGATGATCCCCCCCCGTCCGGATCAGCAAATCCACATCATTCAGGCCGGAAGTAGCAAGCCGTTCATTGAGCAGTTGCTCACTGATCGCCTCAGGAGCCAATTCACCGGACTGAACCTGCAATGCCAGGGAGCGCGCCGCCTCTGTGATATCCCATCGACCACCATAATTAGCCGCGATGTTGAGAATAAGTCCGCTATTATCCGCAGTTAGCGCTTCAGCCGCAGCTATCTTATCCTGCAGTCGGCTGCTGAAACGTGAACGCTCACCTATGATGCGCAAGCGGATATTGCTCTTATGCAGCCTTTTTACCTCACCACCCAGCACATGAATGAAGAGCTCCATGAGCGCCGAGACTTCCGACTCAGGACGCCGCCAGTTTTCGCTGGAAAAGGCAAACAGGGTCAAGGCATCCAGTTTCAGACGCACGGCAAAGGAGACGGCATCGCGGACCGCTTTTACACCCGCCTTATGGCCGAATACTCGCATCTTGCCACGTTGCTGTGCCCAACGACCATTACCATCCATTATGATGGCAACATGCTTGGGCAAGCCCTGGCCAGCAAGCTCACCAAAAGATGCAGGTAACGACATGCTTCCTCTCCTACAGACAAAAAAAGCGCCGTGCAGAGGGTCTACACGGCGCCCGGTACTATACCTGATGTGATAATCAGATTTCCATTAGCTCTTTTTCCTTGGCGGCCAACAGGTCATCGACCTGCTTAACATAGCCATCGGTCAGCTTCTGGATCTCTTCCTGAGCACGACGATCATCATCTTCAGAGATCTCTTTATCCTTGAGCAGCGCCTTCAGATCGGCATTGCAGTCGCGGCGCACATTACGCACGGCCACACGCGCCTGTTCCGCTTCGGCGCGAACCAGCTTGATGAGATCC
>JBOFBS010000304.1:0-3983 GCA_051645725.1 Aeromonadaceae bacterium | reverse complement strand
TGGAGCTGATCCCCGAGTGTGCCGAGCGCCACGATGTGGGCAAGCGTTGCGGTGAGACCTATCTCACCCAGGAGGCGATCAATGCCCTGCTGGTGCAACTGGGCAAGCAGGGCAAACGGGTGGTGCGCCTCAAGGGGGGCGATCCTTACGTCTTCGGTCGCGGGGGCGAGGAGGCGCTCTGCCTGCGCCAGCACAATATCCCCTTTTCCGTGGTGCCCGGCATCACCGCGGCCCTGGGCTGCGCCGCCAGCTGCGACATTCCCCTCACCCACAGGGGCGTCGCCCGCTCAGTGACGCTCATCACCGGCCATCTGCAGGCGGGCCCGGGCAAGCAGAGCCTCCCCTTTCTGGGCTGGAGCCAGTTGCTGGGCGAGGGCCACACCCTGGTCTTCTACATGGGGCTGGAGCAGGCGGCCACCATACGTCAGGGGCTGACCGGCCACGGCCAGTTGGGCAGTGTGCCTGTGGCACTGATAGTGGCAGGTACCACGGCGCGGCAGCGGGTGGTCACCACCACACTGGGTGAGCTGGAGCGACAGGCCGAACGGCTCAAGGGGGAGACCCCAGTGCTCATCATGGTGGGGGAAGTGGTGAGGCTGCGCGAGCAGCTGGCACAGCTGGGCCAGGATCTGCTGGCAAATGTGGCATAAAGAGTGGCGTGAAAGGCGAGCCGAGGCGACAATGCCATCAATAATCATGCAAAATTTGCATATGTTTATCACCAGCGGCCCCGGCCAGCGCACCATTCGGCCAAGTGGCCCATGGCGAGGTTGAGATGAGCTTTTCCCGGATCCTGATCCATAGCGATGATGTGGCGCAAGCCAACCGCCTGGCCCTGCTGCTGAGCCGCTACGGCCACGATCCCGTGACCGTCCCCCGGCCGGATCCCCTGCACCTGCCCGACAACCTCAACGGTGCCATGGTGGATTGCCGTCAGCTGACCGCCGAGTGGCGAGTGCTCTGCATGGCCCTGGCCCAACGGGGGCTACCCGTGGTGCTCTTTACCGAACAACTGCCGGAACATCTGCAGGAGCAGTTGATGGATGCCGGGGTCTTGCAGGTGCCGCACCGCCTGCTGGACAAGGAGCCGGTAGAAGCCTGGCTGAAACAGGCGCGCTCCCAGCTGGCCATGCTCAAGCGCCAGCAGGATGCGGTGAGCCAGATGGCCGAACAACTGGAGGCCCGCAAACTGATCGACCGCGCCAAGGGACTGCTGATGCAACAGCATCACCTGGATGAGGAGGCCGCCTTTGCCGCCCTGCGCAAGAGCGCCATGCAGCACGGCCTCTCTATGGGCGAACTCTCTCGCCGCCTGCTACAGATGAACAGCCAGAAACAGCCCCAGGCCTGACTAGCCGCCCCTGATTATCCCATCATCGGCGAGGTAGCACTCGCTGACATGCCGTGAGGCCTTCCCTGACGCGCCACCACCCTGTGATGAATGGTCGACTATTCGGAACAAGGAGTTAGACTATCGTCCGCTATGCCAGGCGGGTAAATATTGACGTATCTGCCATTACCAGCAAGGATCCCAGTGCGGGGTGGCGAGGAGATGCGACACGCCCCGGTTAATGCCACAGCAGACGGAATTGAATCATGTTAAAAACCACCAAGAATCCCGCCTTTCTCATCAGCGGTGCGGCCCTGCTCTTTGCCTGCCTCATCGATCTGGTGCTGATGGCCCTCTATGTCACCTACGATCTCTCCTACAGCGCCTGGCTCAGCCTCTTCTGCGCCATCAGCGGTTTTGTGCTGTTTCAGGGCATCACCCCCGCCATCCTCTGGGTGCGTCGACTGGTGCCGACCCTGCTCATCTGCGCGGCGGGCGATCTGCTGCTCACCCCGCTGGAGAGCCCGGTGCGGCTGGTGATGACCAGCGTCAAACTGCACCCTCTGCTCACCCTGCTCCCCTTTTGCAGCTCGCTGCTGCTCATCGCCGCGTTGAGCCTCAGCCGCCAGCTGCTGGCCTCCACCCTGGCCCAAGAGGAGCTGAAGGTGAGCGATGGCAAGGGCTGGAAGGTCGCGGCCCTGGCGCTTGGCCTGCTACTACTCGGCACCCAGGCTGGCTACCACTACTGGTTGCAACATAACCCCGCCAGCGAAGCGGCGATGGCCACGGCGCGCAGCCAGTACGGGGAGCAATTCCATTACCATGTCTCAGCCCTCTCCATTGCCGGGTTCCCCCCCTATACAGAGGTGACCGTCTATGATGAGAAGAGCATCAATCAGTTGCGTCTGGGCACCTTGGCCACCCCAGAGTAACGACAGGAGCGAACGCGCGCATGAAGAGCAACCTCATCACCCGGGATGGCTACGAGGCCCTGAAAAAAGAGCTGGACTATCTGTGGCGTGAACACAGACCCGAGATCACCCAGAAGGTGGCGTGGGCGGCCAGCCTGGGCGACCGCAGCGAGAACGCCGACTATCACTACAACAAGAAGCTGTTGCGCCAGATTGACCGCCGTATTCGCTACCTGACCAAACGCTTCGAGGAGCTGAAGATAGTCGACTACTCCCCCCAGCAGGATGGCAAGGTCTTCTTCGGCGCCTGGGTCGAGATCGAAAACGAGGCCGGAGAGAAACTGCGCCTGCGCATTGTCGGCCCGGACGAGATCTACGCGCGCAAGGACTTCATCTCCATCGATGCCCCCATGGCGCGCGCCCTGTTGAAAAAAGAGGTGGATGACGAGGCCACGGTCCAGACCCCCAGTGGCAACAAGGAGTGGTTTATCAACCATATCTGGTACACCAGTGAACAGGCGCCAACCGAGATCTAAGCCAGGCCAACATAGCAGTGACGAGTGCTATACTGCCGCCCAAACCTAGGGGCCCAAACCAGCTGGCCCCGTTATCCCCCCTGTTGTTGAATAAAGAGAATGCTATGCCATCCATCAGCCATCTAATCGCCGCCGAGCTCAATGCCCGCCCGGAACAGGTCGACTCCGCCGTTCGCCTGCTGGACGAAGGTGCTACCGTCCCCTTCATCGCCCGCTATCGTAAGGAGATCACAGGCGGCCTGGATGACACCCAACTGCGTCATCTGGAGCAGCGCCTCGGCTATCTGCGTGAGCTCGAAGATCGCCGCCAGGTGATCCTCGGCTCCATCGAGGAGCAGGGCAAACTCACCCCCCAGCTCAAGAGCGAGCTGCTGGCCGCCGACACCAAGACCCGGCTGGAAGATCTCTATCTCCCCTACAAGCCCAAGCGCCGCACCAAGGGGCAGATCGCCATCGAGGCAGGGCTCGAGCCGCTGGCCGATAAGCTGCTGGCCGACCCCAGCCTGACCCCGGAGCAGGAGGCACTGGCCTTCCTCAACCCCGAGCTGCAGATAGGCGATGCCAAGGCGGCCCTCGACGGTGCCCGCTATATCCTGATGGAACGCTTTGCCGAAGATGCCGGGTTGCTGGAAAAATTGCGTAACTATCTGTGGCAGCAGGGACAACTGCAGGCCCGCCTGATAGAGGGCAAGGCCGACGAAGGAGCCAAATTCAAAGATTACTTCGAGCACTCGGAGCCCATCGCCAAGACCCCCTCCCACCGCACCCTGGCCATGCTGCGGGGCCGCAACGAGGGGATCCTCTCGTTGGCTCTGGTGGTCGAGAGCGAAAGCAACAGCTCCCCCTGTGAAGGGATGATCGCCAGCCACCTGGGGCTGCGCTTTGCCGGTCGCCCCGCCGATACCTGGCTCGCCAGCGTGGTGAGCTGGACCTGGAAGATCAAGCTCGCCCCCCAGATGGAGACCGAGCTGCTGGGTCGCCTGCGCGAACAGGCCGAAGAGGAGGCGATCCGCGTCTTCGCCAGCAACCTCAAGGATCTGCTGATGGCCGCCCCGGCGGGCATGAAGGCCACCATGGGGCTGGACCCGGGCATCCGTACCGGCGTCAAGGTGGCCGTGGTGGATGCCACCGGCAAGCTGGTGGCCACCGATACCATCTACCCCTTCGAGCCCAGACGCCAGGTAGAGCAATCCATCGAGACCCTGC
>JBOFBS010000303.1:0-5113 GCA_051645725.1 Aeromonadaceae bacterium | reverse complement strand
ACCCTTCGACAGGCTCACCCTTCGACAGGCTCAGGGCGAGCGGGGGAGGGGAGCAAGGCGCAAGCGCCTACTGATTTATATTGTTAACCCCTGCCGCAAGGGAGGGTTATTTGAGATGAGGATCGACAGATGAAAGCCTACCAGCGCGAGTTTATCGAGTTTGCCCTGAGCAAGCAGGTGTTGAAGTTCGGTGAATTTACCCTGAAGTCGGGCCGTAAGAGCCCCTATTTTTTCAACGCCGGTCTGTTCAATTCTGGCCGGGATCTGGCGCGTCTGGGCCGCTTCTATGCCGCGGCCCTGGCCGATTCCGCCATCGACTACGATGTGCTGTTTGGCCCGGCCTACAAGGGGATCCCCATTGCCTCGGCTACGGCTGTGCAGTTGGCGGAGATCTATGATCAGGATATCCCCTGGTGTTTCAACCGCAAGGAGGCCAAGGATCACGGCGAGGGCGGCAATCTGGTGGGTAGCCCGCTGCAGGGGCGCATCATGCTGGTTGACGATGTCATCACGGCGGGTACCGCCATCCGTGAATCCATGGATATCATCAAGGCTAACGGTGCCGAGCTGGCGGGTGTGCTGATTGCGCTGGATCGGCAGGAGAAGGGCAAGGGGGAACTCTCTGCCATTCAGGAGGTGGAGCGGGATTATCAGGCCAAGGTGATCGCCATCATCCAGATGGGGGATCTCATCAACTATCTGGCCGAGAAGCCCGAGATGGCCGAGCAGTTGGCCGCCATGCAGGCCTATCGTGCCCAATACGGCATCTGAGTCTATTGCTGGTCATAAAATGAGAAAAGCCGCTCGATTGAGCGGCTTTTTTACTGGGCTAATAAACGTCTCAGTTGGCGCTTTTTTGCATATGCAGCGCCAGTTGCGGGAAGGGGATCTCTATGCCTTCGGCATCGAAAGCCAGTTTTACCCGCTCATGGAAGTCAAACCAGACTCCCCAATAGTCGGCTGTCTTGACCCAGGGGCGCACCACTATGTTAACGGCCGAGTCGCCCAGCGAGGCGACGGCTATGGTTGCGCCGGGCTCTTTGAGGATGCGCGGGTCTTCGGCTACCAAGCGCTCGAGCACCTGTTTGGCGATGCGCAGATCCGAGCCGTAGTCGATACCGAAGGTCATGTCGACCCGGCGGGTTTCCATGCGGGAGTAGTTGGTGATGGTGCCATTCAAGATGGCGCCATTGGGTACGACCACCATCTTATTATCGCCTGAGGTCAGGACCGTGCTGAAGATCTGCACCGAGTGCACCACACCCGATGTGCCGGCTACCTCTACAAACTCGCCAACCTTGATGGGGCGAAAGAGGATGATGAGCACGCCAGCGGCAAAGTTGGCCAGGGAACCTTGCAGGGCCAGACCCACGGCCAGACCGGCGGCACCTATGATGGCCACGAAGGAGGCGGTCTGCACACCGATGCGGCTTAAGGCGGCGATGATCACGAAGGCGAGAATGGCGTATTTGACCAGGTTGGCCACGAAGTTGGTGATGGTGGCATCCAGGTTGCGGCCCATCATCAGCCGTACCAGGCCGGAAGTCAGCAGGTTGGCCAGGAACCAACCGACCAGCAGGGTAAGCAGGGCAGCCGTGATATTGACACCATACTCGATGAGCAGAGTCTGGTTGTTGGTCAGCCAATGGGTGGCGTTGTCGATGATTTCAGTATCCATGCGTACTCCTTTGGTGTGATAGAGGCCGCCAATCCAGCCTCTTAGCTTTGTAGCAACTGGTTATGAATAAACTGCCATTGGGTTGCGAAGTTGGCCGTGGGCAACAACGTAAAGTTGCTGCGCACAAACTGGCTGAGGCGCCCCTCCACATAGGCTAGTAGAAGATTCGCCAATTGGGACTCTTCTACCGAAAATCCTTTTCCTTCCCGCAGCTTGCGCTCTCGCAGAACCTGCTTCAACTGGCTCTCAAGCTTGTCAAACATGTGGGTGACGCGCTCGCGTAGCCGCTCATGTTCCCCCTGCAGGGCATCGCCAGTCAGGATACGGGTGATGCCTGGGTTGCGCTCGGCAAACACCAGCAACAGCTGCAATATGTGCTCACAACGGAGCAGCGTCTCCTTCTCCTCCTTGAGGATCAGGTTGATGCGTGACAAGAGGGTTTGCTCTATGAAGTCGATGAGCCCCTCGAACATGCGCGCCTTGCTCGGAAAGTGGCGATAGAGTGCCGCTTCCGATACGCCCACCTCGGCCGCCAGGCTCTTGGTGGTGATGCGCTGTCCGGCCTGGTGCTCCAGCATGTGAGCCAGGGCCTGCAGTATCTGTTCGCGACGATGGGGAGTAGCAGTTTGCGTGGTCATATCCGAATAATCCCTAAACGGTGACAAACATTGCTGGCATGACGCCCTCTGGCGCCATGCTCTCGACCAAGGTGAGGGGATCAGTGGCGGCCGGATGAGCCGAAGCCACCTTCACCCCGCTCGCTGCTGTCGAATTCATCGACCAGAGTGAAGCTGGCTTGTACCACAGGCAGGAAGACCAGTTGGGCGATGCGCTCACCAGGCTGGATGGTGAAGCTCTCCTGACCACGGTTCCAGACCGAGACCATGAGTTGTCCCTGGTAGTCCGAGTCGATGAGACCCACCAGGTTGCCCAGCACTATGCCGTGCTTATGACCTAGGCCTGAGCGTGGCAGTATGGTGGCACAAAGGCCGGGATCGGCGATGTGGATGGCCAGCCCGGTGGGCAGCAAGGTGGTGGCACCAGGAGCCAGTTCCACGGCCTCATCTATGCAAGCGCGCAGGTCGAGGCCTGCCGAGCCTGGGGTGGCGTATTCGGGGAGAGGGAATTGCTTACCAATACGTGGGTCGAGGATCTTCAGTTCAATCTGCTTCATGCTGATACTTCTTGATGATGAGAGTCATGAGGCGGCGAGCCACCTCGGTTTTAGTGGAGAGTGGCAGCTCCTCCCGGCCACCGGGCCAGAAGAGGGTCAGGGCATTATTATCGCTGTTGAACCCCTGCCCTTCGCGTGCCACATCGTTGGCGGCTATCATATCCAGCTTCTTGCGCTGCAGCTTATCCAGGGCGTAGTGCTCTACCTCCCGGGTTTCGGCAGCAAAGCCGACAACGAAGGGGCGCTCAGCCAGGGCGGCCACTTCGGCAATGATGTCCGGGTTTTTCACCAGGGTCACTGTCATCTCATCGGCCGACTTCTTGATTTTCTGAAGGGCGACCTGTTCGGGGCGGTAATCGGCGATGGCGGCGCAGCCGATAAAGATCTGCTGCCCGGCGATATGCGCCTGAACGGCGCCTTGCATCTGCAGGGCACTCTCGACATCGATACGCTTGACCCCGGCCGGGGTGGCCAGGTTGACCGGGCCGCTGATGAGGGTCACCTCGGCGCCCAGTTCGGCGGCGGCGGCGGCGATGGCAAAGCCCATCTTGCCCGAGCTGTGGTTGCTGATGTAGCGCACCGGATCCAGCGCTTCTCGGGTGGGGCCTGCGGTGATCATCACCTTCAGATCCAGTTTGGGTCGGGCAAAGTGGGACACGCAGTGGGCCACCAGGTCGTTGGGGTCGAGCATGCGCCCCGGGCCCACATCACCGCAGGCCTGAGAGCCGGAGGCGGGTCCCCAGATGAGGGCCCCTCGGCTGGCCAGCGTCTGCAGATTGGCCTGGGTCGCCGGGTGCAGATACATCTGCTGGTTCATGGCCGGAGCCACGGCCACCGGGGCCGGAGAGGCGAGGCAGAGGGTGGTGAGCAGCTCATCGGCCATGCCGGTGGCCAGACGGGCTATCAGGTTGGCGGTGGCCGGCGCCAGCAGGATGAGGTCGGCCCACTTGGCGAACTCGATATGGTTCATCCCCAGCTCGGTGGCGGGTTCGAGCATGCCATCGGGCACACCGTTGCCTGAGACCGCCTGCAGGGTGAGCGGGGTGATGAAGGCGCGGGCCGATTCGGTCATCACCACCCTGACCTCGGCACCCCGTTCGCGCAGGCGGCGTACCAGTTCGGCGCTCTTATAGGCGGCTATGCCACCACTGACGCCCAATAATATGCGTTTGTTGAGCAGTTCCATCCATTTCACTTCCGGCTGCTGAGTCGAGCGCCACAGAATATCACAGCCTGCGGCTGACACATGCAAACGGCTATCACACCCCAGCATGATGACACTGTGATGGCATTTTGAGTGTCACTCGGAAGGTGGTGGCAAAAAGTGTCAGCTGGCTCTGCTAACAGCTCTGGCGGGCAAAATGTGGCCGAGGACCTATCTTGGAGGCGAGCTTGATGCACTCTCTTTAGCCATGGTGTTTTAGATTTCAGGAGTAAGCATGGGGATCCGGGATTGGCCCGCAGCCGAGCGTCCGCGGGAGAAGCTGTTGAGTCAGGGGGCGGGTGCCTTGAGTGATGCCGAGCTGCTGGCCATTTTTTTGCGTACAGGAGTCAGCGGTTGTGATGCGGTGGAGCTGGCCCGGCGTCTGTTGCTGGAGTTCGGCTCATTGCGTGGTTTGCTGGCCGCCGACAAGCATCACTTCTGCCAGGCTCATGGCCTGGGGGAGGCGAAATATGTGCAGTTGCAGGCTGTGCTGGAGATGAGTTGTCGCTATCTGGGGGAGGAGATGAAACGGGGAGATGCCCTGACCAGTCCCACCGCTACGCGCCGCTTCCTGCAGGCCAAGCTGCGGGACAGACGGCAGGAGGTCTTTGCCCTGCTCTTGCTGGATAACCAGCACAGGGTGCTCCATTTTGCCGAGCTTTTCTTCGGCACCTTGGATGCGGCCAGCGTTTATCCGCGAGAAGTGGTGCAGACGGCACTCAAATATAATGCGGCGGCGGTGATCCTCTGCCATAATCACCCGTCCGGCGTGGCTGAGCCAAGCCGGGCAGATCGTAGCCTGACCGACAGGCTCTGTGCGGCCTTGGGTCTCATCGACGTGCGGGTGCTTGATCACCTGGTGGTTGGTGACGGTGAGACAGTATCTTTTGCCGAGCGCGGTTGGCTATGAGCCGATCTCCGCTTGGCTTTCGCTTGATCTTTGCCGAGCCATGCTGTATAAAATGCCGCCTTCTATATGGCCCCGCAACAGGCCAGCGGGGCTAAGAAATGCTCGAGCAAATTAGAAGTAAGATTTTGGAGAGACTGACATGTCTAG
>JBOFBS010000302.1:0-2075 GCA_051645725.1 Aeromonadaceae bacterium | reverse complement strand
CGTCGACCCTCTATCTATTTTGGATTTATCTCTTGTGCTGTGAGGAAAATAGATTTTCTCCTACAAAACCAGTCATCCATCCTTTAATCGATACGAACCAACTCGCCCTCGCTGACTACGAATGGCTCCCGTTGTGTAGGATGATTACACTGAGAACACAGCGGAACAATGTACAAGCGTTGCATCAAGATACCCTGCCCCTGAATTACAACATGTGCCCCATCCTCTGCCATAGCTGTGCAATTTACATTACTGCAACGTAGAGCTGTACGCCCTGGTTTATTACGGTGCCAGAAGTCGAGCCAGCTTCCTCCACCAGGAGCATCTTGCTCGGCAGTACCCCTAGCATTAACCACTGTAATCATCCGAATTTCCATTTGAACTACCTTCTTCCAGTCAAATGGGAATTTAACCATGGCAATGCTTAATCAGCGCTTAATAAGGCAGGCGGCTCCAATCAAGGTATCAAATTTAGCGATATAGCTCAGTTGAGTTGGGATGACCATCAATGACTAAGGGGCCAGAGGCCCCATAGTTGACGCACCGGGCTTTGATGAGGTCTTCTCTTGCTTTGGGTAACTAGGACGATGTCGTGGCAATGCCCCGTCCAGAGGAGTGCTATTGAGGGGTTAGACAGCCAAGGGCACATGGAACACCAGCACAAACTGGCCGACCGAGTGAAAGGTGTTAGCGCCTTATTTATTCACGGTCTGATAGTGTACACCGCTCGCCGAAATGGTAATTGCCGGTAGCTTTTGACGAACCGCCTCCCAGAAGCTGCTCTTGCGTTTGTGCTGCTGATAAAGCTGATTCAGATACTCCTGTGGCGAACAGAGAGGTTTCTCTCCGTCCTCTTGTTCTACCTTTAAGGCCGCCTGATAATCTAGGCTCTTTTTCAGATCTGAGGCCGCCCCCGAGTAGTAGGTGCTCTTGCCCTGATTAACGACATTGGCCACCAATTGACGACGTAGCCGCACTGCTACTGCGATAAATCCCTGCTGATAGAGGCGGCTCGACCAGGTTCGTACGGTTGAACCAGCAAGGAGTGAAAGATCCTCCTGCAAGTCTGCATCTGTGCACTGCTCAAGCCGTTGTGCCAGTTGTGGCCATGCTTCAACCTCCTCCAGCAGCAACAAGACCTCGCGCAGCCCCCATGATTCGGCAATAGCAACAAACTGGCCTAATGCTACCTCTCTGGTCTCATCCCCACTTTGGCAATAACTCGCAAAAAACGAGTTTGCCCGTGTGGCAGCAAACGCGCGTAATGCCTGAGCATGAGCGTCAGCTCGGCACCCCTCTTCCAGATAGGCCCTGATCAACACTTGATGCCACAGGTTCAATTGGCGGTGGCGCTGTAACAGGTCCGAGTCCATTGCCTCTAATACCGCGATGGCTTGATCGGCACGTAATTCGTCGATCAGCAGTCTGGCATAGTCGATCTGCTGACGGGAGTGGCTAAAGAGGCCAGCCTGTTGCACCAAGTCAAAGAAAGCAATATCACGCAACTCAAAGCTCAAGCCCAACGCCTCTGGCAATAGACCTGCCGCCGCATAGTTATCGCGCAAGGCTCGCATCACCGGGGAGCCGAGCACATCACGGTAATCAAACAGGCAAGTAATACTGATCGATGGATCAATGTCTGACAATCCGTCACGCAATCGACGAGCCAGCACCTCTGGGGGGACAGAATCTCGTTGAGCAGCGATCGCCATCAACCACTGTTCGACCAGCGCAAGATGGTAGTCCTCCCAGCTGCCACTGGAAGTATCCATCTTTTCATACAAGGTTCTGGCGCTCACCAGCAACTCGAGGGCGAAGAGTTCACCCTCCCTTGGAGAGGCGACGATCCCCTTGGCAAGCAACGGAATAAACTGATTTTGCAAGGTATAGAAGAAAGCATCCACCTCCTTATAATCCCAGGAAGGGGGGCGACGAGTGAGCTTGCTATACTCTTTTTTGGCCAATGCCAATAAGGCATCTTCAGCAGTAAGGTGCTTGTTAATCAGGTGCTTTTTTGCGAGGGGAATATGCGTTGCCAGGTCAAGCACGATAGCCAACAGCTCGGCTTGGCTCTT
>JBOFBS010000301.1:0-1716 GCA_051645725.1 Aeromonadaceae bacterium | reverse complement strand
GGAGAGCTGCTCTTCAATGCTGCGCACCACGCTGTCGGGCAATTTGCCGCGCACCGGGCCAACGATACGTTCGCGATAGGCGTTTGCGGCGGCTTGCGGGTCAATCTCCAGTGCTGATAACCCACTGACTGCCGCGATGGCGGTAATGCTGTTGCCTATTTGGGTATCGAACACCTGACCTACGTTTGATGCCGGATCCGTGCTGACCAGCAGTACCCGTTTGCCACTGTCACACAAGGCAACCGCACTGGCACATGCCAGCGATGTTTTACCCACCCCACCTTTGCCGGTGAAAAAGAGAAAGGGGGGCGCGTCATTGAGAAACGAGTAGTTCAGCAACGGGGACATGAGAGACTCCTATCAGGAAGAACGGGGCAATTGGCCGAGCAGAGAACTTGCCAGCCAGGCGATGGCGCCTAGCAGCAACCACTGCTGCCGGAGCAGCATCCACTCTTGACGATCCCTTTGATGGCACCGGCTTTGTTGGGCTCGGCTGCTGGCTGTTCAACTTCGGCACCATCGCTTTCTGGTGCTTTCGGCAACCCCAGCCCTGCATAGCGGAGCAGTTCAGCGCGGCTGGGATAGCGACCGGTGAGTACCACCTGACCATCCACCAGCGTCACCGGCAATCCTTCTTCACCGGACAGTTCCAAGAAAGAAGCCACCGCCGGGGTCTCAGCAAAAACCAGAGGTTGCTGCGCCAAATTGAAGCGATATAGAGATCCCCCCTGCTGCTTGAGCCACTCGGCATCGCCAGCGAAGATCACCAGATTTTGGTCAATATCTGTGCCACAGACGCCGCTGGAGCAACACAGGGCCGGGTCGAATACTTGTATCAGTCTCATGGTCTACTCCTTATTGCAGCATGGCTGCGCAGGTAATACATGGGGTGAGCAGCCAGACTCCGCCCTCATCACCCCGCAGGCTTCCGGATGACCGGCGCAGCACTCCTCGGTGAGGTAACCGATCAAGTCGAGCATCAGGGGAATATTGGCGCGGTAACGCAAGAAACGGCCCTCTTGCTCCACCGAGACAAGGCCTGCATGCAGCATGGCTTTCAGATGGAATGAAAGAGTGTTCGGGGCGATATCCAGTTCACTGGCAAGCTGGCCAGCGACCATCCCCTCCAGCCCTGCCTTGACCAGCAGACGCCATACATCGAGGCGGATACCGGATGCGAGAGACTCGAAGACTTTAGTGGCTGTATCTTTATTCATTTGAACCTCCTCACTCACTTCATGATTACAACTATACAAGAATAGTTGAAATGATCAACCCACCCAAACCTTGCTATTGATGTATTTAGGTACAGTTGCTGTTTACACAACACTCTTCACGGAAAAACGCGATGATCTCTTCCAGCACTTCGTATTGGGAGACGCACAGCAGGGTACGGCTCTCCCGGTTCGGTTTGACCAGACCAACCGAGACCAGCGCGGCAATGTGGTGGCTCAGGGTCGATGCGGGAATGGCGAGCTGCTTTTGCAACTCTCCGACAGGCAGGCCCTGCTCTCCCGCTTTAACCAAATGCTTGAAAATGAACAACCGAGTCGGATGACCCAGCTCTTTCAGTGCCTTGGCAACTTCTTCCAACTCCATAGATCACTCTCCTTGATGGAACATATTTCGATAATACCAGAAATATCTTGACCACCCCAATGTTTCGATTATTTTAGAAATATAGTAAACCAAAGAGGGTATGAAAATGAATGACTG
>JBOFBS010000300.1:0-2807 GCA_051645725.1 Aeromonadaceae bacterium | reverse complement strand
ATGAGCGCTTCCTCTAACACACTCTGGTCTGCCATGGGTTTGCATTGCAGATGAACTGAGCGGGATTCCTCTGGTGTTACCGCCAGCTCTTGCAGCAGTGATGGCGTTATACCCGTTGATACGGATATGAGAGGGTAGGAGTCTTGCTGTGTCGGCTGCCCGAGCAACTCACTGCGGCGAGCCTGACTCAGCGTTGCGCTGAGAATAATTACGGTGCAGTGCAGGGTTCGAAGTAGTTGGATCAGCTCGTCGAGGATCACGCCAGTGTAGGCGTCATAACTGTGCACCTCATCGAGGATCACCACCTTGCCCGCCAGGCCAAAGGCCCTGACAAAACCGTGCTTGACGTTCATGGCGGCCATCAATGCCTGATCGAGGGTGCCTACGGCAAACGGTGCCAGCAAACCACGCTTCGCACTGTCAAACCAGCTGCGGCCGGGTTTGCCCTCTTCTCCCAACGCCTGATTGACCAACCAGGCACTGCCATGAAGTAGCAGGGAGTGACGGTGCGGACTCTCTTCGGTCAGGATCTGCTTGAGGTAGTCATTGAAGCGGTCTAACAGCTTGTTGGATGTAAGTTGAGTGGGTAGAGCAAAATAGATGCCCGTGGCCTTGCCTTCTTCCAACATTTTGTAGGCTGCATGGAGCGCGGCCTCGGTCTTGCCGAGCCCCATTGGCGCCTCAAGCACATAGACACCGACTCCCTGGATATGCTGGTGGAGAAGCTGTTGAGGTTCATTGGGTTGATAAGGTGTCCCATCCTCAGCCCTGAAAATATCACCAAAGGCCAGCCCTTTACGCACCTGAGGCAAGACAAATCCAGCATCATCCAATGCTTGTTCTATTCTTGGCTGCCAGGGGATTGTTGGGTCTTCAAAGTGATGACCAGAGCCAATCCAATCTGCCACAGTGGTCAGCCCTGCCAATAGTCTTGCTTGTTCCGGCGTCGTGATAGTGGGGATTTCTTCCCCCATAACCCGTTGTAACTCCTCCACCAGTCTGCACCGTTCTGCTTGCCAGGATTTCCCACCAAGCTGCTCGGCACTGGCGCTTAACATCGCATCAGGCGGATTAAAACCGTGGTGCTGCCCGGCGACTCGAGGAACAAACGGGTTGTTTGTGATTGCGGCGAGGGCCAGCTCACTGACACCGGCATGGCCACCCCAGTCACGTTCCTGTATTGCTCGGAATTGAGGCATTCGTTGCAGCCAAGAGGAGTGCTCCCCCTCCACCGCACACTGTAATTTGAGGAAAAATACGGGGCTGATCTTACCGATGTCGTGAAGGGCGGCCTGTAGGGCGCTCCCATGTGGAAAGAGGGCCTGTCGAATCGTCGCTGGTATGCGGTCCAGCAAAGCCCGTGCAGTTTCTCCCACTATCTGGCAGTGGTTAAACACACTCCGGCCAAACTGGGGTACGCCTTGCCGATCTTGGTAGGTCTTGGCCGGGCACAATTCAAAGGGGACAGCAGCGATCTCTGACTCAGTGTCCGTCGTTTTTCGTCTTCGGTTCATCATATTGCAGCCGCCCTTTGTTTCATCACGTTGGCCATTATCTTCTTCTCACTGGCTCACCGGCTGGACTACTGATGTGGTTGCTCCATGTTTTTTTAACCCCGCCTCCATGGCGGCTATCACGCGCTGACGTAGTTCAGGTGGTGCCAGTACTTCGATCTCACCGTTAAAGCGCATCAGGTCGCGCACCAGTTCGCGTTGGTCGGCATAGGGGAAGCTAAGGCGAATATGGCCGCTCTGCTCTAGTGTCTGGATTTGATCGCGATGCCACTGCACATCTCTGACCCAGGGGGCCGCGCTTGGATCAAAGCGCAACTCGGCTTGCTGCATGATATTGCCTGCGAAGATGCCATAGCCGTTGGAGAAGAGTGCGTCCAACTCCTGCGTCTTGCTGTCGTAGGCGACCTCATCAAGTTCAAGGGGGTCGGCAATGCGGCTCAAAGCGAAGATGCGGAGTGCCTTTCGTTCGTGGCACCAGGCGAGCAAGTACCAGTTGTCCCGATACCAGCACAGGCGCTGGGGAGAGACGCGCCGGATTTCGGCCTGATGCGAGGTGGCACTATAGTGGAATTGGACTCGGCGCCTGGCAAACAGGGCCTGCACCAGCGGCAGGAATAGTTCAGGTGCTACATACTGGCGCCCTATGCTCTCAACTCGCAGCCGGTCTGCCTGACTCTGCCACTGGGGACCAAGTAATGTACCGATGCGGTCCTGCAGTTGGGCCAGCCCTTGTTGGTGTAGGCCGGGCTGCACATCTTGTAGCAGGCGATTGGCCATCAACAGGGCGAAGGCTTCTGATTCGGTAAGCCAGACACCTGGCAAGGTAAATCGGCCATCATCGGTATCGTAACGATAACCTCGGGCGATCGGATCCCAGATGATCGGTGCCTGATAGCGGTCTCGCAACAATTCCAGTAGCCGTTTGAAGGTGCTGGCTGAACACTCAAGCCGCTCAAGGATGACGGAGCGTGGAACAGGGTAACGAAATTCCAATAGTAACTGGTGTAAGGCAAGGGCTCGATTAAGTTGTTCCATCTCGTCGTTAACTGATTGATAAATATTGACGAGGCTATCATTCCAGAGGAAATAAAACTCTATCGAGTCTCACATATGTCATCGCCAGATGCGGAAATATCAACTGTTGGCCACCAGCGTCGAGCCTGTAAATAATTCTGTGTAACTGCCCACTCCATTACAGGTGACCGTTCAGGCGATCACCGAACTCGATAATAAAACGATTTAGGGCAAGCTTCCAATTCTGGATCGGCATGGTCCATTTCTTGGAGGCCTGCT